>PTLG01000003.1 GCA_002937995.1 Alphaproteobacteria bacterium MarineAlpha3_Bin7 | reverse complement strand
TCAAGAAATCGTGAGGTTATAAGCTGCTTTCCTATAAGCGTGGCGAAACTCGAATTTGCAATTTTTGATACTATGATCTCCTCAGTACTGTCATTTTCGCATGGCAATTCTCGCTGACTTAAGGTTGCTAGCAACACACCAAATGCGTACATGTCTTCCATTATCGTACCGTGCTCACGAGCTCCTGGATCGGCCATACCATTTTCTATTGTTTCATAAATAACGGGTTGGTCGAAACCTGGCGGAGACGCTAGAAATTCTCCTATCACTACTTTTTCTCTTTGTTCATCCACAAAGAACAAGTTATCCGCCCTTATAGATCGATGAACTATGCCCCGCGTACTTAATTGTTCAAACGCCTCAACTACTCCACTAACTACACTATGTATAAACTCTGTTTTTTGATAATCTGATTCCTCTATTTTAAAGACTTCATTTACCCTGCCGCCAGTTGGCTTTTCGTAAACCAGTGCGAATGTTTTTCTGCTTATTAGTGGCCAATCAATTTGTCCATAAGCCATTAAGCTCATTAAACCGGGTATTTTCTGTCTAACTATTTGTTCCGCCTCTTCTACTCTTGTAACAAGTCCAGGTATGCAAATCAGGGCAAAAAGGTTGGGGTACACTCCGCGTTTATCTATCGTTTCAAACGCCTTAGCTGAAGGAGAGTCAAATTCAGGTAAGGGTTGGGAGGAAATAATTTCAAATCTACCTTCCAATAGAACCGGTACTAATTCAACCTCGCCTTCTTGCTGATTGCTGGTTAAATTGTCTTCCTCAGGTTGACTGTCAATTGATTTAAAATTTTCTTCTTCATCGCCGTATTCTAATTGGTCTTCCATATTGGATTGCTGCACGGTGTTTTCATCGTTTAGCTCGCGAGTTTCAAATGGCCTGGAGTCCTCAGCGTGCGCGTCATTCAGCTGCTCTATTTCTGACAAATTCTTGGGTTCAATAGTCCCATCTTGCAACTCATCGTTCTCAGATAATTTAGTATCATCGATTATAGAATCGCGATCGGAATCTTTAATATCTGAATCTATTTCTGTATCTTCTTGGTTTAGTTCTTCTGCCATGAGTCCCACAATCGCTTTTTAGCAGCCGGAAGGACAACTATTTTCCTAAAAGTATTTTGAACTGTTCTACTCAGATAGAATAACATAAAATTTATATATCGGATTCGTTATAGCCCAAAGCCCTAAATTCTCAAAACATATTCTGTTTTAGTCTGAAAAAGGGTCATGTACTAGTATTGTGTCCTGCCTTTCGGGACTAGTCGATAGTAATGCCACTGGAGCCTCGATGAGTTCTTCAATTCGTCGCACGTATTTTATGGCTTGTGCAGGGAGTTCTCCCCAAGTTCGGGCACCAACTGTCTTTGTTTCCCATCCGCTTAATGTTTCATAAATTGGAATAGCTTTAGCTTGTAAATCTTGTGATGCTGGAAGGTAGTCAAATTTCTCTCCATCTATCGTATAACTGGTGCAAACCAGTATTTCATCAAATCCATCAAGTACATCTAATTTTGTAAGTGCTATTCCATTAATTCCAGAAACCTTGATTGCCTGGCGAACCAGGACCGAGTCAAACCAACCACAACGTCGTTTTCTGCCAGTAACTGTCCCAAATTCTTTTCCACGCTCTCCCAGCGTTTGCCCTATTTTATTATCCTGTTCTGTAGGAAAAGGGCCAGATCCGACCCTTGTCGTATAGGCTTTAGTGATGCCTAATACATAGTCGACTACTTTGGGTCCTTGGCCAGAGCCTGTTGTGGCCTGTCCAGCTACTGTGTTAGACGACGTTACAAAAGGGTATGTTCCATGATCATTATCAAGCAATATTCCTTGCGCTCCCTCAAATAGTATTCTGCTACCCTTTTCTCTTTGATCATCTAATACTTTCCATACTGTTTGTTTGAAAGGTAATATGCTCGGAGCTATTTCAATTAATTGGTGCAAAATCTTCTTTTTTTCTAATTTTGGAAAGCCAAAACCTTTTAACAAGGTATTATGATGCATTAGGAGCCGTTCTACCCTCTCTTCAAGTAGTGTTTTATCTGACAAATCACCAAGACGAATGGACCTTCTTCCTACCTTATCTTCATATGCTGGCCCAATTCCGCGGCCGGTGGTTCCTATTTTAGCGCTACCTAATGCCTCTTCTCTATATTTGTCCAAGTTTTGGTGAAGAGGGAGGATTAAAGACACATTTTCAGCAATCATTAGGTTTTTTGTTGAAATATCTACTCCATTATTTTTAAGTATTTCTATTTCTGATTTTAAGGCCCACGGATCAACAACTACACCATTGCCGATAATCGACAACTTTTTTTTTCGAACGATACCAGATGGCAGAAGGCTTAACTTGTATGTCTTATCATTGATAACAAGTGTGTGTCCCGCATTGTGTCCACCTTGAAACCTTACTACCACATCGGCCCTCTCAGAGAGCCAATCAACTACTTTTCCTTTTCCCTCGTCTCCCCATTGAGAACCTACAACAACGACGTTGGCCATTATTTACTATTCCTTCCTCTATTTTTTAGTTTAACTGATATCTTCTATCCCATCTGTCCTGAGGATGTGTGTGCAGTTTAATTTCTGGGCTTCACTTTTAATATCGTCACCAGTCTCCAATTGTGAAATTACTATCCAGCCATTTCTTATATATTCTGCAACAATTTCATGACTTATCCCAGAGTATGCCATAACTTTCTTTCGTTTTTCTCGGGAGGGAAGTAATTCGACAATTTTACTTAAGTATAAACTAATTCCCGTGCCATTTTCAGTTTGAGAGAGGTCTGCCTTGTTAGATAGCAAATATCTTCCACCTCGCCCAATTTCGCCTCGAGAATTTTTGCTAAAAAAGGTATAGGTTAGTCCACTATGATACTCATAACCCCTAATCTCAACAGGGTCTATAGTCATAGAAAGCTCTGGTCCCTGGTCTTTCATCAGTGTTATAACTTCAATAAGATAGTTTAGTTCTTTAATTGCTTTTTCTGGTAGGTCTAATGCCTTTAGTTTTTTTATAGACTCATCAGCAGGTCCTACACATCGCATTAAATCTATGAAAGTTCTCGATTCGGGAAGATGCAATGATAATAGCATAGCTTCATCTTTTTGATTGCAGGCGGTTCGGACAATGTTCCTTGTTTCTAGTTTCTTTACATTGTATTCATCAAGTAAGCTAGTTATTAAACTCGGCAATCCAAGGTCAACCGATATTTCCTTTAAGCCTAATTCCAATAGAGCATGAGCCGCCATAAATATAATTTCGGTATCAGATTTGGATGAATCTGAACCAATTAATTCAGCGCCAACTTGATAAAATTGTCTTTCTGGATGTAAGTTTGAACCGCTAGTTCGTAATATAGGTCCCGCATAACTGAGACGCAGGGGTCTTGGTAAATCAGATAAACGGGTCGAGGCTATTCTTTCTATTTGTATAGTCATATCGGCTCTTAGCGCCAACATTCGTTGGGATATTGGGTCCATGACTCTAAAGCTACGAGTTTTTGTTGCCTCGCCACTCCCTGACAGCAACAACTCTTCAAATTCAGCCAGGGGCGGAATTACTCTCTCATAGCCTCTAGTTCCAAAAACTGACATCAGTTTTTCCATCGCCACAGCCTCTATTTCTGCATTAGGGGGTAGTACATCCATCATTCCAGCAGGTAGAAGTGCTTCTTGGGATTTGGTTGTCATGAAAGTTAGCCCTTTAGATTGAATTTCTATCTCTTTAGTGTACCAAATTTATGGATGACTGTCACAGGCTAGGATGTAAAGGTGAGTCAGGTTGATTTTGCAAATCATAATTTAAGAAACTTACGATCAAGAAGGTACCAATCAGGAATGGAAGGGCAGCCAAAATAACTACCCCAGTCGTTGCGGGTATTCCTGTTGTTATACTATCATACCAATTTATTGACCCAAAGATTGTTCCAAAAAGGGTCATTGTTATACCAAAAATTAATTCTAATGAAGCTAGATTAAATTCTCTCAAGAAATATAGATAGAAGATGCGTTTAATTAAATTTTTTAAGTGACCGAGAGCGAACGGAAATAATACTGAGGATATTTTTAAACTACTGGATTCTTCGCCATATATAGCTTCCATCGGTATATCTGTAACTACAGCCCTTAAGGTATTAAGACGGTAGAGCATGTCAGATTCAAAAAAATAGTCATAAGCCATTTTTTCCATTGGGAGAAGTTTTGCAACTTTTCCGTGTATAGCGGTAAATCCATTGGTTGGGTCAAAAATTTTCCAATATCCGCTCGACATTTTTGAGGTAAATGAAAGTATTAGGTTTCCTATTACTCTGGTAGTCGGCATTGTCGAAATATTATCAAGACGGAAAAACCTATTACCTTTTGAGTAATCCGAAATACCATTGCATATAGGCCTAATCAAGATTGGTATCATTCCTGGATCCATCTGGCCGTCACCATCAACTTTTACAATAATCTCGCTATTAAGTTCTATCGCCCGAGCATAACCAGTGAGGGTAGCACCACCAACGCCAAGATTTTTGTCATGTTCTATAACCTCAACCCTGGGATCTTCGCAATTGTTCTTCACAAATTTGCCAGTATTTTCTGGGCATGCGTCATCGACTACAATAATATGATTTACAATATCACCAAATTTTTCTAGTACACCCAGTATTCTGCCTTTTTCTTTATAACAAGGAACTACGGCTGAAATTATCAAATTAACTCTCTCTTATTTAATAAATATGCATCTATAATTGGGCAACCGCTGAGCTCAACATATATTTATGTTAAAATATTCTAGCAGAAAGTATCTTTACTTTATTTTCCCTTCTTTGAACATCACGTGCTTGCGAGCTACTGGGTCGTATTTTCGCATTTCCAGTTTTTCTGTTTGAGTTCTGGGGTTCTTTTTAGTTACGTAATAATACCCAGTGTCAGCTGTGCTCTCTAACTTGATAAGTATTGTACTTGGTTTTGCCATATTTAACTCCAGTAATAAATTTAACCCAAATACCTCTTAGTTTTGTATCGAGCACGATAACCTTCTAAAATTTAGTGTCAAGTATTTGAATACTCGGGAGTTTTTTTCTTTGATGCAGTCCTCTTTTTAGACAAACTCTTCTTCTTTGAGGCGGTTTTCTTTTTTGACGATTTTTTTCGAATCAACTCTATCGCTAATTCAAGGCTTGGTATTTTGTCTTTTTCGTCCTTTGGTAAAGTTGCTTTGGTGCTACCGTGCTGAACAAAAGGACCATACCGACCTGTTTTCAATGTAATTGGTTTTCCATCATCAGGATGTTTTCCAATATCCACAGGGGCTGGGCGTCTTGGTGCATCGGCCAGCAGGTCAATGGCACGATTTAGTCCAATTTCCAAAACACTATCTTCTTTAAGTGATACATAAGTCCCACCCATTTTTATATACGGTCCAAATCTACCAATTGCAGCAGTTATCATTTCATTTTCCGTAGTATGAAGACCAACTTCTCTAGGTAAGGATAACAAACCAATAGCAGTTTGTAGGTTTAAATTTTCTGGATTTATGTCTCTAGTAAGGGACGCTCTCTTTGGTTTTGTTTTTCCCTCCGCTTCACCCAATTGAACATAAAAACCGTAAGGTCCTCTTCTGAGCGTAACTTCAAGATCTGTTGTTGGGTCATTTCCCAAAACTTTAGGACCATTGTCCGCAATAGAAGAGTGTGTGTCGTCAGAGTTTGGCACCTTCAAGGGTCGAGTATATTTGCAGTCTGGATAATTAGAGCACCCAATAAAGGCACCATGTCTGCCAGTTTTTAGAGAAACACGGCCGTCAGGGCAGGTTGGGCATTTTCTAGGATCTTCGCCATCCGTCCCTGGCCCAAAGAAATGAGGGCCTATTATATCATTTAAAGCATCAAGTATTTCTCTATTTCTCAAATCGGTAGTGTCTTCAACCGACTTGTTAAAATCTATCCAGAAGTCTCTTAAAACCTCTTTCCAGTCGATATCAGCATCGGATATCCTATCAAGTTTTTCTTCTAGGTCTGCTGTAAAGTCATACTGAACGTATTTTGAAAAATATATCGTTAGAAAAGCAGTTACTAATCTCGATCTATCCTCAGGAAAAAAGCGGCGGTTTTCAATTCTTACATAGTTCTCTTTAAGTTTTGACATAATCGAAGAGTAAGTGGAGGGGCGTCCTATCCCTAATTCTTCAAGATGCTTGATTAAGCTTGCCTCAGAATACCTGGCGGGTGGTTTGGTAAAATGTTGCTCAGGTTTTACGGATATTGTAGTTAGTTTCTCGCCTTCCAATAATTTGGGAAGTAAATTTGTTTCCCCTTCTTTTTTCTTACTATCGCTTTCATCATCATAGATACGCTTATGTCCATCAAAAATTAAAACAGAACCATTTGCCCTGAGGGTTAATTCTTCATCAGTATCAGTCGAAGGCCCTAAATCAACGGCAACTCGATCAAACACAGCTGGCTGCATCTGACTAGCGATTGCCTTGTTCCAAATCAGCCCATAAAGTTTTTGTTGATCTTCATCCAACATTTTAACATCTCCGGGTTTGACGGCAATGTTTGTAGGTCGAATAGCTTCATGGGCCTCCTGAGCATTTTTTGCCTTTACCTTGTAAATATTAGGAGAGTCTGGCAAATACTCCTTACCATATTGTGATTTGATTTCGTCCCTGCAACTTATAATTGCTTCCGCAGACATGGATACACCATCTGTCCTCATGTAGGTTATGAGGCCAAGAGTTTCGCCATTTATGTTTACGCCCTGGTACAAACTTTGGGCCACAGACATTGTTTTCTTTGCAGTAAAGTATAACTTGTTGGCTGCTGCCTGTTGAAGGGTTGAGGTGGTAAAAGGAGCTCTTGGGTAGTCCCGCACCTGTTTTTTTTCAACTTTTAATACAAAAAGAGGCTGGCCCTCTATTGAAGCAACAGCTTTTTTGGCCAGCTCTTCATTACTTAAATCATAGTCGCCTAATTTCTTACCAGCCAGGTGTGTAAGCTTGGCAGAGAAAGATTTTTTCTCTGAATTTTCCAAGTTTACTAACACCGACCAGTATTCGCGTGGATCAAATTTCTCAATTTCAAGCTCTCGTTCACAAATAAGCCTTAAGGCTACAGATTGCACTCGACCAGCAGATTTGTTTCCTGGCAATTTTCTCCATAGAACAGGCGAGAGTTTAAAGCCGACCAAGTGGTCTAAAGCTCTTCGTGCGAGGTAAGCTTCCACCAAATGATTATCTAGATCCCTAGGGTTATTAAATGCATCTAGTACAGCCGCCTCAGTGACTTCGTTAAAAACGACCCGCTGAACTTTAACATCAGAAAGTAAGTTTTTTTCTTTGAGAATCTCTTTGAGATGCCAGGATATTGCCTCGCCCTCTCTATCGGGATCGGTTGCTAAATACAGATTATCAGCATCATTGAGTGCATTCGCTATTTCTTTAATTTGCTTCTGGGAGTCAGGAAAAATTTCCCAGTCCATTTCAAAGTCAGAGTCAGGCTTTACCGACCCATCTCTGCCTATGAGATCTCTGATATGACCCACTGTCGCGAGAACTCTGAAATCAGAGCCTAGATATTTGTTTATAGTTTTAGCCTTGGCTGGGGACTCAACTATAACTACGTTAGTCATTACCAATCCTCTTGCAGCAAAAAACACAGCGTAACGGGTTAGACTATCAAATTAATAAATAATCTTTTATGCATTGGACATTTGGCATTGCCGAGGGCTTTCGTCAACCTTTACATAAACAAAATAATAAATTTTATTAAAATAAGCGCAAATTTTTTGAAGAATTACAAAAATTTATCTTAACTAATTTCATTTAGTCAAAAACTTTTTAACCTTATTTTACTTTCCTCTTTGCTGATCAGTCTTCTTATATTTTCAGTATGTCGATAAATACCTATAACTGAAATTATACAGCTAGTATAAAATATTGGTGCATCCATAGACCACCACGCATAGCCAGGGGTTAATATAAATGCAAATAAACTCGCTAGAGAAGAATAACGGGAGATTAATCCAACAATTATCCAAGTGATTATAAATACTGAACCTAGCGCCCAGTCTATCGCTATAAGCACACCTATTGCAGTAGCAACACCTTTCCCGCCTTTAAATTTGAGCCAAACTGGAAATATGTGTCCTAGAACAACAAAAATCGAGGCTATCATAGCATAATTAATGCCAAAAATAGATGTGGCTATTACTGCGCCAAAACCTTTGCCTATGTCTAAAACTAGGGTAAAAAATGCCAGACCTTTTCTACCTGTACGTAGAACATTAGTTGCACCTATATTACCTGATCCAATTTCCCTAAGATTTGAAATACCTCCAAGTTTAGTTAATACAAGTCCAAATGGGATTGAACCAAAAAGATATGATAAAAGCGCAATAGATATAATTAAAGTAAAGTTATCTCCGACATTCATCGTTGTGTCCTAAAAAACTTAAGAAAGTTTACTAGATTGATAGACCGCTCTTCCATCTATAACAGTTCGCAATACCGTTCCTTGGACAGGCCTACCATCAAATGGAGTATTTTTTGCTTTACTGGCTAAGTTGTCAGCTTGTACCAGCCAGCCTTCATCGGGATCAAAAAGTGTGAGATCTGCTCTTTGACCTTTAATTAGTTGCCCGGCTGGTAATCCTAAAAGCTGTGCCGGTCCAGACGTTATTTTTGACAAACATTCAAGAAGACTCATATGGCCGTTATGATATAATTCCAAACAAACTGGAAGTAAGGTCTCTAGGCCAACCCCACCATAGGCAGCCTGGGCAAATGGCAGTCGCTTGCTGTCCTCATCCTGAGGGGCATGGCTGCTTGCGATAAGATCTATTGTTCCGTCCTGCAAAGCTTCAACTACACTTAACCTGTCCTGTTCATTTCTAAGAGGGGGCGAAAGCTTAGCAAAGGTGCGATATTCGCCTACTGAGTTTTCATTTAAAGAAAAATAAGGGGGCGCAGTATCGCATGTTATTTTCAAGCCTTTGGATTTAGCTTTTCTAATAGCATCAATGGCATCTTTTGTCGAAACGTTAGCAAAATGTATCTTTCCCCCTGTTAGTTCGACAAGACGGATATCTCTTTCAACTATAATAGTCTCTGCAACGGTTGGAATTCCAGGAAGTCCCAAACGAGTGGACATTTCACCAGAATTCATAACGCCACTTGCCAAAGTTGGTTCCTCAGGATGTTGAATAATAAGTAAGTCAAAAGTTAGAGCATAGGTAAGGGCTCTTCTCAAAACTTGAGGGTTAGCAATTACCTTTTCTCCATCTGTAAACGCAACAGCACCAGCTTGAGCTAGAACACCCATTTCTGTGAGTTCCACGCCTTCAAGCTTTTTAGTAAGTGCAGCATATGGATAAATTTTACTAAGACCTATTAGCCTTGCGCGACGAGCTACAAAGCCGACAACTGACATATCTTCGATTATTGGTATAGTATTAGGAAGACACACCATTGTTGTAACGCCACCAGCAGTTGCCGAGCGACCAGCAGTTTCAATGGTTTCTTTATGCTCCTCTCCTGGTTCCCTTATTTGCACTCGAAAATCTACGAAACCAGGTGAGAGGCACTTGCCATCGCAATCAATTATTTCTGCATCACTTGGCAATCCGTCGGGAAATATATTTTCTCCAAAGTCACTAATGGTTTCCCCGTCAGTAATAAGGGAACCTTTGACATCTAGTCCGCTAGCAGGGTCAAGTAATCTAGCGTTAATATAAACTTGTTTTCCTAAATTGTTATCGGGCATAGCAGCTGTCCAGTTACCACTCATTTTTGCTCCTTATGACCATCACTATGTTTATTCTTCACTGGCTCTTTTTCTTTGTATATTTGCTGAGAGTATTTCTAGGCAAGCCATCCTCACTGCTACTCCCATTTCTACCTGTTCACGAATAACACTGCGACTAAAGTCATCTGCAACTATAGAGTCTATTTCAACGCCGCGATTGGCTGGCCCTGGGTGCATTATGAGGGCGTCAGATTTTGCTACAGATAGTTTGTCGTAATCTAGTCCGAAAAACAGGAAATATTCTCGTATTGAAGGTATAAAGTTTCCATCCATCCGCTCGTTTTGTAGCCTCAAAACCATGACTATATCAGTGTTTTCCAAGCCTTTTTTCATATCGTGAAAAACTGTTACACCAAGCTGTTCGACCGCTGGGGGTAGTAGTGTGGGTGGTGCTACTACTCTAACCTCAGCTCCCATAGTTACCAAAAGATGAATATTTGATCGAGCAACTCTAGAATGGGCAATATCGCCACATATAGCAATAACGAGCCCTTCTAATTTTTTTAATCTTCTTCTAATAGTAAGTGCATCTAACAGGGCTTGGGTAGGATGTTCATGGCTGCCATCTCCAGCATTTATAACCGAACAGTTTACTTTTTCTGCTAATAATTGCGTTGCCCCACTTTCACCATGCCTCACCACCAATATATCCGGGTGCATAGCGTTTAAAGTCATTGCTGTATCTATGAGTGTCTCGCCCTTTTTTATAGAACTATTTCCCATAGACATATTTATTACATCGGCGCTGAGCCTTTTACCAGCGAGTTCAAAAGAGGTTCTAGTTCTAGTAGAATTCTCAAAAAACAAATTAATAATCGTTCTGCCACGAAGCAAATCAACTTTTTTGTCTGCCTTGCGGTTTTGTTCTACATATTCTTCCGATTTATCTAATAAAGAAGAAATCTCGGTTCTAGAAAGACCTTCTATTCCGAGTAAGTGGGTATGATAAAACCCTAAGTTGGCAGCTTCATCAGCCATAAAACCGCAATATAGAGCTGGATATCATTTTCGTCCAGAAAATAAAGATTTTGTTTTTAGCATAAAAGATTTGCCTATAAACATTGAATATGTTGGTCACCTAGTTTATAGACAAATTTTGTTACTAATAATACTTTTTAGAGGTTTTTGGAGATTGCAAATGAGAGAGGTTAAAACTGAAGGTGCTGTTCTTGCTGGGGATGGGGATTATTGTTTTGAAATGGAACAACTAAATATTATTGATGCGGGTCCAGGGTACTCAACATCTCATGGGGGTGTGGTGGAAGGTGAGCGTATGCTTGTGGGTTATATCCATAAGCCTAAGGGAACAGGTTCTCGCTTGCACACACACCCTAATGAGCAATTTAACTTTGTCATTAAGGGGACACTAAAGGGGGTAATTAATGAAAAGGAATTTGTTGCGCCTGCTGGTTCACTAATTTACATACCAGCGAATGCACCTCACTCAATTGTAGCCACAGAGGAGGAGGACGTGATTTTTTTGGCGCTGAAGGATTTGTCCCACAGTATTATTGGTATGGCCGTAGACGGAACCATGAGCGGTCCAAAATATGAACCTGGCTTTGAACCTGCTGTCTGACTGGTTTGGGTACAAACCTTGGAAGAGATTATTAGTGAAGGTAAAATTAATTACTAGATAAATAATCTAAGGCTGATTGCAATATATAAACAGCCGCAACCTTATCTACAATCTGCGATCGTCGCTGCCGGCTTAGATTTGCTTCCTGAATTAATACCCGTTCAACAGCAACCGTTGAGAGCCTCTCATCCCAAAAGCTTATACCAATAGAAAGTTCGGCGTTTACATCTTTTGCGAACTGCCGAGTAGATTGGCAGGCTTTGCCTTCTGAGCCATCTAATTTAATAGGTAGGCCACATATCAGACCTCCAATATTTTTATCCAAAATAATTTGCTCAAGAGATTCTATATCTTTTTTTAGCTTGGTTCGTTTTAAGTTTGAGTTTGGACTAGCTATTTTTAAGCCCAGATCAGATATCGCTATACCAATATTTTTTTTTCCTACGTCAAGACCGAGTAATCTTGATCCTTTGGGGAAAGTCCTCATTAGTTCTGAAACTTTTTCAAAAATCATTGACTTGGGTTGGTTACTGTAAAGTCAAACTAAGCTGAAGAGACAGCAAACTATTTTACTCAAATGCCTCTTCCCAACTTCCTTTGGTGGCTGCTTTTGAGTATTCTGTCGCCCTATTTTCAAAAAAATTTGTATGCTCTACAGCATTTAGCATTGTATCCAACCAAGGAAGGGGGTGCTTATCAATTTGGTAAATTGGTTGTAAGCCAAGTTGGGATAATCTTCTATTAGCAGTAAATCTTATGTAATCTTTGATTTCATCAGCCGCTAACCCTTCAATAGGTCCCAGTTCAAAAGCAAGTTCTATAAAGGCATCCTCGTGGGTTACTATTGTTTCACAGGCTTTATATAATTCTCTCTGAAATTCTTGAGTCCACACTTCTGGATTTTCGTTAAGAAAAGTTCGAAAAAGCTTAATAGCGGAGGCGCAGTGCAAGCTTTCATCTCGTACGGACCAAGTAACAATTTGCCCCATACCTTTCATTTTATTTAGGCGTGGAAAATTCAAAAGAATAGCGAAGCTGGCAAATAACTGGAGGCCCTCTGTGAAAGCACCAAAAACGGCTAAGGTTTTTGCAATGTTATCAAGTGAATCCATGCTAAATTCTTGCATGTAGTCATACTTATCTTTCATCTCTTTATATTGAAGAAATGCCGAATATTCGGTTTCGGGCATGCCAATAGTATCTAGTAAGTGAGAATAAGCTGCTATATGTATGGTTTCGATATTGGAAAAAGCTGCAAGCATCATTTGTACTTCTGTTGGTTGAAAGACCTGTGCATAATGCTTCATATAGCAGTTATTTACTTCGATATCCGATTGAGTGAAGAACCGAAATATTTGAGTCATTAGATGCTGTTCGCTTGGAGTTAGCTTATTATGCCAATCTTTTACATCGTCTGCGAGTGGGACTTCTTCAGGAAGCCAGTGCAATCTTTGCTGGGTGAGCCATGCATCATAGCACCAAGGGTAGCTAAAGGGCTTGTAAACCGGTCTGGCATCTAAAAGGGACATTCTAGTGATTCTCTATCTTTACTGACAAGCTAGACACTCATCGTAGTCATTGTTTTCGGAGGTATTATCGTTAATTCTTGCCGCAATAGGAAGCTCTTCGGTATCTTGGCTTGGAAGTGGCATTTCGACGTTAGCCCCTTTAGCAGCTGATTCTAGACCACTTTCCTTTGTAAAAATATCTTCCGCTCTTTGAATAGATTTAGAGCGACAATAGTAGAGACTTTTCATGCCTTTCTTCCATGCCATATGATGAATCTGATGTAGATCTCGTTTGTGAATGTCAGCAGGAATAAATAAGTTTACTGATTGAGATTGATCTATATAAGGTGTTCTATCAGCAGCCAAATCGACAATCCATCGCTGATCAAGTTCAAAGGCTGTTTTGAAAACAGCTTTTTCGTCGTCTGTTAAAAAGTCGAGATGTTGAACAGAGCCCTCATTTACGGTTATGGATGTCCAAACATCCTCCTCATCCTTACCTTTTTCAGCTAAAAGTTTTTTGAGGTGTCGATTCCTAACATTGAAAGAGCCAGACAATGTTTTTTGGGTATAGCTATTTCCACTAATTGGCTCTATTCCTGGGGAGGTCCCTCCACAAATAATAGAAATACTGGCAGTTGGCGCGATAGCGGTCTTATTAGAAAACCTCTGATTTATACCATAGTCAGCTGCATCAGGGCACGCCCCTCTCTCCTTGGCCAATAGTTCAGAGGCTGCTTCTACACCAGAGTGGATGTGCCTAAAAATTTTTAGGTTCCAAGATTTTGCTAGGGCAGACTCAAACGGAACATTGTTAGCCTGGAGGAATGAATGAAAGCCCATAACCCCAAGTCCTACAGACCTCTCTCTATATGCAGAATATTTTGCTCGAGCCATACTGTCTGGCGCGTTGTCAATAAAGTCTTGAAGAACATTATCCAAAAAAAGCATTACGTCTTCAATAAACACAGGATTATCTTTCCATTCTTCGAATGTTTCAATATTTAGCGATGATAAACAGCATACAGCAGTTCTATCTTCTCCAAGATGATCTTTGCCAGTTGGTAAAGTTATTTCACTACATAGATTAGAAGTTTTAACCGATAGTCCTGCCAACTTATGGTGCTCAGGTATTTTACGGTTAACTTGGTCTGAGAAAATAATATAAGGCTCTCCAACTTCCACTCTAGCTGTTAACAATCGTATCCAAAGTGATCTAGCTGATATTTTTCTGACGGGCGCCTGATCTTTAGGACTTAATAAAGCCCACTCTTGGTCATTTTCCACTGCTCTCATAAATTCATCTGGTACAAGTACCCCATGATGAAGATTGGGTGCCTTTCTGTTTGGGTCTCCCCCAGTCGGCCTCCTGATTTCTATGAATTCTTCAATTTCTGGATGGGTAAGTGGTAAGTAAACGGCTGCTGATCCTCGTCTAAGAGAACCTTGGCTAATGGCAAGTGTAAGAGAGTCCATAACCCGGATAAACGGGATAACACCAGAAGTTTTTCCCGATACTCCTACTTTTTCACCAATAGACCTCAGGTTTCCCCAATAGCTTCCGATACCACCACCAGAGGAGGCCAGCCAGACATTTTCAGTCCAAAGGTCAACAATGCCATCCAAACTATCGCTGCTCTCATTTAAAAAACAAGAAATAGGCAAGCCCCTATTAGACCCACCGTTTGAAAGAACGGGCGTAGCGGCCATGAACCATTGATTGCTTAAATAGTCATAAATTCTTTGGGCATGGGAGGAATTATCTCCATAGGTGCTAGCTACTCTGGCAAATAAATCTTGGTAATCTTCTTGGGGTAAGAGGTATCGGTCGGAGAGGGTTGCTTTCCCAAAATCTGTTAATTTTTCGTTTCTGCTTTTATCAACATCAACCTTAGGACCTTTAATTGTTTGAATGGTATTATCTAGCAAAATTATCTCCGTTAATTAAAAACCAAACCCCGAGCAGACTATTGTAACCCAATTAGGATCAAATGTCTCCTGCCTTCGCTAATCAACTAGCTAGTCAAATTGGAACCCCCAAGGAACCAAATCACCCCTTGAAACATACTGCTTAGAGGTGCCCCAGCAACCCATTTTTTTAATCTCTTTATTGGCTAAAAAGATATAACAAATACTATATATAGTATAATTATTTAAAAAACCGTCAACAAATTGTTACAAAAATATTTAGGCCTGTTTTTTGAAAGTGGTAAATTATTGGTTTTTAACAACATTTCAGACCTTGCTATACTAAGCTGTTTATAAAAATAATTTTCTGTACCAATTTATTCTTTTATATTTACCAAATTTTACGTAGTTTATTTTGTTTTTCGGAGGAAATTTGTTTTGGATGATTCCTGGGAAGTTGGTTTTGAATACATGGAAGAATACATCATTGCCAATGGTAATGCTGATCTTTCTGCGAATTACGTCTGTCCAGATGGATTTCAATTAGGGAGATGGGTTGAGCGACAGCGCTTGCAGAAAAATTCAATGGATCTACAAAAAAGGAGGCAGTTGGATCAACTTAAGGGTTGGACCTGGAGCCCAAAAGATACAAGCTGGGATGAAGGGTTTGAATATCTAGAGGAATATGTGGCGGCCTATGGAGACGCAGATGTGCCTGTAAAACACACAGCTCCCGATGGATATAAATTGTATCGATGGGTAGAACGTCAACGATTGGCGAGAGATCAATTAAGTGAGGAACGTATGAGAAAGCTGGAGAAATTACAGGGCTGGAGATGGTAATATTAAATCATAGTGTTTCACTCTCTCTTAAACTTTCATTTTTTGGAATTATATCATGACGGAAGAAAATGATCGCCCTTATGCTCGAGCTTATGCTCAAAAAATTATTGGGTTTGATACGAAGTCCAAGGCAAAGAAGAAAAAAAAGAAGGTTTCAAGGGTCAGAAAAAAACCTATTTATGCTAGGCCAAAGCCGATAGATAAGCACGGTGATTATGACGGCACGGATGTAGGCTTTACCTCAGACTCTATTCAAAATCCAACACCCTCAAAAAATAGCCGAGCTAAGAAAAAAAAGCCCATTGATAAACATGGAAACTATCAGGGCACAGATGCCGGCTTTACAGCAGATTTTGATGAGTAAGTCTTCCTAAACTTCTATCTTTACAAGCTCTTCTCTCGGGGTCCCGCTTCTATAACGGCTAATATAATCTTCCGCCTCTATTTCTATACCCGACACATTTTTTTTGTAAGACTCAGTTTCAAAATATCCGAAAAACTCGGCCTCGGTAGCAAAATTAACGCAGTTCATTTCTGCCATATTACCATCTGGATCCGCGTAATAGAAACTAGTGCTTACGCCGTGATTCCAAGTGTGGGCAGGCAGTATCCCTTCAGCCTTCAAATTATCGTAGCGATCAAATAACTCATCAAAGCTTGCATGAGCAAATTGTAGGTGGTGCAGTCCGGGATCTGTGCTTGGGCTGTCAACAGTTCCGTCAACCTCAAATATACCCAAAACTTGGGAATAGGGGTATTCTCCCATCAGCTTGAAGAATGCAATCTGCTGAGCGCCAGTCCACGAAGTTTCTTTCGGGCGGGGGCGAGTGAAAAATGGCTCGCAGCCCAAAGCCGTTATATACCAATTCTTTAACCGATCAAAGTTGCCAGTTTTTAAAACGACCTCACTTAAAGATGGTAGTGCAAGAGAACTAGTTTCGCCAACCATTGTTGTTTCCCTCCTTATCTAATTTGTATTTATTGGTCACTTAACAAGCTTTGGTGTAGATAAACACAACACAATTTAAGATAGTTGCTAGTCTGCGTTCCATTTAATAACGCCCTTTAATGTGTACATAACAGATTACTATAGTAAGTAACTAATTGACTATAATAAGTAATTTAAGTTTTACCTTAGATCAAACACCTACTAAAGTCTCCTCTCAAATTATTACACTTTTATTTATTATACTGAGCCGTTGAATGACCCCTATACCTTTATTCCATCACAATTTTTATATACAATTTTTAAGGTTCTAAGCTTTTGAGCTTGAGTGCATCGATAATATTTTAATGAGTTCTGGAGGTGGTTTTGGAACATCGATTAGCCGCGGTACTAATCTCCGACGTCGTTGATTACACCAAACGTATGGAAGAAGATACGGAAGGTACAGTAGCAGCATGGAGTAATGCGCGAGACTCTGTGATCGAACCGATAGTGGAAGATGTTGACGGACGGGTAGTGAAGTTTACTGGAGACGGATTTCTCGCTGAATTTAATACAGTGCAGCAAGCGTTACAGAGTGCTATCGACCTCCAAAATAAACTCAAAAATAATCCTTTAGAGTTCCGAATGGCTATAAACATGGGTGATATTATAGACGATGGCCGTGATATTCATGGGGAGGGAATAAATATTGCAGCGCGCTTGGAGGAGGTTGCGGCACCTGGAGGCATTGTGATTTCTGGAGATGTTTATAATCAGGTTAAAAACCGTGTTGATGCAAAGTACGAAGATCTGGGGCCCCAGGAGGTAAAAAATGTTACTCAACCTATACAGGCCTATTCTGTAAAATTTAAAAGTCTAGAGGATAGTCCTGGGATAGTAGAGGCATTAACTCCTGAGGAAAAACCCTCCATTGCAGTTTTACCTTTTGATAATATGAGTGGTGACAAAGAACAAGAATATTTCACGGATGGAATTGTAGAGGACATTATTACTGAATTATCTCGTTCAAAAGACTTACGAGTGATAGCGAGAAACTCTACCTTTGCTTATAAAGGAAAATCTCCAGACATAAGAGATGTGGCAAAACAATTGAATGTAAATCATGTTCTTGAGGGAAGTGTAAGAAAGGCAGGGGATAGTGTCAGAATTACAGCTCAGTTAATTTATGCTGAGGATAATAGTCATAGGTGGGCTGAACGCTTTGATGGGAAATTGGAAAATATCTTTGATCTTCAGGCAGAAATTTCGGAAAAAATCGCTCAACAGCTTAATGTAGAGTTTTCATCTTCTAGCATAGATAAGGGGGTTGATGCGGGGGAACGAAAAGAAGCGGAGGATTACGTGCGTAAAGGGCGCAGATTTGCTTATCCACCAAACCCTCGAACCTATTTAAGAGCATTAAGGCTATTTGAGAAGGCCCTTGAAATAGATTCGAATTGCGCAATAGCGTATTCGGAAATTGGGAGAGTAAAGGGTGCAAGAGCTTGGCATGATATTTCTAACAAACAGGATAGAGAAAAATTAGCTGATGAAGCTATAACTAGTGGGGAAAAAGCGCTAAGTATTAATCCCCAATGCTATGATGCATATTTTGGAGTTTGCATCGGCAAAATGATAAAAGGCGCTTATGAGGAAGCCAATAGAATAATGGAGGAAAAACTGGGCAGCTGTGAAGGCGTTCCAGATGCAGATATTACTTATGCAATGCTCTCTGTTTTTGTAGGAAAAAGTAAAATAGCTATAGATAGAGCGATTAATGCATTAAAGGTGAATCCTCTTGATAGGCGAAGTGCCCTAGTTCTTAATGCAATTTATTGTATGCTAGAAAAATATTCTGAAGCAGTTGAGCATTTTGAGAGGGTGTTTGGAGAATTTAGTGAGTTTGATTTAAACCCTTTTGGGTGGGGATTGTTAATTATAAGTTATTTTAAGAGTGGGGAGCAAGATAAAGCAAAATTATCCTTGGAGGCGCTGACAATTACATACCCCGATTTGACCTTGGAGTTGCTAGGCAGTCAGCTGCTTTTTTCTGATAATGCTGATAAGAAAAAATATCTAGATGCGTTGAAAGAGATTGGTTTAGAATGAACATGTCTCTTAATTGGGTATATTTTTTCGCTAAATAGTGGTGAGTAAATGGAACATCGATTAGCTGCCGTACTAATTTCTGATATCGAAGATTACACCAAACTTATGGAAGTGGATACTGATGGAACTGTTGGTGCTTGGAGTAAGGCAAGGGATGATATTATTGAGCCGACGGTAACTATTAATGAAGGGCGCATTGTCAAGTTCACTGGCGATGGTTTTCTCGCAGAGTTTAAAACGATCCAAAAGGCTTTGGAGACTGGTATTGAACTTCAAAATAAGCTCTCGAATAATATTTTAAAGTTTCGGATGGCCGTAAATCTGGGTGATATAGTTGACGATGGCAGAGATATTCACGGAGAGGGAATAAATATCGCGGCACGATTAGAAGGATTGTCTGAACCTGGAGGCATCTGTATCTCTGGGGATGTTTACAACCAAGTAAAAAACCGTATAGATGCTGAGTATCAAGACTTAGGTCTACAAGTAGTAAAAAATGTGTCCGAACCTGTTCAAGCCTATGCCGTTCGAATTAAGGCCCTTACTACTGAGAAAATTGAGGAAACATCACTTACTTCTCATGAAAAACCATCTATTGCAGTTTTACCATTTGACAATATGAGTGGTGATAGTGACCAGGAATATTTTTCTGATGGTATTACGGAAGACATAATTACAGCTCTTTCCCATTTGCGGTGGCTCAATGTAATAGCTCGAAACTCTTCGTTTACCTATAAAGGCCAATCGCCAGATATTAGGCAAGTAGCTGACGAGCTTAATTGCAGATATGTGCTTGAGGGTAGTATTAGAAAGGCGGGTAATAGGGTTCGAATTAATGCCCAACTTCTAGAAGGATTGTCAGGAAATCATATTTGGGCTGAAAAATACGATAGAGAACTTGAGGATATATTTGATCTTCAGGATGAGATTACCGATTCTGTTTTGGGTGCGATTGAGCCTAATTTGATTAGTGCTGAGATAGAGAGGGCAAAAAGCAAACCGCCAGATAACTTGGATGCCTACGATTTGTTTTTGCAATCTTTGCCTGGAATTTATTCTTTTGATCCAGGTCAAAATAAAATGGCTCTAGACTTGTTGCATAAAGCAGTTGAGGCTGCACCAGATTATGCAAAGGCACTAGCTTATACAGCTTGGGGATATCAAATTAGGGCTAGTCGAGGTTGGGAAGGCTATACCGAAAATGATAGGGAAAAGGCTAGTCAATTTGCTATAAGAGCTCTTGGTACCAAAACGGAGGACCCTCAGGTTCTTCTACTTTGTGGTTTTGTTTTAACTATTACTAGCGAAGATCCTGAACTCGGTATTTTAAGCTGCGAGCGGGTTATAAGGATCAGTCCAAATATGAGCCACTGGAACGGTTTCCTTGCAATGAGCTTTACTTATGGAAACGGAGATCTTCAAAAAGCTAAAGAAAGCGTAGAAAAAACCATAAGAGTAAGTCCGAGGGACCCTCTTTTGTTTGCATTTTATAATATTCTTGGTCTAATTTATTACGAAGTAGGGGAATTGGATAAAGCTTTAGAATACTGCAAGAGCTCTTTACTGATGAATCCTAGTTGGGATACTAGCCACATAATGGTAATAGCTATTTTGGTAGAGCTCGGAGATATTGGTGAGGCTGAGAAAATCGCCAGTAAACTTTTAACTCTCGATAACAAGACATCTGTGAGCCGTGTGGATCAAAGTTATAATTTTCCTAATCAAAATTTAAAAGTTAAAATGATAGAAGGATTGCGCCGGGCAGGTATACCAGAGAGCTAGAACTGTAGTAATAATGGGCATAAAAAATTACTTTAGAAAAATATAAGAGAGTCTAGGGTTGTAAATGGCCTTTTGCCGGAATAAGACAATTCATATAATTTAGGTCAATAAATAATGATTTTAGTGAAAAGTCCATGGCTATAGATAAAGCTAAAGTAAAAGAGATTGCCAAGCTAGCCCGAATGAAGGTCGCCGATAAGGATGAATCTGAGCTAGCTACAGAACTTAATCAAATATTGGATTGGATTGAACAGCTTGATGAAGTTGATACCAAAAATGTTTTACCTGTTACTAGTGTTACAAGTGAAATACTCTCGCAAAGAGATGATAAAGTAACTAATCTCGATCAGAAAGATAAGGTGCTTGCGAATTCCCCGTCCGATAATTCGGACTTTTATGTGGTTCCTAAGGTGGTCGAGTAATTATGACTTTAACCTCTCTAACTATTTCTGGGGCACGAGATAAACTTCAGTCAGGGGAGTTTTCCTCGGAAGAATTAATAAAAGAACATATCTCTACGGTTGAAAAATGCAAAAATTTAAATGCTTTCATAACATCTACTCCAGAAATAGCTCTGGATTTAGCAAGGAAGTCCGACGCAAGGCGTGCAAGAGGTGAAACCCTTGGAGGTATGGATGGCATTCCAATTGGTATCAAAGACCTTTTTTGTACAGAAGGTGTTTTAACAACCGCTGCATCTCACATACTGGATGGTTTCATTCCCCCTTACGAGTCTACGGTTTCGGGTAATCTCAGAAGTGGTGGTGCGGTGATGATTGGGAAGACAAATATGGACGAGTTTGCCATGGGGTCTGCTAACATCACGAGTCATTATGGTCCCGTAAAAAACCCTTGGTATCTAAATGACGGTAAAGACAGAGTTCCGGGCGGGTCATCTGGTGGTTCCGCTTCTGCAGTTGCTGCTAATCTATGCTTAGGGGCGGCGGCATCTGATACAGGAGGGTCTATCCGTCAGCCTGCGTCATTTTGCGGTATAGTAGGTATGAAGCCTACCTATGGTCGTTGTTCGAGATGGGGGATGGTTGCTTTTTCTTCTAGTTTAGATCAAGCAGGTCCTTTAACAAAAACAGTCAGAGACGCATCTATTATGCTTCAGTCCATGGTAAGCCATGACCCAAAAGACTCTACATCAAGTCCAGAAGTTATTCCCAATTTTGAGGCTGCAATAACTGGGGATATTCGAGGACTAAAAGTAGGTATCCCCGAAGAGTATAGAATAAGCGAAATGAGTCCTGAAATTGATAAACTCTGGTCAAAGGGGGTTGAGTTATTGAAATCGGCAGGGGCGGAAATAGTTGATGTCTCTCTTCCTCATACAAAATACGCACTTCCAACTTATTACATAATAGCTCCTGCGGAGGCCTCTTCCAATTTGGCTAGATATGATGGAGTTAGATATGGTTTGCGAGTTGATGGATCGGATCTAAACGACATGTATGAGGCTACAAGGGGAGAGGGCTTTGGTAAGGAGGTTAAAAGACGAATTATGATTGGCACCTACGTTTTGAGTGCTGGTTATTATGATGCTTACTATTTGAAGGCTCAGAAAGTTCGCTCTCTGATAATCCAAGATTTTAATGATATATTTGACAGGGTTGATGTGTTGCTTACTCCCACTACGCCCTTTGCAGCCTTTCCGATTGGGGAGAAAATGGATGACCCTGTTCAGATGTATATAAATGACATTTTTACTGTTCCGGCCAGCATGGCTGGTTTGCCATCATTGTCGCTTCCGGGCGGTCTGTCAGATGAGGGGTTACCCCTCGGTTTGCAACTTATAACCAAAGCTTTTGATGAAGAAACGCTTTTCCAGTGTGGCGACATTTTAGAAAAACAAATTAACTTTAGCCATCAAGCACCTTATATAGAGGAAATAGGATCTTGAGTTATTTTATCTCGGGTGAAAAAGAAGATTGGGAAGTTGTAATTGGCTTGGAAGTGCATGCTCAAGTTGTTTCCGATTCAAAGTTATTTTCCGATGCTTCTACAGAATTTGGAGCTAAGCCAAATACACAAGTTTCCCTTGTGGATTCTGCGATGCCAGGGATGTTGCCAGTTATAAACAAGGTTTGCATTAAACAGGCAGTAAGAACTGGCCTCGGTCTTAATTCAAAAATAAATTTACATTCAGTATTTGAGAGAAAAAATTACTTTTATCCAGATCTTCCCCAAGGATATCAAATATCTCAATATCTTCAGCCAATAGTGGGAGAGGGTATTGTTACATTAGAAATGTCAGGCGAAATCAGGGAGATCGGTGTTGAACGGCTTCACCTAGAACAAGATGCAGGGAAGTCAATTCATGACCAGGACCCAAGAAATACACTTATTGATTTAAACCGAGCTGGTGTAGCTTTGATGGAAATTGTTTCCAAGCCAGACCTCCGTAGTCCCCAAGAAGCCGGTGCTTATATGCGGAAATTAAGGGCGATTATGAGGTATTTAGGAACTTGTGATGGCAATATGGAGGAAGGCTCGCTTCGCTGTGATGCAAATGTTAGTGTAAGGCCTAAGAGTACTAGCGAGCTAAGAACACGAGCCGAAATAAAGAATATTAACTCGGTTCGATTTGTTGAAGATGCCATCGAGTATGAAGCGAAAAGACAGGTCGACATCTATGATAGTGGTGGCACTGTTAATCAGGAAACTCGTCTTTATGATTCTGACAAAGGCGAAACCCGTTCAATGCGATCCAAGGAAGAGGCACATGATTATAGGTACTTTCCAGATCCAGATTTGTTGCCAATTGACCTCTCAACTGAGTTTGTCGATGAAATAAGAAAAGGGCTTCCTGAATTACCAGATGCAAAAAAACTAAGGTTTGTTGGTGAGATGGGCTTGAGCGAAGGGGACGCAGAAATTCTTGTCTCGGAAAAAGAAATAGCGGATTACTTTGAAGATCTTTCTGTTGGACGGGATCCTAAATTATCTGCCAATTGGGTAATACATGAGTTGTTTGCTAGGTTGAAAAAAGATGATTTGAATATAGATAATAGTCCAGTTAAAGCTGATCGTCTGGGCAGTTTGCTTGATTTAATAGAAGATAAAACCATCACTAATCAAATTGCAACGAGTGTATTAGAAACCATGTGGACTTCTGCCGAAGACCCGGTTGCGATTGTTGAGAAAAAGGGACTCCAGCAAATTACGGATACAGGTCAAATCGATAGTGCTGTTGAAAAAGTGATTTTGGAAAACACTGATCAGGTGAGCCAGTATAAAGATGGCAACGAGAAGGTTTTAGGTTGGCTTGTTGGACAGGTGATGAAGACTACTCAAGGTAAGGCCGATGCTAAGTCTGTAAATGAGATCTTGAGAAAAAAAATGGATAGTGGGTAATCCAAAGTTTTTTAGTTTAGTTAAGGCCAACTAAGTTGAAAAAATCTCTCAATGTTATTTGGTAGATTTACTATACTTAAAAATAAATCAGTACTCAGCGTAAGAGCTACAGCACCCAGTATCGTTATAAAAATTCCACAGAGAACCCACCTATCAAAGACCTCGTAATCTCTATTGATAAACCAGCCTAGTATAGTTCGAAATATCCCGCTCGTTTGGACAAGAGGAGAAACAACTGAAACAGGTGCGACAGCTAAGGCCATAAATCTAAACATGTGGGAGGCGCACACAAGAAATCCAGTTAGAACAAACCACTTGGCAGCTTGGCGATCAATTGATAGGCAGTGTTTGAGGACCGAAGGCTTTACAGCGTAGTATAATCCAAGAAAAACTGTGGCACTTATGTAGGCAATTAATCCACCAGCAAGTCCCGGCCCTAGTCCTTCCGTTTCAGAATCTAAAAATGCCATCCGTATGAGGATTGGGGTAGATCCAAATATAACTGCACACAGTATGGAAAATACCCAGCCCTCTACTAGTCTTGGTTGAAAATTTTTTGTCTCGTCCTCTCTAATACCTTTTCCAGCTACGCCAGGGGAACGAAGTAAAGTTAGTAGTCCTAAAATTATTAAAAAAATTCCAATAACTCGCAGAGGTGTCATTTCCTCATTTAGGAATATTATTGCTAACCCAATAGTAATAATCAAATTAGCGGAAATTATTGGTCCCACTAAATTAGCGCCCATAGCTTTGGTGGCTCTATAATTTGCATATCTCCCTAGATTAAAATGTACTGCGCCAGAAATGCTAAACAAAACAATAGAATAGAGTGAAAAGTCCGCTATAAGGGATAGCCCGCCTGTAAAAATTACTGCAATTAAAAAAATTGGTATGGCTATCGGTACAGTAATTGCTAGTCCTTGTGCCACACTTCCCGTAAGGACACCTCGCCTTATCGCAACTGCATTAAAACCAAATGTCGCTGCCGCTAGTAATGCTAATACGCCACCTAACACTTAAATTCATTCTCCAAGTAGGAAATGGGTTTTCATAATAGATATTTATTTATGATACCAATACTTTAAGGCAGTCAAATATAATTAATAAAATAAAATAGTTTTTTTAATTTTGCCCATAGGCTTAAATTAAGCAAACGATTGAGATACGGAATTTTCTGGAGTTGGAGTATAGAAATGAAAAATCACCTTAAAGTTTTTTTTTATGCTTTAATCTTTGGTATGGTTGCCTACGGTATTATGCAAATTGGAATTAGTATTCATCAATTAATCATCTCTTGATTGGTTTGTAGCCATAAAAGGTAGAAAGGCGGATTAACTTGGAGGCTTGGCTTCTTCTCTCATTAGCAGCTGCATTTTTTCAGAATCTTCGGAACTCTCTCCAAAAGTCTATAAACACCGTTTTATCAACTTCGGGGGCTGCTTATACCCGATTCTTATTTGGTCTTCCATTGGCAATTGTTTACTGGATAATACTGCGATACTACGATCCCCAGCCTTTAAATTGGGGCGCACAATTTTTTGCATTTTCAATAGTGGGAGGAGTTGCTCAGGTTCTAGCGATGTGGTTATTATTGAGGTCTTTCCATTTGAAAAGTTTTGCTGTTGGTACAGCTTATTCAAAAACTGAGACACTTCAAACAGCCTTATTCACAATTATTATTTTGGGTGAGGCTATTACAGGAGTTACGTTCATTGCAATCTTGATAAGTTTTGTAGGAGTCTGTCTTTTGTCGTTGGCCAAGTTTTCATTTGATCCCAAAGAATTGCTTTTTTCCTGGGCCCAAAAAGGACCATTAATGGGACTTGGAAATGGGGTGTTGCTGGGGATATCTGCTGTGTCTTATAGGGGGGCTTCATTATCTCTGGATAGTGATAACTTGATACTATCTGCGTCGGCAACTTTATTTGTAGCTCTTACAATCCAAGTGCTGGTAATGACAATTTATCTATATTTTTATGAAAAGGGACAAATAAAACTGGTTTGGAAATATAAATTAAGGGGAAGTCTCGTTGGTCTATTAGGTATGCTGGGTTCTGTGGGCTGGTTTACAGCAATGGCGCTACAGAATGCTGCATATGTTCGTGCTGTTGGTCAAGTAGAGCTAATATTTACTTTTTTAACTTCCGTAATAGTTTTTAAGGAAAAAGTCACGGTTAACGAGGTTTTCGGAACAGTATTGATTGTTGGTGGCATATTAGTTCTACTTTTTGGCTAAAATCTCTAATTCTTGTGTTCTTATCATTAATTTGTTCACGATAATGTTCAAAAATTGGGTCTCTTCTTGGTTGAGTGATTCTAACAGTTTTTTCTCAAATTTTTCAGCTTTTAGTGCTATTTCCCTGTAAGTTTTCCATCCCTCTACTGTTAAGTTAAGTACGGAATTTCTTCTGTCCAAGTTGTCATATTTGCGGACCACAAGACCTATATCAATTAATCCCGTAAGAGCCCGGCTTACTTGAACCTTGTCCAGCGCAGCATGAGTTACAACATATGATGCTGAACAATTAGCTTTGCGCGCTATTGAAAATAGTGTTCGCCATTGCTGATTGGTTATACCAACTTGGCTCTCGTAAGTTTTGGATAGGCTGGTCCCCACGGCTTTCGCAAGGATAGCCAACCTGTATGGTATAAAATCATCCAGTATAATGGTATGCTTTTCAGATGTAGACATATTTGATTTACTATATAATAATTGTAAATAGTTTCAAATGAAACTATTATTAAATAGTAAGTATTGAGGATGTAGATTATGGATACTTCCGTGTCAGTAACTACTCAATATCAGAGTGGGTTTGGGAACGAGTTTGCTACAGAGGCGTTGCCTGGTGCTTTGCCTAAGGGCAGAAATTCGCCTCAACAGGTTCCATATGGTCTTTATGCTGAGCAATTTAGCGGCACAGCTTTTACAGCGCCCAGGGACCATAATTTAAGAACCTGGTTTTATAGGATAAGGCCCTCTGTTAAGCATAAGCCGTTTAAGCAATTATCTAAAAGTTTGATTAAGGGGGCTCCGTTTAACGATGTTCCGCCGAATCCGAACCAAATGCGCTGGGATCCGCTACCCATACCTGATGACAAAACAGACTTCATCTCCGGTCTTGTTACAATGATGGGAGCAGGTGAAGTCGGGATGGCGGGACTTGCCATACATATTTACGCAGCAAATAGTTCTATGGAAGATAAATATTTTTATAATGCGGATGGAGAAATGTTACTTGTGCCTCAACAGGGAGCACTTCAGCTTTACACAGAGATGGGTCTTCTTGAGGTGAATCCGAACGAGATAGCAGTTATTCCCAGAGGTGTTAAATTTCAGGTAAAACTCCCTGATGGCCCATCGCGGGGGTATGTATTAGAAAATTATGGCTCGGCCATGCGCCTGCCGGACTTGGGACCAATAGGTTCCAATGGGTTAGCTAACCCTCGCGATTTTTTGTATCCGGTGGCAAGGTATGAAGACAAGGAGGGTGACTTTAAGTTAATTTCTAAATTTGGAGGTAACATATGGCAGGCGGAAATTAATCATATTCCTCTGGACGTAGTTGCCTGGCATGGAAATTTTGCACCTTACAAATATGACCTAGCAAACTTTAATGCGGTTGGGTCAATTAGTTTCGATCATATAGACCCAAGTGTCTATACCGTACTAACATCCCAGAGTAATACAATGGGGGTCGCCAATGTAGATTTCGTAATATTTCCACCTCGTTGGATAGTTGCTAATAATACCTATCGGCCTCCTTGGTATCACAGAAATATTATGAGTGAGTTTATGGGTCTAATCAGGGGCGAATATGATGGCCGAAAAGAGGGATTTGTTCCTGGTGGCAGCAGTCTTCACAATAGTATGTCCCCTCATGGAAATGATGCGGACGTTTTTGAAGCTGCTAGTATAGCTGATTTAGAGCCAGTATATATTGATGGTTCAATGGCATTTATGTTTGAGACCCGTTACGTTTATAGACTAACAGAATTTGCCATGCAGACGCCCTGTCTACAGGCTGAATATTTTAAATGTTGGCAAGGGCTTAAAAAACACTTTAACGAAAGTATGGATTAAAATGATAGATTTAAACTCAACACACGACGTAAACCTTAAAAGCTGGGTAGACTCGGCTAACGAGGATAGTACAGATTTTCCTATACAAAACCTCCCGCTCGGTGTTTTCAGAGCAAATGAAAAAGAGCAATTTAGGTGCGGTGTCGGTATAGGCAATTTTATATTAGATATTTCCAAGGCAGCAGATATTGGATTGTTATCTGGCGTTGGGGTAGAAGCATGCAAATCTTCAACCCTAAATTCTTTTATGGATCTGGGTCCAGTGGATTGGTCAGAGTTTAGAGCAAATGTATCAGCACTATTAAAATTAGGTGGTCCTCAAGAGGAAGCTAGTTCTTGTCTGGTTTCTATGCAGGAGGCAGAGATGGGATTGCCAGCCAGTATAGGTGATTTTACTGATTTTTACTCTTCAATAAATCATGCTACTAATGTGGGAAGTATGTTTCGCCCAGATAATCCATTACTTCCAAATTACAAATATGTACCCATCGCCTATCATGGCCGAACTTCTTCAATAAGGGTAAGTGGTGAGCAGACTATCAGACCTAAAGGCCAGCTTAAGCCTCCAGACGCCGAGGTTCCAGAGTTTGGTCCATGCAAACGCCTTGATTACGAGACAGAGCTGGGGATTTTTGTGGGATCCTCAACTAAACTGGGTACCAGTATAGATATTGGAGAAGTCGAAAACCATATCTTTGGGCTTTGTATATTAAATGACTGGTCTGCTCGAGATATCCAAACCTGGGAATATCAGCCGTTAGGTCCATTCATGGCAAAAAATTTTAGTTCCATAATATCCCCTTGGGTCGTTACTTTGGAAGCTCTAGCGCCATTTCGGACCAAAGTATTTGAGCGGCCAGATGGCGATCCAATGCCACTTCCATATCTCAACTCAAGCAGTCACCAGGACTTTGGGGGTATTGATATTAATATTGAAGTTGCGGTTAGTACGGAAAAAATGAGAGCTAGTAATCTAGACCCTCACGTGATTGGTAGTCCTGGCTTTAAGGATATGTACTGGACTATTTTTCAAATGTTGACACACCACACCAGTAATGGTTGCAGCGTAAATTCAGGCGATCTGTACGGTAGTGGCACGGTTTCTGGAACAACCTCAGACACGTATGGCAGTATTTTGGAGGCCTGTAAGGGAGGAAAAGAAAAAATTGAGTTTCCCAGTGGGGAAACTCGAACATTTCTGGAAGATGGAGATGAAGTAATTATGCGAGCATGGTGTGCTGGCGCTGGAAAGGCTCGAATTGGTTTTGGTGAGTGTCGGTCAATAATAATGCCTGCCTCATAGGGGTACGTTATGAGACTATATTTTATTCTTCTTGGTCTAGACCTCTTAATAAGGTTTGTGGCTTGGAGAAATACTAGCTTTCGACGGCGCCTAAAAGAGAAGAGTTTTGTGGCGCAGATAAAGGTATCAGATAATACTAAAGGTAGATTTTATATCTTTGGCAAAGGAAAATTAAAGTCTGAAGCTGGGATCCACCCAACTCCTGACGTTTGTTTAGCCTTTAAAACAGAACAACTCGCCATCAGACTACTTATGCCTCCAGTAGATTATCAGGAGCAGATAGACGCTCAAAAGGAGTTTAACTTGTCTATGGATGGCCCAGATGAACTCACATACTGGTTTGCTCAAACAATAATGTTAACCCAGTGCTACAATTGGAAATACGGAATTAAATTAAACGATGGGTCAATTCGTTACACAAGTATGACCAATGGCGGTCCAATTTTTGTCTATGTAAAGGATGAAAAAATTATAAGGACCACAAATATGGAATTTGATGACACGGATCCTAGTACATGGACTATTAAAGCAAGAGGAAAAAAATTCACTCCACCTCGAAAAACAAGCTTATCCCCGCATGGACAAAATTGGAAGTCGGCTGTGTATTCTCCGGACCGAATACTTTATCCAATGAAAAGGATTGGTTTTGATCCAAACGGTGAGCGAAATTGTAAAGACAGGGGTGTGGATGGGTACGAGAGAATAAGTTGGGACGAAGCCCTAGATATAGTTGCTAGTGAAATAAAACGCATGAAAAGAGACTATGGTACAGGCGCTATTGCTTCCAGTCATGGTTCACACCATACATGGGGAAACATAGGCTATTACCTCTCGGCTAATTTTAGATTTATGAATTTAATTGGACATACCGAGGTACACCATAATCCAGATAGCTGGGAAGGGTGGTATTGGGGTGGTTTGCATCATTGGGGACATTCTTTGAGGGTTGGTATGTCAGAAAACTATGGAACAGTGGAGGACCTTCTTAAGCACTGTGAAATGGTTGTTTTTTGGTCCTCTAACCCCGAGTCAACAAGTGGAAATTATGCATCTCAGGAAGGGAGTATAAGACGCCAGTGGCTGAAAGAGCTTGATATCAAGTTTGTACATATTGATCCTCATTATAATGATACGGCGCAAATGTTGGGCGGAAAATGGATCTCTCCAAAGCCCACTACTGACCCAGCTCTAGCTTTAGCCATTGCCTATATATGGATAACAGAGGATCTTTACGATAAGGACTATGTGTCCAAGCGAACAGAAGGCTTTGAAGTATGGAAAGATTACATACTTGGGGTCGAGGATGGAATAGAAAAAACACCTGAGTGGCAGGAGGTAGAAACTGGAGTTCCAGCAAAGGATGTTAGGGCATTAGCAAGAGAGTGGGGAAATAAAAAAGTCTATTTATCCGCTGGTGGCGCTGGAAATGGGTATGGTGGTGCTTGTAGGAATTCTACTGGAATTCAGTGGGCTAGAACCATGGTCTGTCTCATGGCTATGCAGGGTATTGGTAAGCCAGGCATTAATCTAGGGAATATGCAGCGCTCTACGCCGGTTGATCTCAATTTTTATTTTCCTGGGTATGCCGATGGTGGTATGTCTGGCGACCTTCAGGGTACGGCATTGTCTGTTGCATTATACCAGCGCATGCCTCAACTACCCACAGTTAATACTAGTACACAGAAAATACCCCGTCTGCAGTTGCCTGAAGCTATATTAGAAGGAAAAGCTGAGGGCTATTCATGGAATGGGAAATCAATAGAGAGCCAATTTGACAAAATAGTTTACCCCAAAAAGGGGCATGCTCCAGTTAAGATGTTATATAAGTACGGCAGCTCTCTATTTGGCACCATGAGTGATACCAATAGATATGTTAAGATGTATAGAACGGATAAATTAGAATTTGTTGTAAATCAGTCAATTTGGATGGAAGGTGATGCTAAATTTGCTGATATTATTTTGCCAGCCTGTACAAATCTAGAGAGGCCAGATATTAGTGAGTGGGCTGGCATAGGCGGATATACACACCATGGTCAAAACCAACTTAACCACAGGGTAGTAGTTTTCCAACATAAGTGTATTGAACCTCTGGGGGAGTCAAAGTCTGACTACCAAATTTTTCTTGAGATTTCAAAAAAGTTAGGACTTGGCTTGTTGTTTTCTGAGGGAATGAGTGAGTTGGACTGGGTAAAAAGGCAGTTTGAAGCCTCAGATTTACCCCTTCATATTTCATGGAAAAAGTTTTTGCGAAAAGGCTATTTTGTAGTTCCACCTCTAAAAGAAGAATTGAGGCCGCCAGTTTCATTTAGATGGTTTGCCGAAGGCAGAAAAAAAGATGTCCCCGAGCCACACCCTCTACCTTCAGATTATACTGAAGAGTTTCTGCGAGGATTGCAGACGCAGTCGGGAAAGATAGAGTTTGATTGCAATACCTTGAAAAGATTTGACCCCAATGATCCTGAGCGTCCCACTATAGTAAAATATAATCCATCATGGGAGGGACCGTCTGCTAAAGAGCGTGTAGGAAAGTTCCCTCTTCAATTGTTAACACCGCATGCAAGGTTTAGTTACCATAGCCAGGGCGATGGCAAAGATGCTTTTATTAATGACATAATTGATCACAGGATAGAAGTTGAGGGTTTCTTTTATTGGACGTTGCGTATTAACTCTGATGATGCCAAAGAACGAAATATTAAATATAAATCTCTGGTTAAAGTTTATAATGACCGAGGTGCAGTTATTTGTGCCGCTTTTCCAACGCAAAGGTTACGAAAAGGATTAGTTCATGGCTATGAGTCGTGTGCTACTTACGAACCTATGGGTGAACCAGGAAACTCAGTAGATCGCGGCGGGTGTTTAAATCAATTGACTCCCAAGAGAAGTCAAATAAAGCAGGCGCATTCTATGGCCACTAGTTCCTCATTAGTAGAGGTGGAATTGTGGGATGGAAGTTCACAATTGTTTTTTGAAAAATCTAGTTCTAGGCAAATTGCTAGTGACAAAGAGTTAGAGCCAGCAGAGTAGGTTTGATAGAGAATGCTGAAGGGTCGTTGCGGATGAACAGTCAACTTTCAGATTACGAAAAAGCAAAAGCGTTTGATATCCAAAGCATTGATCAAGGGTTCCTGGACGACCCATTCCCTACCTATCAAATATTAAGAGAACATGACCCTGTTCATATTAATCCTGATGGCACTTACTTTTTGACCCGATACGATGATGTGGTTAAAGCTTTCAAGTCGCCTAACATGAGTTCTGATAAGACTCAGGATTTTAAGCCTAGGTTCGGGGACGGACCTTTATATGTGCACCATACAACTAGTCTAGTCTTTAATGATGATCCTTATCACTCCATTGTAAGGAAACTTATGTCTGAGGCTTTTACACCAAAAAAAATGAATGAGTTAGACTCGGTGATAGATGGAATAGTGGATAAGTTACTCGATAATGTTGAGGCAAAGGGGGAATTTGATGTTGTGCAAGATTATGGACTAGCACTTCCCACTGAAATTATTGCGGATATGTTAGGTATACCCGAAGAGCACCGTAATAAAATGCATCACTACTCTACACTCATATTGGGTGCTCTGGATCCTATTGTATCCCCAGAAAAAATTGATGAGGGTCATAAGGCTGTTGAAGAATTTGGGGGGTTACTGGAAGACTTGATAGCAAAAAGAAGATTAACTCCATATGGTGCGGAAATGGGGGAGGTACTTGTTTCACTTATTTTTGGGGAAGTTGATGGAAGAAAGTTAACTCCTGTTGAACTTGTGCAAAATTGTATTTTTCTTTTAAATGCTGGTCATGAGACTACAGCGAGTTTAGTAAGTAATGGAATAGGTACTCTACTTGATTTTCCTGATCAGTTAGAGTTGCTACGAAATGAACCAGGTCTTATAAAGACGGCAACAGAGGAATTTCTAAGATTTCAGAGCCCACTACAAATTGGCAATCGGAAGGTAATCGAGGATACAGAGTTTGGGCCAGAAGGGGAGAAAATACTTATTCCTGGGGGTTCATTTCTTCACACCTGCTTAGGTGCGGCTAATAGAGATCCCGAAATCTTCAATAATCCAGAAAAGGTTGATATCAGCAGGAGACCTAATCCACAAATAGCATTTGGAATTGGTAAACATATTTGTATGGGAAATACTTTGGGTAGAATGGAAGGTCAAAAAGCGATAGGAAAATTTGTTGATAGATTTCCTAATTTGAAATTGAACGGAGAGAAGAAATTTCATGGTCGGGCAAGATTTAGGGGGCTTTCTTTTTTACCTGTGTCTGTATGATTATTAAGCAGCTGTTATCACTGCTTTCCCTCTCGCCTCTCTCTTCTCGCTGAGTAAATAATAGTTATAAACACAATCAGCCCACCGCATATAGTTAATAAATCTGGGATATCTTCAAAAATAAAAAAACCAATTATCGCACCCCAAATAAGCCTCATGAAAGTAGTCGGTTCAACTGCTCCAATATCTCCCAATTTTAGAGCCCACGTCATTGTATAATGAGAAATGATAGTAACTAGAGCAATAGCTACTAACCACAGACTTTGTACAAGTGTGGGATGTTGCCAATATAAAAATGCTAGGGGTAGGGTAAATATTGTTGTCCAAAAAGACATCCATACAACAGTTGCTTCAGGGCTATCTTTTGTGGACAGCCACTTGATAATAAGCCTATTTGTAGAAAATAATATAGCGGTAATAATTAATACAAACACCCCGGGAGTAATTTCGACAAAGCCTGGCCTTACAATAATCATGGCACCTAAGAATCCAATAAATAAAACCACCCATCTCCAACCCTTTGTTTTTTCTCCCAAAAAAATTATTGCTCCCAGCATCGCATAGAGTTGGCTGGTAAAGCCAATAGCGGCTACCATGTCTAAAGGTACTCTCGGAAGACACCAAAACCATCCCACCACTGCGCCGGTAAAAACTAAGCCATTAAAAAATTGGTATTGATGACGTGCAGGCCTTATTCTTTCGTATCCAGCTAAAATAAATGCGGGCATTAAAATAGCTACAATTATTGCAGATCTAAAAAAAGTGATCAGAAATGGGTGTATTTCTTCGCCAAGATATTTTCCGATTGCCCCATTAATCATTAGCATAAAGCCAGACAAAATTGCTAGGCAGACACCCATAAAATTTCCCGGTTCTACCCCAACTCGGTAGGCGATTTTTTGAGTAATAATTTTGAGACGCTCTCGCATAGTTTTATTTATAGTTTTTATTCAATTTATTTGCAGCTGGGTAGTAGTTGGTTATCCTTAAGTAGTCTTTAAAAAACAGCTTAAAACCCTAAACTAAACAATGATCATAACAAGATATAGTTGTATCGTTCGAGATAGATAAAATATAGATGGAGTAATATATGACAAGTACAGATATTGTTTCCCCAAATGCTCGTTTCACTCATTTTGGCTTTTGGGTGACAGACATAGAACGTATGGCGGACTTCTATCAAAAATTATTTAAGATGCATCGTACTGATGAAGGCTATATTGAGGGGCATGACATCAAGGCAGATTTAGTATTCTTAACCCGAGACCCTATGGTTCATCATCAAATTGTTTTGATTTCTGGTAAACCAGAGGAAATATCTTTCAATGTGATAAACCAAATTTCTTTTCTGGTTGAAACACTGCCAGATCTTCGTAAATTCTGGAATATCCTTGAAAAGAGAGCGGATATTACTGATCTTTATGCTATTAATCATGGGGTTGCCTGGAGTATATACTTTAAGGATCCAGAAAATAATAGGGTCGAACTATATGTAGATACCGATTGGTATGTTGAGCAGCCATTTAGGGATGACCTTAATTTTAATTTAACGGATAAGGAAATAACTGATTATACTGAAAAAATGGTCAAACAATATGGGACTTGTGAGCCAATAAATCAATGGCGCCAGCGCGTAGCAGATTCAATAGGTCTAGACGATTGGAAACCAAGTTAGAAATAAAAATACTTTCCCGTTTGAAAGTCTCGTGGTCAGATACTAATAATACTGCGAAGTAGTATAGCACTTAATTATTTTTTATTTTGATATGAATAGGACTTGAAAATTGAGAGCAGAACAAACATCACCATCGTTAGTTAATGAACCCCCATATTTTAATTCTTTTTCTTCACCTAATCGCTTACTAATGGGTGCTGGACCATCGCAGGTTCACCCAGATGTACTAAAAGTAATGTCAAACATTACTATCGGGCATTTGGATCCAGCTATGCTTGTTATGATGGATGAGCTTAAAGATATGCTCCGTTATATTTTCCAGACTAATAACTCAATGACCTTTCCGGTATCGGGGCCAGGGTCGTTAGGTATGGAAGCCTGCGTGAATAATATGGTTGAGCCTGGAGATAAGGTGCTAATTTGTATCAATGGTGTTTTTGGGGGTAGAATGGCGGAGGTAACTCGCCGGGCTGGAGCGGAGGTTGTAACAACGGAGGATGACTGGGGTAAACCGGTTGACCCAGATAAGGTACGAAAAGCATTTTCTGAACATCCCGATATTAAACATATGGGGTTTGTCCATGCCGAAACATCCACAGGGGTTTTATCTGACGCTGCTAATCTATGTCAGATTGCCAAAGAGAATAAGGCTTTCATTATTATGGATACTGTGACTTCGCTAGCAGGCGTTCCTGTTCAGGTAGATGTGTGGGGTGCAGATGCAGTCTACTCAGGCAGTCAAAAGTGTTTGTCTTGCCCCCCAGGTCTGTCACCTGTCACATTTAGTGATGCGGCAGTAAAACATGTGGAAAATAGGAAGCAGCCAGTTCAGAGTTGGTTGCTGGATCTTTCTTTAGTTTCTGCATACTGGAATAGTGATGGAGCAAGAACCTATCATCATACGGCTCCAGTAAATTCACTGATGGGCCTTCATGAGGCACTTCGCAGGATCGTGGAAGAGGGGCTTGAGACAGTTTGGGCTCGTCATAGAGATTGCCAACAGCGGATGGTTGCTGGTTTATTGGAGCTTGGGTTTGAAATGTTAGTTGACGAAGAGTTTAGATTGCCAGAACTGCTCACAGTTTTTCTCCCACCAGATATAGAAGATGCTCCGTCCCGCACCTTATTACTAGAGGATCATGGAATTGAAATCAGTGCTGGCTTGGGACAATTTGCTGGTAAGCTATGGCGTATTGGTATGATGGGAGAGGCTGCACAGTTGGAAAACGTTGACAAGCTGATAGGAGCTCTGAAGACAATTTCTAGGTAGTTTTGCTTGAAATATATAAAGATAAGTTATGAATACTCAAGAACTTTCCGGTAGGACAATAATTGTAACTGGCGGTGGTCGGGGCCTCGGCAGAGAAATGGCGTACGGACTTGCCAAAAAGGGTGCCAACGTTTGTATTGCTGCCCATATAGAGGAAGATATTAATAGAGTTAGCTCCCAATCTAACGAAATGAACCTCGGCAAGCAATTATTTTCAATTTTGGCTGATTTGAGGAACCCAGAAGATTGTAGAAAAGTAGTTGAGAAAACAATTCTCCATTTTGGTGATATTTTTGGATTGATAAACAATGCAGCCCTAACATTTACCTATAGTTCTCCTAATAGGTATAAAAAAGACTATTCAAACAAGTTTTATGAACTGAGTGATGAAGTGGTTCAAAATGTGCTGGATACCAATTTTATTGCGGCAGATAGAATGGCCCGCCTGATCACTCCTCATTTAATAAAGAATAAAGTTGGGAGATTGATAAATGTGACCACCAGGTTGGAGACAATGACTAAGCCTGGTGCATCTCCTTATGGTCCTTCCAAGGCAGCTCTTGAGAATGCTTCGGAGGTTTGGGTAAAGGATCTAGAGGGAACAGGTATTACAGTTAATATAGTAAATCCTGGAGGAGCTGCAGACACAGAGGGTTTTGAAATCTCTGAGGATAGAGAATTGGCTGGTAAGAAGGTCGGGGGAATGGTGGCGCCATATAAAATGGTGGCGCCGGTGTGTTGGTTAATGTCTGAACAGGCCTCACAGATTACTGGTATGAGATTTGATGCTATTCACTGGGATGAGAACAACCCACCGGAGGAAGAGGCAAAACGAATAGGCCGACCTCTAGGCTTTTTTTTAAAATGATGAGAAAACAACTGACTTAAAGGGTGTGAGCTATGAATAATGAAGAGGGGGAGAAGGCATTTACTGCGTTAGATAAAGAACGTTACTTTGAAGATTATATAGAAGGTAAGTCATATGAGTTGGGGGAGGTTACAGTTGATTATGATGAAATGGTTGAGTTTTCTCGCAGATTTGACCCTCAGGCTATGCATATTGATGAAAAAGAAGCCTTGGCGGGACCTTTTAAGGGAATTATAGCAAGTGGTTGGTTCACTACTAGCTTAGCTATGAAACTTTTTGTTTGTCACTATTTATCAGATGTATCCAGCATGGCTTCTCCAGGTTTAGATGGGTTAAAGTGGCTCCATCCAGTAAGAGGTGGAGATAAATTAAAGGTAACCGCTACCGTTAAGCAAACTTTGCGATCACGGTCAAAGCCGGATCGCGGAGTAGTAAAGACATTTTTGGAAGTAAAAAATCAAAATGGAATTTTGGTTATGACCATAGACGGGGTTAATATGGTAGCCTTGAATCCTGATAAATTATCTTAATATGAAAAAACTAGTTAGTTATTTCGAGATGTTCTAGAGCTTTGGTACCAATTTTGTCTCGAAAAGGTAACGCCGTTTTAGAAAGCGCTTTTTTAAAGGCAGCTTTCTCATTATCGGATAAATTATAAACTAACACACCATTATTTTTTAATTTTTCCAGTACCACTTTTTCTTCAGCTATAGCCAATTCTCGTTGCGTTATAGCAGACGAGGCGGCCACACTAAAAAACTGCTTCTTTTGTTCAGTGGTTAGTGTGGAAAATGTATTTTTGTTACATATAAGAAGTGCCACCCCAAGGAGGTGATTAGTTATAGATAAGTAGCGATGGTAATGATGGAGTTGAAAATTATAAAAATTAGTGAGAGCATTTTCCTGTGCAATTTTTTCCCCACTTTTTATTCTGCTTAGATACTCACTTACCTGTAGCATTTCTGCTTTGAAACCTAACGATGCAAACATTTTTAGATGCAAATCATTAAGAAGAGTTCTAAATAGTAATCCTTTACAATCTGCCAAAGTTTTTATTGGGTATTCGTGGTTGGAAAAATGGCGAAACCCATAGTCCCAAATGGAAAGAAGCGTTAAATTGTACTTTTCTGAAACTTCGGCTGATATTTGTTCTTGGTAAGGGCTTTCAATCAGATTGTACGCTTGTTGTCTATTTTTAATCAAAAAAGGTATATCAAAGATATAGAGTTCCGGTATTTTTTTTGCAAAATAGCTACTTGATATGTAGCCAACATCGTAGACACCGTCAGATACTAATTTGATAATTTCTTCGGGTGCTTTACCTATGTCCATAATATTAAAAGTAAATTCCGTTTTGATGTTGGGGGTTTCATTAGCTAGTGACTTGCCAAAAATATTTAGGCTCTGGCTTAATATGGATCCTTCAGGCTGATACCCAGCTATTTTTATACGTTTTTCCACGTCTAGTTAATTTCTGTAAGTGGGGTCTTGTTTTTCTAATTCGCGAAGTGCGGCTGGCCAATCATCCAGGGCTCTTCCCTTTGTGTGTTGGTTGTATTGTTCGGCTACATAGCGACACATATCCTCAGATGGCACTACCAATTTCTTTCCTGTTGCTAGCAGTTGAAGTTGGATGTGGCAGGCCTTTACTAGCCTTGCTGTCCAAGAAAAGGCTTCACTCATATTAGTGCCAACCGTAACAGAACCGTGGTTTCTCATTAACATCGTGGAGTTGGTACCAAGATTTTTTATTATTGCATCCCGCTCTTCAGCATTTTCCGTAATTCCAGAGTATTCGTGGTATCCAACTTGCCCATATAGAAAAATAGCGTCCTGGGTAAGTGGCATAATACCTTCCTCCATACTTGAGACGGCAACGGAAGATTCTTCGTGTATATGAACTATTGCATTAACATCTTTTCTTTCCCGAAGTATCGCAGAGTGAAGGACAAAACCAGGTCGATTGACAGACGAATTTTCATCTAACTCTTCAAGCATATTTACCTTGATGAGGTTAGATGCTGTCACTTCATCCCATAGTAGGGCATGTGCTTTGATCAAAAAATAGTCGGGTTCATTTGGAACTCTAATGGAACAATGGTTAAAAATTCCCATATTCCAGCCGTTCCTCCTAATCATATGATAGCAGGCAGCAAGGTCGACTCTTGAACTCCACTCTCCTGGTGACACAGAATTTTTCAAGCAATCAACGTCACGAATACTATCAATGTCAGTTTGGCTCATTACCATTACTCCCAATTAAGTACAATGATACTATAGACACTATTCGTCAATTTACTTTATACATGATTTGTACTTACTAATGAGTTAGGATATTGCATGTTAAAATTAGTGGTTGCAGGTTTGGGTATATGGGGGCAGAGGCATGTTAGATCTGCCCGAGATAGCGGTTGTTTCGAAGTGGTAGCCGCTGTTGATCCAGATACTGAAAGAGCTCAACCCATAGCGGACGAGTTAGGCTTGGAGCTTCACTCGTCATTAGATGGTGTGCTTTCAAATACCAATATTGATGCCGTTACCCTAGCTACGCCTCATACCTTGCACACAAAGCAAATAGTTAAAGCGGCCAAATTTGGCAAACATGTGTATACGGAGAAACCTTTTGCATTAACTGCAGATGATGCAAGAACTGCGGTGAGTGCGGCAAAAAAGGCCGGTATAAAGTTAGCTTTGGGACATGATCAGAGGCACTATCCTGTCATCAAATACATCCGACAAATGATTGCTGATAATAAATTCGGCGCAATTTTACATGCTGAGACCAACCTTAGTCACGGCTCTACAGCTGATTTATTTAAAAAATTTATATCAAATAAAGACAGTAATATTGCTCGCGGTTGGAGACTGCAGGAAGCTGAAATTCCAATGGGCCCTATTTCTCAGTTTGGAATTCATAGGATAGATGCGTATATCCATTTGTTTGGTAACATAGAGTGGGTCTTCGCCGCTAGTTCTTCTAAGGGAATTGATCCAACTTTTATTGACACATTATCCATAAACCTGAAGTTTGAATCTGGGGTCACAGGCTTTATTGGGAATTCAGTGTCAACGCCTCTTCATTCAAGTTTAAAGATATTTGGAACTGAAGTTTGGGTGGAGTCAAGTGGACCAGATACGTTTGCTGAGTACAGGGAGTGCTCCCTAGTAGACTTAGTTGTTTTTTCTGAAGGGAATAAAGATGAACATGAATTTGAAGTCATCGACTCGGTGTCACACAATTTTATTTCGTTTGCAGATAGTATTAATGGGAAGGGGGAATTTATTATTTCTCCGGAAGAGATGATTCATAATATTGAGGTTGTTGATGCAATAGGTATATCTCTTCAAACTGGTGAAAAGGCACTAGTAAAAAGGGACTAGGATTTTCGGCAGAACTTCTCAGTAATTTTTGCGAGTATAAATTTTCTATTCGATCATAGAAGGTAACCATATAGCTACCTCTGGCACAGCAATTAATAACCCTAAGACCACAACTTCAATCGCAATAAAAGGCATTGCTGAAATAACAACTTGGCCTATGGTTACATTAAAAGGTGCTATACCCTTCATCACATATAAGAGCAGTCCAAAAGGAGGCGTTAATAGGCTTATTTCCATTGTAATCAGCATTAGTACCATTAGCCATATCACATCAATATCAAAGGCTACCTGGAAGGAGTTAGTTCCCATTAGGAAAAAAGGTAGTGTAAGTAAAAGCATACTTACTTGATCCATGAATGCCCCTAAAAATAAAAGTACCAAAACCATTATGATTACAATTGTTAACTTATTTAAGTTCATGTCGGACACAGCTTGAAGTAATCCGTCGGTAGCTCCAGAGTTTGATAAAGCCTGGCTAAAAACGAGAGAGCCAGCAATAATAAATAGGATCATCACATTGATTTTTGACGTCTCTATTAAAGCTTTCCATATTTCTTTAAAGGAGAAGTCAGCCCCTTCAATGCCGGTAATCTTAACGGTTTTATTAAAAAGTTTGAAGAAATAGCAAGCGCCTAGTGCCGAAATACAGCCAAGAGCAGCAGCTTCCGTCGGTGCTGCTATCTTGAAAAATATAGACCCTACAACAACAATAAAAATAATTGAAAGTGGCAATATATAAATTAAGAAGGGCAATAAGCGGTTAATGGTTCGTTTGGCGGTTCCATTATATGTTATATTAAAAATACCCTTATTTCCAAAGTTCATGGTTAGAGTAATAGGTTCATTCAGATAGCTTTCATCGGGTGTATAGCTGGGGGCTAAAGTCGGATCAATCACACATCTACCTATAACGTATGCAAAAAATAGAAGTGCCATAAGGATGCCAGGTATAATGCCAGCTATCAGTAACTGGGCAACTGACTGTTCTGCTATACTGGCTAAAAGTACGGCTAGCGCGGAAGGTGGTATAAGCATGGCTATACCACCTACAGCCATTATTGGTCCCATCGCAATAGTAGGTTTGTAACCTCTTTTTATCATATCGGGGAGTAAAACCGAACCAAGGATAGCTGTATTTGCTATGGTGGAGCCAGACAGTGAGGAAAATACAGTTCCCCCGACAATTGATACTATAGAAAGGCGTCCAGGGACGCGTGAAATGATTCTGTCGATGGCTCCTATTGCCTTAAATGCAACACCAGTATGAAGTAAAATTTCTCCCATTAGCAAGAACAGAGCTATAGGTGCAAGTCCAAAGTTTATAGCATTATTGAACTCCATTGCCATAAACACCAATCCAATATCTCCATTAATAAATAAAAAAGTTCCCAAGACATTTGCAGCAAAAAAAGCCAAGGCAACGGGCAAACCCAGAAACATTGCCACACAAACTGTCCCAAGCATTAATAATAGAGCCAAGTACCATTCCATGATTAAAACCCTACCTCGGAACTTTTATCACTTTTAGTACCTAGAACTCTGTTAGTTCGCATTCGAAACAAAAATTCTATTGCTAGCATAGCGAAAGAAAACGAAAAGAAGGAGACCACTATCCAGTTCGGAACTCTTAAATCCTTATCGGGTATTGTGCCATCAATAAATTCCATTACTCCAGCGCGAGCTCCATAAATACATAGGAAAACACATAAAGCGGCACCAAAAATATTTATGAAAAAATCGAGTTGTTTTCCTGCCTCTGCAGATAGGGAGGCAGTAACTACATCCACGCGAACATGAGCACCCTGTTGGAGAACCCAGGTTGCGCCTCCAAATACTCCAAAATATAAAGCATACTCTATGGAACCATTAAGCCACCACATACTGCCTATATTGAGTTTAATTATTAAGAGGTTTAGAGGTATCAGTATGGCTGCTAAACCAATGGATATAGCTACGAGGGCAGCAAAAAATTGTGCTAAATTAATAGATGCACGCTCCAACTTATCGAGAAAAGTGTTCATTTTTTTCAAAGCTAAAGAGAAAAATAATCAATATCAACGGACAGTGTGGCAAAACCCACACTGTCCATTAATAATAAAATCTATTTTTCTTATCTAAAAAGTTTTTCTAGAGCCGGCCCATGCTTTGGAGATCTTTCCTTAACCTCTCTCCAAGCTTCGTCCATGGCCGTTTTTGACCAATATTCTCTATCAGCTCCAGTAAACTCAATAGTTTTCATACCACCCTTGGCAAACATCGCCTCATTTTTCTTAAGATGGGCAGCTAAGGAAGCATTTCCTGGTTCAGTTGCTGCCTCCTTTTCCATGACTACCTTGGTGATTATTGCCTGTTGTTTGCTGTTAAGTGCTTCCCATGATTTTAGATTTACTAGTGTTTGTAATGGTGCGGTATAGAAACCTGGGTTAACTTTGTATTTTGTAACTTTTACCCATGGTGGAGCAAAAGCACCAGCTGGCCAACCAAAGCCCTGAACTGTATTGTTTTCCATCAAAGTGTATATTTTAGGCATAGGTGCCGTTTGCACTGTTGCTCCCAGTTTTTTGAAAAATGCCGTATAAACTGGAGCTACTCTGAGGTTTAGGCCAGTAAGATCTGGTTTATCAATTTTCTTGCTGAGCCACAAGTGAAATGGACCGAAGTCATTGTGACGGCCAACATAGTGTATGTTCTTTGCCGCTAGAAGCTTAGCAAAATATGCGATAGCACCATTTTTCCTTAATTCTGCGGCAGGTTTACTGGTAAGCCTTACTACTGGAGCTTCAGGAATAACGTTCCCATAGTATGCTTCTGTACATCCGACAATGTCGTATGCCCCTCTCGACATCTTCTGAGTAAGTGTGAAAGGACTGCCAATTGCAGGTGCTCCCCCCATTAGTTTGACCTGAATAACTCCCTTACCTCGAGAATTGATTTCCTTTACAACGCCCTCAAATGGGCGGCCAGGAGGACTTCCTATGGGAAAACAACTAGCACCTTTTATAGTCACTTCGCTAGATAATACCGGCGTAGAGGCGGTGCTTAAGAAGAAAGCTGACACTACACCAAGAGATACGATTAATTTCTTGAACTTCATTTTTAACTCCCTGTTAATTCAAATCGCGAACTAGTATCTGCGGTTCACAACAATAGTTTATATTCAGTCAATAAACTATCTTACTAATGGGCAATCGTCTATCACAACAAGCTGTATCGTAAAACAAAATTTTTGAAAAAAATAAAAGTTATGCCCTTTTGACCTGCTATTAGTATAACTATTGACAAATTTGAATGTAATTGATAATAATAATCATTCGCATTAATATGGTGAACATATAAGTATGTTTTCACAGTCTAGATGAGAGAACGGAAAGTCGCGTATTTGTGTTTGATATTAGTTAATATTTATTAGGTCTTCTAATGGGTGATGCCAAAATACATCCGAGTGGGGTCCAAGGTAAGCCCCACAACTTTCTTTAGTTATAAAATCGGGCCAGATTCTTGATACTCAGCATCAATATTTACGTTCCAAGGGTCAAAGTTACCTGAGCCCAGAAAAGTGCGAGAAGACAACAGACCTGTTGCTATTGCGTGGTCTTGATTGTTGTACTTAAACATACCAGATCTTCCGATTGGCAACAGATTTTCAAACTGCTGAAGCCAATTTCGAATCACATTTACCTGGTCAATACTTGCTTTATCTATAACAGGATAAGCTTTTTGGCTCCTAACTACAAAGCCATCAATAAATTGCTCTCTTAGCGCTAAGTTCATATCTGAGAGTTCAGTAATAGCTAGTTCGATTAATTCACTGTCCGATAGTGACGATACGGAGTCGCCAGCAAAGGTAAAGTACTCTGCAGTCAAAGGGCAAATCTCTGGATTTTCAGACATTTCTTTTGAAAAATTTAGGTAATTTGAAAGTCGTGCCATTTTGATATTTGGCGAGTGGATATAAATCCAATTGTCTGGAAACTG
>PTLG01000029.1 GCA_002937995.1 Alphaproteobacteria bacterium MarineAlpha3_Bin7 | reverse complement strand
TACCATCTGGCATCTGACGACCCGCTGTATCCTTGCCATCCCAAGCAATCTCGTGAGTGCCAGCAGAGGTTTCACCTGGCTTTGTAAACACGACCCGGCCTGCTTCATTCGTAATAGTCATTACGACCGTTGATGCATTGTTATTAAGTGTATACTGGAATTTTGCCGAACTATTTTGAAGCGGAACCTTTCCAGTATTTTCAGTTAAAACCTCAGTACCAATGAAACCCACTACTGATGTGGCCAGTGCATTATTCTGAACTTTTAATAGTTCCTCCATATTGGAATTAGTAGCTATTTGCTGCTCAACGCTGGCAAAATTTACAAGCTGATTAGTAAATTCTGTGGGCTCCAAAGGCGAAAGTGGATCTTGGTTTTTCAATTGAGTAGTTAACAGCAAAAGAAACGAGTCCATGTCTCCAGCCAACGTTGCCTTAGCTTTACTAGCTTCACTTTGTGCCACCGCCCCTACTGCATCTACCATATTACTATTAACTCCTATTATACCCTAATATCTATACCAACGAACTCCGAAACGTTTCCAAAAAATTGGCTAGAATTAGCCTGCGGACTTACTAAATCTATCGGTTCTAATTCCTCATCATCTAATTCAGCATTTAAATCACTCTTTGAGCTGCCCCCATTTAGTTGATTCTCCTGATCCTTCCGCAAAGCGAAGTTAAAGCTGTTAGAATTTGTATTTAATCCCGATTCCTGAAGGGCTTTTACTAAACCACGGATATCCTTTTGAAGAAGATCTAAGGTCTCTGGCTTTTCTGCAGTTATTGATGCTGTTAATTGTCCCTCGGGAGCTATATCGAGCCTAACTTCCACCCTTCCAAGCTGAGCAGGGTGCAATTTTATATTCACCTTATTTAGTCCATTTGCTAGTGCTTTTTGGATCTGTATGGATACTTGCTGTGTGGCTGTAGGACTTGAAGGTAATTTTGGCTGCTGTGGACTCTGAATTTTATTTGTGGAAGACAACTGGCTCAAACTTGCCTGATTACTGGCACCTGGTGCGTTGATATTATCAACACCTGCGACATTAGTTTTACCTGCCGAGGATAGGGCATTATTTATCTGCTGAGCTGTTACACCTTGATTGACAACTCGAGCCATTTGAGAATTTACATCAGGTAAATTTGAGGCTTGCACGGCTGTGTTGGGGTTTACACTATTACCCGACAACCTATTATTAGAAAACTGCCTGTCTAGCAGACCAGAACTGGTGTTTTGGCTAAAATTTCCAGAAAAATTTCCTTTTCCACCCTCTCTAAACTCCGATGCCAATATTTGATTAGCGTGACTTAAGTTAGTCTGTACTCCACGCAAATTTCTACCCTGAATTTCTGCATTCGAAATATTCACCTTTATTGGACTATCCTGCCCAATTTTTTGGGCTAGCTCCTGAGATTGAAGATCCACTTTGGACAACTGATTTCTGCTATTGGAAATAGTACTTCCTTTGTCCTGAAAAGAAGTGTTGGGGTCTAATCTCGGATTGTCCTTTTTAGTAAAAGCATTCGAGGAATTCGCCAACTGTGTATTTTGAGCTAATTCTGGCTTCACTAAAGTGCTATTTTCCGAACTCAACTTAGGTTGCATTAGTAAGTCCAGAGCATCTTGATTAGTTTTACTAATAGGATTACTAAGTTGAATATTGTCTGCCCCAGTCCCTGCAAAAATATTATTTAAATTTTGTGTATTCTGATTTAGCTTTTTTATCCCTGTAGTATCGGTAAAGTGTTCTTTAGTAGTAATTGACTGCGAATTAGTATCCACACGGTTAGTTGAACCCTCACTTTTTATTTCGGCAGGTTCGGGTCTGTCTGCCAAATCTAAATCTGGTCGTAAATTGCTCGTGCCTATATCATCTGAAACATCAACTTTATAACCTTCATCTCGGGAAGTATATCCTCCACTATCTCCAGAATGTTTTGACCTTTCAAAATTATCTTTACTAACTATCCTATCCACGTCAGCCGATGAGGTTTTGTTAGGATTGTCACCATCACTCTGGCTAAGTGATGATAAAGCTTGCTGTGGAGTATCAACGAATGCCTTTAAAACCGAAGAAAATTGAATTTGATTTGAAAAAGAAGTTGAAGAGGCAGCCCCTGTACCACCAAATAGAGCTGCCACATCTATCGAGGGCTTGCCTTCAATAGTTGGTCTAAGCTGTTCAACAACACTTGGATTTTCAACCATACAATAGAAACCTACAAACTAAACTTCTTACCTTCAGACTTATAAGAGCAAATATCAGGCCAAGTATATAAATATGTTAAGCTATTGTATTATATGAGGTTTTTTTACTCTAAATGAACAACGTATAGCATTTGTAGCTAGGTTTTTCCTGCCGCTTACATAATACGGCAATATTTTCCCACTAAAAAAGGAGAGCTAGTAGCTCTCCTTTTACCCAATAGATACTGTTATTGGTGAATTATGCTGGTAAATCAACCGCGCCCTGGCCGACATTTTTACTAGAGTCCTTATTCGTATTGGCCTCTCCCTCATTAGTTAATAAACCCTCAGCAAGATTTTTATTTATATTTATCAAGACATCTAAGTGATCCTTTTGAGTGTCGGCCAATGCTTTAACCGTCTGTCTATCAACAAAAATACTTAAACTGAGTATATTTGCCTTAATTTGTGGAGGAAGCCTGTTATCGCTGTCAACTATATCAGCTTGAATTATAGTCCATAGTAATTGATTGAATTTTAGTGCTGACGCATATTCATCGTAGTCATCTAGTTTTTGTTTTGCCTCCTCAAGCATGAGTGCAGATTTTGTAAACGCCATAGCCTCTACTTCTCTTGGATTCATAGAGGATTTTTGTGTTTGCGCGTAGGCTTGTAATTTATCCTGGGACATTAGCCAAAAGCTCCGATTCATAGTTAAGTAGTTTTTTACATTTTTTTAGCGCCTGATAATGATTAGCTTCTAAAATCTTTTGAGAAACTTCCATTGTCAACGCCAACATCACCTGGTCTGGGTAAACATTAAATAGCTCTTTCACTAATTTAAAGTAAATATCGTGATATTCTTTTTCATTACGCGGTTCTACATACATATTCAAAATTACATGGTAAATTTTTCTACAAATTGTATCTGCATTTTCCTCGGTAATGATATCCTTTTCTCTAAGTACTGGAACGGTATTTTGAATTACAATTTCACTTTTCTGACCAGCATTACTAATCACAGCCGTTCCGATCAAAACCTTTTCATTGGGCTTAAGAGTTAATTTTAGTGGCATGATGGCACCTCACCTGATTTCCACAATCTCATAATAAGCTGCATGTCTATATGTGCAGGCAATTTTACCACACAACAAAACTACAGCAGTTAGGTAGTTAATTCGTGGGCACCCAAATTTGAAATACAATATAAATAAAATACGAGACGCCCGTCGAATATAACCACCCTCTAGAAGAGTCGCAGAATCGATTGCTCGGACTGTTGAGCTATACTCAAACCAATGGTACCCAGCTGCTGTCTGGTCTGCAAAGTCAGCAATGTTGCAGATTCCTCATTTAAATCGGCATTTACTAGTTTTGCAGAACCATCCTCTAGCTGATTGATTAGCTCCTTCGTAAAATCTAATCGCAAAGTTAAAACACTGGCATTAGACCCTAAGGTCTGGGCAGTAGAACGAAGAGTGCTTAGAGCACTATCAAGATCATTCACAGCAGCATCAATGTTTGCTTGCGTTGCCCAGTTACCTGCCGCGGTTGTAATAGACAAACCAGACGCATCACTTTTAATTCCTGAAATTGTCAGCGTTGAGCTACCATCTTCACTAAAAGTGACTTTTAGGTTAGCGGGCGAACCTTTAATGATATTTGTCCCCTTATAAGATGCATCATTTGATAAGTTATCAATTTGATCTCTGAGGTCATTAAATTGAACAGCAGCGCTAGACCGGGCACTTGTAGTAGTCTGCGATTGAGCAGATATTGCTAAACCCTTCATCTGTTCCACGATCCCTACGATCGACTCGATACCAGCCGCAGCAGTTTCAACTGCGTTAATACTTTGGTCAATGTCTCCCTTCAGCAGAGTTAAGTCACTAGCCCTATCGCTCAAACTACGTGCTTGGAAGAAAGAAATAGCGTCATCAACCGCACTATTTACCCTCAAGCCAGTGGCAAGGCGTTCCTGAGTTCTTCCAATAAGATCAGTTGTTCTGCTTAGCGACAAAAGATTAGCTCTGGTCGCTGCTGATAGTTGAATATCCGGATTAGCCATATGTTCAGTCTCCTATTCTAGGCACCAAAATTGTCTGACCTATTATGCTAGGCCTTCCTGCCCTGGATGGAAATGAGCACTATATTCTTTAGAGGAATGCAATGCCATAATTATCGTTATCGGCGACTTAAACATTCGCCCACCATTAGTTTCATAATAATAGAGATCCCAGCTACAAGCAAGAAATTTCATATTAAAACGAAACAAAAGTAATGATTGAAATATCAATATTTAACGCCCAAATTCACACACCAGTTTAGTATTAATTTTAGTTATTTTATTATTAAAACAAATTTTTAGCTGCTAAAAGTACTAGCAAATCGTTAACAACTAGTTACCTAACGCCTCAAAAAATTTGCTAAACTCAGATTACTAACTCGAACAGCCGTGGTATAAGAAGCTTCAAGTTGTGTCTGAACCTGATTTAATTCTGCAACAGTTTCAAAGGTGTCTGCTCTCTCTATGTCGGTGACTACCCCTTGCAGAACAGCTTTTGTATTCTCTAAGTTCTTATTTACGTTATCTAGCTGTTTAAAACGGATCCCAGTTTTTAACTCAACAGCTGTAATTTCGTCACTAGCCTGATTCATCAAATCAAGTGTGTGCAAGAATTTTCCATTAGCATTAGCGTCTGTTAGACTGGTTGACTTAATTATTCTAAGCGATCTAATCAGCTTCTCAAAACCTGACTCATTAGCATTAATCCCGTATTCTAACTCTACACCCTCGTCTATTCTGGCTTTTACCTGACCATCATCTCCCTTATAGTAAAAAGCAGGCTCCGCTGTAGTAGTTACACCGTCTGCATTAAATGTGGGGGCAGAAGCTAAGTTTCCTTCTTGGATGGGTTTTGTGTCTGTCTTTGTTCCAGCAAACAAAAATCGCCCATTAATCTTTGTATTCAAAAACATAGAAATCTCATCCATTTTTAACTCGGCAATTTCGTCCTTATCCATACCTGGCGGAAGATTGCCATCATCCAATATTTCCCTCAACAAGGCTTTTACATCAGAAATTATATCTGACAAGCCGTCCATTGAGTGCATCATACTCTGCATCCGCATCTTCACAAATTTGTTATCCTGTTCAAATTGCTCAATTCTTCTTACTGAAGACTCAACTGTTACTAGACGTTTAGCATCTTCAGCAATTCCTAGGTAATCCTGAGATTTTTGTTGAGTGGCAAGTTTCACCTGCGCATCATTAATCCGATCCTGAGATTTTAAAATCAGTGAACCTATCAGCTTTTGACTTGATAAATTTGTAACTCGCGATACCATTTTTTTACCTAATTAAAACAATTACTATCAAAGCATATTCGCCAAATCTTCAAACATGTCGGAAGTTACGGTCATAACCCTGGCTGCAGCCATAAAAGCCTGTTCAAATATGATGAGGCTCGCCAACTCTTCGTCCATATTAACACCACTGATCGAGGCGTTTTTCGAAGATAATTCTTCTCTCAAATTTTCCTGAAATGTTAATTCTCTCTCGAAACCAAAGGCTTGGGCTGAGGATGTAGAAAGTATTTTAGCTGAATAATCTGTCAAAGTGCTTTTAGAAGTGGGCAAGCCACCTGTTGTGCCCTTCGCAGGTATTGTACTGAAAGTAATCGCTTTCGCAAAAACTTCAGCCATAGCTGTTGCGCCAGCATTATCGCCCAAGCTGGAACCTTGAGATACATCAACATTGAGCCCACCGGTGTCTCTCACCATCATATCGTCGCCATTGTTATCCCTTATTTTTAGGCTAAACGAAGACCCATCCACAACTGCCTCGGCAGAAATATTAGCGCCAATTAATGTGGTATCTGCATTGATAGCAGAAACAATATCCTCAAGGCTGTTTCCTGTCGTATAGGATTTAGTGACAGAAGACGAGCCGTCAATTATTATCGTTAAGGCTCCCGCAGAAACAGCAGGCGTAGTGCTAGCAAAATTTGCCGTCTTACTATTAAGTGCTCTAGACTGAAAAGTATTCGACTGCAATGTCCCTCTAGAAAGAAATGAATTATTTTCCTTTATATCATTCCTTATCTTCATCCGATTACTCAAACCACGAGTATCTGTTCTTAACTTGCTTTCGGTTAGAAAAGAACCCCCACTTGTTTCTACGACTGTAAACTCATCTGACGTAGCATCTGTAATTTCTACCCTGAACTTGTCCTGGGTAGCCCCATCCACAACAACCCTAGCGGTTATATTTTCTCCCTGTAATGTTGTATTAGCATTAATTTTTGCCACTAAGCTTGTCAGGGTATCCGTCGCAGTATAGGCAACCGTAGTATTCCACGCTGCGCCATCGTTACCGGTAAATTGGAGAGTGCCCGCTGTTGTTATAACATCTGTATTTTGACTAGAAAAAATATCACTACGATAAATTGAGAAATTCTCTGTAGAATCAATTAATCTGTTTAGCCCAAAAAAATCTGAAAAGCCTCTATTATCATCCCCTGCTGCAGTAATCGAACTGGTCAGTTCATTTATTGCCAACCTTTTGTTGTCATTGGTTGTTAATTGCAATCTACCCGAACTGGTAACTGATGCCGTAAGATTAGTCATAGTTGACAAGCCTGTAACGAGATCACCAACCGTTCTTAATCTTGGGGATATATCAGAAATTAGCGTTCCACTTCCAGTTTCTGAAATATTGAAAGTTTGACCACCTGCATCTGTGATTTTGAGTCGTTTTAAATTAGTTACACCATCCGTAGTAGCATCTGTTATGACAGAGGCCGTTATACCTTGACCCGCAAGTGTTCCATTTGCATTAATTGCTGCCGCAATTGTAGTTAAAGTAGCTGAGGCGTTATAACTTACATTTGTGGAAAAAGAAGCCGCGTCATTTGTAAAATTTAATGTGCCTGCGGTAGTAATCACATCGGATGTCGCTGAGGAGAAAACAGAACTCTCATAGGAAGAAAATCCTTCCGCCGCGCTAAGATCGAAAATCTTGTCTTCCTGTAAATTACCAAAGTCGTCTAGGATACCAATCCGAACATGGCCACTTCCCTCGAGCTTCATATCAGACGAAACATATCTATCTCCAATGAAAGCAAAAGGGGCCGGTCCCCCGGTACCGTTATTGTGAACGGCATTAATCTCATTTTTTATTTTTTCGGCAAGTTCATCGAGTTCGGACTGAAGTGTGGGCAACTCAAAATCTCTTACCTCTATTAATCCCCTCATCTTACCGCTAGAGATCCTATTAGTTAGATCATTAGAGGCAAGAACTTCACCGACAAAAATTCCTGGAATTCCACCCACTGGGTGCCCAGTATTTCCTGGCCCTATATAACTCGTGGCTGATGGCGGAGTGTACTCGGACCGTGCATCAATTAGACTTGGCGATTGAAAATTTAGTGTTTGCGAAGACCCACCGTTTACAATTGTTTGGCCTGTGCCAGCAAAAACGTTTAAAGAGCCGTCGCCCGCCTCAAAATATTGAAGATTAATAAACTCCGACAGCTTGTTTAAACTTATATCCCGCTGATCTTGCAACTCCGTAGCATTTAGATTTGAATTAGTAAAATTTATTATCTGCCCATTGATGCTGGCAACCGCCTCTACATGCTTATTGAATTCGGTTATAGTGGCGTTTAATACTGTATTCGCCTCGTTCCTAAGTCTTTGCACTTCATCTGACATTTGCTTAATTTCTCTCAAGACATCTTCGGCCGCAGCGACAGCCATAAATTGTGCCGCATCGCTTTCGGGAGATACAGCCAATGCATCAAACTGTGAGCCTAGTTCGGATATCATATGCGTGATTGAGCTGTTATCCTCAGGCCTACCAAAAAACTGATTTATCTGAGACATGAAATTTTCTTTTTGCTTTAACTGCTCGGATACAGCTGTTTCTTTTCTTAAAAGCTTAAGTATACCTTCATCAACACTACGTTTTATTTCACCTACTTCTACCCCAAAGCCTCTTCCATCTACGACTCTAGAACTGGGGTCAGCGATTTTTCTTGCATAACCCTCGGTATTGGCATTGGCAATATTATTGGAAATGGTCTGAAGCGCTGCCTGACTCGTCTGAATCCCGCTCAGTGCATTTCTTAACGTAAGATCAAGAGACACTGGAAAATACCTCTATATCAATAAATTCAATCTAACACTCATTGTTTACTCCTACCGATAAAGCAGGTGTGTAGGTTTTACGCGCAGGAACTACTGTTCCCTCGTTACTATAGGTTTGGGAAGGCTGTCCCCGCTCTTGCACAGCCTGTTGAATAACAGAAAAAACCCTTTGTGTAGCTTGAATTTTGGAAGACAGTAGAACGGCATTTTCCTCAATAAGAGACTGAAATTCCTGTATAAAAAAGATTAGTTGCTCGTTAATACTCCTATCTCCACCAAGCTCACTATCGGCTTTAATACCCTGCAAATGACTCTCATAGGTCGCGGCCAATGCTCTTTTTTTATTGAGTAGTTCGGGAAATTTAGCTGGATTTGATCCGATAGAAAGATGCCGATTCTCCTCCCTGATCACTTCACTAAACTCGCTAACAACCTTCTGCAAAGCCTCTATTTTTTCAGCTTTTGTCAATTTTCTGCCTCCTGTAACCGTAATATTTCCCTCTGTATAGAATCAGCTATCCCAATTCCTCCAGCCTGGGCCATTGACTTACCCATTTCATCGACCATCATGGATCTCCACATCTTCTCAGCATACCCACCACCAAAAGGTGGAGCCGTATCAATACTTGCAAACATTGGCTGGAGCATTTGCCCCAGAAAAAACGATTCAAATTCAACCGCTGTCTCTCGAATCTGCTCAGTGGTCATATTTTTGCTGATTGAAGGTGCACGACTACTTGTATCTAAAGCCATTGTGCCGGACATTATTAGGTTCGAATCTGACATTACATCACCACAATCTCTGCCTGAAGGGCACCAGCAGTTTTTATTGCCTGTAAAATTGTTATTAAGTCTCTGGGTCCAATTCCAAGAGCATTAAGACCATTAACTAAATCTTGAAGTGTTACTCCTCTTTCAACAACAGCAAATTTCTTATCAGCTCCCTCATCAACCTGAGCATCTGTTTGAGCCACTCGCTGAGTTTCCCCTGCTTGAGCAAATGGCCCTGGCTGCGAGACTTCAGCGCCTTCCGTGACCCGAATAGTAAGCGAACCCTGAGCAATTGCTACAGTGCTTATTTTTACATTTTCTCCCATTACAATCGTACCTGATTGCTCATCAATTACTATTCTAGCAATTTGGTCCGGTTGTATCCTCAGCTGCTCAATATCTGTTAAGAGACCCACAACATTTTCTTCATATCCACGGGGAATTCGAAGATCGACTGTGCCTGGGTCAGTAGGCGTTGCCGCATTTGTTCCAAGAAATGCATTCACGGCCTGAGACAAACGCCTGGAAGTTGTAAAATCCGGATTTCTTAGAGTTATTCTAACCTTGTTAAGAGCTGACAGCTCAAACCCGATTTCTTTTTCGACAATACCACCGTTAGCAATACGACCACTTGTCGGGACACCTTTTGTGACAGTTTCTGCAGCACCCCCTGCAGAGAAACCACCCACTGCTACCTGCCCCTGAGCAACCGCATAAACCTCGCCATCTGCGCCCAACAAGGGCGTAACTAAAAGAGTACCGCCTAATAGATTTTTCGAGTCCCCCAATGCACTTATTACCACATCTATTCTACTTCCCTGCCGGGTAAAACCTGGCAGAGACGCAGTAACCATTACCGCAGCAACATTTTTTGAGGTTAATCCAGCTTCGGTTGGTTTTACTCCCAATCGTTCGAGCATTGCTAAAAGACTCTGCTTAGTAAAATGGCCATTAGCGAGCGTGTCGCCAGTATTATTTAAACCCACAACTAATCCGTAACCGACTAAGAGGTTATCCCTTATACCCTCAAAATCGGCTATATCCTTTAACCTGGAAGCCCCATTAACCTGGGAAATACCATATATAAAGATACTCAATACTAACAAGGCCTGGATACAAAATCTTCTGGTTAATTTTTTTTGATATAATCCTCTAAACATTTTCACACCGCTCTAAGTTGTTCTTGAATATTTGTTTTAAAACGAGCCAACTATTAATTATTATGCGAGTTTCATGCCAACTATCCCCAATCCCTAACTCTATGTTTTTATGAGATTAATTCTTGTATGTTGTTCCCATATTTTCCTCATTTCCCCTGTTGGTATATTACTGGGAAATATTTGCCCACTATTTGTCAAAAAAATCGTTTAAGAAAATATGTAGTTAACGTTTTAGATCTGCAGCTTGAGAAATCATTTCATCCACTGTCTTAAAGACTGTCGCTGACGAATTGTAAGCCTGCTGTACCAATATCATCGTCTGGAATTCTGATCCGAGGTTTACATTTGATACTTCATTAAAGAAAGGCACTAGTTGTGCCACCCCTAGCTTGTCAACCTCTCTGACAAGCGCTGTACCTGATTCCGGTGTCTCTGAAAATAAATTACCCTGCTCGATAGCCAATCTATTTGTATTTGCAAAAGTAGCCAGAGGTATTTTGTATAAGGGCCTTACAACCCCGTTGGAAAAACGTCCATTAACATTACCATTATGATCAAAGGAAAAATCCTGCAAATCCCCTGGCGAGCGACCATTTTTTTGAAATTCAGAATAAAAGAATGTACTTCCAATTGACCTTGTTAGTGATATATCCGTTGTTATTTCACTCGTTTGTCCATCGTCCCAAGTTATATTAAAACTAGAGGTCGTGGGATTAGGTAGTTCACCAGAAGAGGAAAAATCAAAAGAAGTTGGGGTTATTGTAGTCAACGTCCCAGCAGTAGGCTCAACATTTAGGCTCCAATTTTGGGCAGCAGTCCCTTTGGTCCAAACAAATTCGAGAGATTTTAAAACTCCATTGGCGTCAAAAACGCTAGCTTTGGCTCTCTCTACGCTGCCGGGTGCTGCTGTTGATGGCAAAGTATTTATCAGGGTAGTTGTTGTAGTAGCAGATGAGTCGGATATAAAGGCAAATTGATCTACCCTCATATTTACCGTCTGGGCATCATCAACAACCCCCGTTTCATCAACCAGAAAACCTTGAAGAAAATTTCCATTCTTGTCCGTTAAGAACGCTCGGTCGACATCAAAGCTTATAGGATTGTCCCCTGTTTGACTAATAATGTCTATATCGCCGTTATCCCTTACGAATCCATTTACAGTCTCGGTCCCCTGATTTTTTAACTCAAGATTGCCATCGCGGGTATATCGGATATCGCCTGTTCCATCAAATTGAGGTTTAACAATGAAAAAACCCTTTCCACTAATAGCTAAATTAAGGGGATTAGTTGTCGAGTTCAAAGACCCCTGACCCTCAATATTATGAGCCCTAATTGGCATAATGCCACCGACGTCACCATTATTAAAAAATTTGCTAGCAAGTACTGTTTTAAACCTTATGTCGGTGGTTTTGAAGCCACCCGTATTCATATTAGTTATATTGTCTGAGATTGCTCCGAAAGCTGAAGCTTGTGCGAGCATACCCTGAATAGGTGATGTCATACTTCCTATAAGCGCCATAATTTGCCCTCTTCCACCGTTTTTCGAGAAACTAAACTTAAAATCCCCGAAGGTTATTAAAATGTTCACCTACTAACCTGCAAAATCAATGCCAACGCTGCAAAGCTTTAAACTAGCCGTATTTAGTATTTTTTTTTGGAAATATATTTCAGATATTAACTAGTAGGAAAAAACTTCCTAGTTTCTCTTTTTCAATTTGAAACTTCCAAATTAAACAAATTGGGTCTATGGTACTTAAATGCGAATCAAAGATATCGATAATGTTCGGGCTAAACATAATAAGAAAACTGATAAAGTTAAATCTAACTCTGAAACAAGTTTTTCAAATTATCTAAGTGAAACCTCTAAGTCAGAAGAAATATCTGAAAACTCTAATAATGTAACATCTGTTTCTGAGTTAGGTTCCATATTACTAGCGCAGGAAATTCCTCAGGAGAGTTCAGAAAGGAGTGAAAATAAATATCTATTTTCTCGAGGAGAAGCTTTGCTGGACCAACTAGGGATTATTCGAGATGGACTGCTGGCTGGCTCACTCCCCGTCAGCAAACTAGAAGAACTCACAAAAGCCCTAAATGAAGAGAGAGTTACAAATAGCGATCCAGAACTCACTCAAATAATTGATGAAATAGAGCTACGAGCCCAGGTTGAGCTAGCTAAACTTTTAAGGGAAGATTAGCCTACCTTAAATCTCGAAGCTTATAATTTTGGCTACAGCTCATGATTCCAGAATATCAATTATTTCTGCAGAGCTGGCTAAATCAGCATATTTTTGTTCCATGTCAAACAAATTTGCTTCATGAGGGCCAATGGCCCTATCTCCAACACAATCCGTTATTACAATTGTATGAAAATTATTACTCATAGAATCTATAACTGAAGCTCTTACACAACCCGACGTAGTACAACCAGCAACCATTACTGTATCAACTTTATGGGAAATAAGCCAACCTGCCAAATCCGTCCCAAAAAAAGCGGACGGTTGTGTTTTACGAAGAACATATTCACCCTTTATTGGACTAAGCTCTTTCACAACCTGACTGATGTCAGCTTTTTCAGTAAGCTTTTTTAGGCCTGGAGCTTTTATACAAAAAATACCATTATCCGCGCCGTCATCAGCATATACTACTCTGCTAAATGCAACGGGTACATTCTGTTTCCTGCACGCTCCAAGTATATTCTGTGTAGCCTTTATTGCATCGCTTATATTTCCTCCACCAAACTCTTCTGGATTGGCAAAACCATTCACGAAATCCACAATTAACAGTGCGGGATTGTCTCCAAAACCACTTTTATTACCAAACCCCTGCTTCTCATAAACGTCCAAATCGGCCATAATTCTCTCACTTCCAATATTTAGAAAAGTCTAGGGATACTGCCTGTTCATAAGACACATCATTTTTTACAATCCCCACAGCTTTTTGGAAGGCATTCATTCCCCTCACAAAGTCTTCAGAAATAACTGTACTGTAATAAGGTAAATCCCTCTTTATCACATCAGCAATCAATTTTGCCTCCGCTTCTGGAAAGTGTTTTTGGCCAACTTCGGTGGCCAATTCTATATTATTCTTCAGGGCGTCATGCGTCTTGTTAATAGCTCTCACCGCTGCTCCACAGGCTTCGGGGTCATCATCTATCATTGCCTGAGAAGTAATTAGTGCGGGCATTGTATAGTTAAATGCATTAGGAGGCCCATCGCCCCTTCTGGCGTCAATTACCATTGTTCCCACGCCCCTCCTCAACGCTACTTCTGCTCCCATCCCATTTGCCCAAAAACCATCAATCTTGCCTTCTTCCAAGGCTTTTGCTGCAGCCACCCCAAAATTAACGTTATCTCCCTGAAAGGCACCTGGAACTGGCGCAATATTAACCTTGTCTGCCTCAAGGTCTATTCCAGCTTCAATCAAAAGTTGTTTCAAACCCAAGTCAACCAGCGGGGCGGCACCAATGTTCAGGCCTTTTACAGCTTCTATATCTCCTTGTTTTGCACCCAATTCGGTTTTTAAAATAAGAAACCAATACATGCCTTGAGCAAGAGAAGCCAAAAGCTTTCCACCAGACCATTCTGGAAACGCATGAGGTATTGAATGAGCTGATCCACCTACAAATTCAATTTCTCCATCCCTCAAAACCTCCAAAGTACGATTAACAGGAAAAATCAGTTCCAGCTCCATATCCAACCCTTCATCTTTGAACATACCCAGCTCGACAGCTGCCGCCGCAGGAAAATAAGAGTTTGATATTAGATCAGGGATAGCAATTTTCATTCTAGCGTCCTCCATTAATTGTCTAAGGTTAAAATTATCTTGCCCATATGTACCGAACTTTCCATGAGCTGGTGGGCTTCCGATGCTTTTTCCAAGGGAAAGGTCTGATAAATATTTGGTTTGACCTGACCCGCATTCATAAGAGGCCATACTTCACTTCGAAGGTTATCAGCAATTGCTGTTTTCTCCTCAGTTGTTTGAGGACGCAAAGTTGATCCAAGCAATGTGAGACGCTTCCTTAAAATTCTCCCCATATTAACCTCAGCATTTACACCCCCCAAGAGTGCCAATGCTGCATATCTTCCGTCCCTTTTTAGAACATCTAAATTACGGTTTACATAATCCCCCGCAACTATGTCTAAAACTACATCCACACCCTGATTATCTGTATAATCTTTGACTATTTTTACCCAATCTTCTTCCCTATAATTTATTGCCTTATTAGCCCCAGATGTCTCACAAAAAGAACATTTTTCATCACTACCAGCCGTGACAATTACCTCTGCACCCTTGGCTTTTGATAGCTGAATCGCTGCATGCCCAATTCCGCTGCTTCCACCATGAATTAAAATTCTTTCACCAGATGCCAGACCAGCTCTCATAAAAATATTGTATTGAACTGTAAAATAAGTCTCAGGTATCGCGGCAGAATGATTAGCATCAAATCCGTTTGGCCAAACAAGACAATGTCCTTCATTGACTGCTGTGTATTCTGCATAACCCCCCCCATGAGTCAAAGCAGTTACTGAGTCACCAATACTCCATTTCGATACATTTTTTCCAATGTCTGCTACCTCACCAGCTACTTCCAAACCCGGCAAAGAGCTTGCATCAGGTGGGACTGGATAATTACCCGTCCTCTGAGCAACATCAGGGCGATTTACTCCCACCGCAGAATTTTTTATAAGCACATCATAATCACCTAACGTAGGAAGGGGACACTCAACAGGTACTAGAACTTCTGGCCCTCCTGGCTCTCTAATATCTATCGCTTTCATATTTTTTGGCAATGTCATAATGTATTCCTATTATTTAGTTATTAATTCCAAATTTCCTGAACTATATCGGCAATAAGGCCCAATTTTGCTTTCTGGTCATCTACTGTAATTAAATTACCTATAGCGTTACTAGAAAACCCGCATTGGGGAGATAGACACAACTGTTCTATATCAACATACTTGGATGCATCCTCAATGCGTCGTTTTATTTCATCCTTCGATTCTAGTGTTCCTGTCTTGGTTGTAACCAGTCCGAGGATGATCTTTTTTGGCCCCTTGGGAACAAATCGAAGCGGCTCAAAAGAACCCGACCTATCATCATCATACTCAAGAAAAAACCCATCCACATTAAGCAGGTTAAACAAAGTTTCAGCAACAGGTTCGTAACCGCCTGAAGCAAACCAGCGGCTCTTTGCATTACCCCTACAAAGATGAATACATATTGCCATATCATCAAAATCGTTAACTATTGAGTCATTAATTAATTTTCCATAGATTTCAGGAAGCAAGTCAGGATCCTCTCCAATTTGTCTTGCATTTTCTCTCATTTTTTCGTCGCAAAGGTAAGCCAAATTTGTATCATCAAATTGTATATAATTGCAGCCTAACAAGCCTAATTCGCTAATTTCTTCTCTATATAAAACTGCAAGGTCATAAAAAAAATCATCCATATCAGGATATGTATCCCTATCAACCGCATCCCGACCTCCTCTAAAATGTGTCATTGTGGGAGAGGGTAAAGTTACTTTTACTTGCCGATCCGTTAGAGAACTTGTGTACTTGTAATTTTCTACCTCTATTCCACCAGTTGGTCGCTCAATTTGGCCATTTATATATGGAATTAAGGGCATATTTTTCTCAACTCCGGCTGTATTTTTTTCCCCTAGAGAAACGGCTTTATCAAAATTCCAGTTGGAAGTTACATTAATTAATTTATGCAAAAAATCTACGTGGAAGCTCTCACGCCTAAACTCCCCGTCAGTAATAGCTAAAAGCCCAACGTCCTCTTGAAGCTTTACAATGTCCTTGATGGCTGAGTCTTCGACATCACGTAAATCTTCAGATGAAATAACGCCCCTACTTTCTTGCTCTCGAGCTTCTAGTAACTTGGGTGGACGTAAAAAGGAACCAACATGATCAAATCTATAAGGCCCTTTGGCTTCCTTATTCATTAACTTATTCCTCGCTCCAGTTGAAATCAAAATAGTATATTATTTTTCGTCAATACGTTCCTCTAAAAATGGTTGGGACTCGACAGCAACGTAACGCACCAGATCATCAATTTCCGAACTTATTTTAACTGTGGCCCCCTTCTCCATGTGTACCACATCCCCCATTTCCATAGTTTTTTTGTTGCCATTGATAACGACGTCCAAATATCCTGTTAAAAGATAGATAAATTTCTCATGCCCACTGGTATACTGTAAATCGTCATGGCCTTTAGGTAACTCAAAAAATTCAAAAGCCATTCTCTCACCTTCTATACGGATGGTGCGCGGGGCCGAAGTCGCTGGAGCATCAAGTTTGTCCAAAATTGGATAATAGGAATTATTTAGTCCTTCGATAATTGCCGCAGATCTTGAGCTATTGTTAACGCCAGTATTTTTCCGATCCTCTATTTTCCCCTTCTCATATAGATCGTTAACTTCTTCTACAGAAAGCGCCTTTTCTGGCGTTTCTTCATCAGCAGCAACCCCGACAACACTCCAAGTCTGATCTTTTATATATAGATAGGTTAAGGGACCATCTTCAGTCGCCTTCATCGAATGCAGGGCATAGGCTGGAACGTGGATAAATGTCCCAGGTTCAACTATTCTGTTATCCCTTCCAACCACTGCATTGATCTTACCCTTTAAAGGAAAAATCAAAAGTTCGTTAGGATGATAATGAGGTTCAGAACCAGTACCTGTTTCCTTAAACACACTGCAAAAATATATGTATTTACCTTCTATCACCGAACCTTCTGCTGTCGATAGGTTAGGTGTCAAAAGGTCTGATTTTAATTGCTCGAACCGATAAAAATTCATACTTCCACTTCCCCAAATTCAATTAAACCAAAAACATCTAGCTTGAATCAAGAACAGCCCCAAAATGCTGTAAAAGCCTATTTAAAGTTCTAACTTAGCACTATTTTTTTCTTCCCAGTACTTTGCTATATTAGTTTGATCCTCAAGATTCCCAATTTCTGTCTTAGCTATATCCCAAAGATTATTGCATTGAGATATTAGTGGTGCTGTACAACCCAAATGATCCGCTACTTCCGAAAGTATCCGGATATCTTTTGACAGCAATTCCATAGCCATACCTGAATTAAATTTTCTAGACAAAATTTGGGAAATTACTTTCTTTTCCAATGGGTTATTCCTTCCTGTCGTTGCCAACTTCATCGAATTTATCATCTGATCTAAGTCAAGACCTATTCTTTTGCCTATGGTAAGGGCTTCTATAAAGGAAATTAGAGAATTGGCATTTATAAAGTTGTTTAGAATTTTCATAGCATGACCCGAACCAATATCACCACAATGAATCACACTTTTTCCAATAATATCAAATATTGGCATACAAAATTCAATAATATCTTCTGCTCCACCCACCGTAATATCAAGACTACCATTACTTGCGAAGACCACACCGCCTGCTACCGGAGCATCAAGCATGTTTATTTTCAGTTTTTTTAGTTTTTTGGCGAGAAACTGAGTCTGTAACGGGCTTGAGGTACTCGAGTCTATAAGAATTTTTCCTGGTATCAGACCATCCAAAAGGCAATCTGTTTTACCTGCACCTAACACCGCTTGTTTTACAATCTCTCCATCGGGCAACATTGTAATAACAACGTCGACAGCTTCAGCTAGCTCGCTTAAACTAGCTGCGCTTTTTGCATTACACTCTCCCACAAATTTAATGGTACGATCCAAGTCCATGTCAAAAACAGTGAGACTTACTCCGGAACTGGCAAGCTGGGCCGCCATGGGATAACCCATTTTACCTATACCCACAAAACCAACTTCTTTTTCAAATTTCATTAACAAATCTTACTCCTTTAATAGAGCCTCCATTAATTCTTTCTCAGCTATTGGTAATTTAACTTCTTTCTCCAACTTGGCAGACATATCCATTGCCATAGTCAGTAAAAGGTTTCTATGTCCCTCTTCTGCTGTCGCATGAGGGGTGTTTTTGCCGAGATAAATCCTCTGCAGCCACGAATTTGTTTCTTCCCTCATTGGCCCCCAAAGCTCACCATTATAATTATCTCCTGGAGGAAAACTTGTTAGAAAATCAACATTTCGGTGTGTTTCTATTGTAAAGTCTTCGGGATTATAGGCTGGACCTTGTGGAATTTCAGTGGCCATTACCACGTCCCGATGTGTATCCTCAATATCTATAACCCCCTTTGTACCTACTATGCCTATCTCCAGACCATAAACAGCGCCTGGCCACTCTTTAGGAAGTGCCCAGCAAATATTCATACTCCATATGGCACCGTCTTCCATTGTAAATACTCCAAAGGTTGCATCCTTTGTACCCAGCTCCGACATTACACTATCATTTGAACGAGCAAAGATTGAAACGGGCTGAGCATTCTCTCCCATAAGCCAGAGACACATATCCAGACTATGGGTTCCCGAGACAACCATAGGAGTTAGGAAACGTCTATCCTGGGTCAATCTCACCTCGCCCATTGGAGCCATTCTATTCATAAAGGCCCGAGTTACGGCAGATCTAACATTTCCTATTTGACCCGATTGAATTTTTTCTTTTA
>PTLG01000028.1 GCA_002937995.1 Alphaproteobacteria bacterium MarineAlpha3_Bin7 | reverse complement strand
ATTCACTACCCATTCTTATGAAGGGCGCCCCCATAACTGCCGAAGAAGCAGAAAATATTGGCTTACTGGACGAATGTGTGCCAAAAGAAAAGCTTCTAAAACTAGCAAAAAATAGAATACTTGAAGGAAAGATTTTTTCAAACCAACTATGGGATAATCCACAAACAAAAAGTGTTGGAAAACCTTCGAAAGAAGAGTTGGAAAACTTAGATAATATAATCGCCCAAAATACAAAGAAAAACGTCATAGACCCAGCGCTTGTCTCTACTGTCCAAGCAATAAGAGAGGGTGCTGATTTGCCGTTTGATGAGGCTATAAAAATTGAAAATGAGAAATTTGCCAATGTTGTATCTGGGGCAGTAGCCAAAAATAAAATTAGGACACTTTTTTATGCTTTAAATACTGCAAATAGTTTTCATGTTCGGCCAAAAAACATCCCAAAATATCATGTTTCCGAGATTGCTGTGATAGGGGGTGGGTTGATGGGATCTGGAATTGCATATAGAGCTGCATTGGCGGGTATAAATGTAAATTTAATGGATGTTTCTAAAAAAATAACTAATAAGGCAATTGGGGGTATTAGTAAAATTGCATATAAGGCTGTAGATAGAAAGCTAATCACCAAGGATGAGGCCGATAAATTAATGGGCCGTATTACTCCGATAACCGAATACAAGAATATAAAAAACTCTGATCTGGTAATTGAGGCAGTTTCAGAGGATATAAAATTAAAACAAAAGGTATTTTCAAATGTATTAGAGAGCGTCCCCTCTAGTGTGCCAGCAGCCAGTAACACTTCAACAATTTCAATAGGTAAGATATCTAAAAAGATAGAAAACCCTGAAAATATAATTGGACTTCATTTTTTTGCGCCGGTTGAACGTATGAAATTAGTAGAAGTTGTGAAAGGCAATAAGACAAGCGACGTCACACTGGCTAAAGCTCTAGATTTTTTATCTCTAATTAAAAAAACACCTATAGTTGTTAATGATTGCCACGGTTTTTTTACTAGCAGAGTGGTTGCAACTTATACGGCAGAAGCAATTACTATGCTATCAGAGGGGGTCTCTCCCTCTCTCATAGACAATTGTGCAACTGAAGCTGGCATGCCTATTGGCCCATTAGAAATGGCCGATATCACCTCACTAGTTCTTTTAAAGGATATTTTTATATCAATTATTGGCGACGGGGATCAGAGCTGGGTTAAAGGAATAAATGTTCTGGAAACACTGGATAAGCTAATTATAGACTTTCAGCGTACTGGAAAAAGGGATGGCAAGGGTATCTACTCATATACAGATAATAAATTAGAGGAGTGGAGCGAATTAAAATTAGTTTTTCCATCTCGTCAAAATTCATTAAATACTGAGGTAATTGAACAGAGGCTTTTTTTTGTTCAGGCACTTGAAGCAGCGAGGGCGCTCGAAGAAGGCGTGGTCGAAAACCCAGTAGATGCGGACCTCGCTTCGGTACTAGGCTGGGCATTTCCTTCGGCACATGGCGGGGTATTAGGGTATGTAGACCATATTGGTATAGATGATTTTGTCTCTACAGCTTATAAATTAGCCGATGAATTTGGGGAGAGATTTATACCACCTGGTATACTTTTAGAGATGAAAAGCTCGGGGGGTAAATTTCACCGTGTATAAAGTAGCAATAATTATGCAAACAAATACTAGATTAATAATAGAAAATAAATGAGTGGACCCTTAGGTGGCTTCAAAATAATTGAGTTTGCTGGCCTCGGTCCAGCGCCCTTTGCTGGCATGATGCTTGGTGATATGGGTGCCGAGATATTACAGATAAATAGAATATCAGATAATGCTAGTGCCAATAGTGAGGATGAAGCCCACGATATCATGTCCAGGGGAAAGCACCTAGTAGCTATTGACTTAAAAAAAGAAGAGGGTGTTAGGCTAACTTTAAAATTAATCAAGAGTGCCGATGCTCTAATCGAAGGATTCAGACCAGGTATAATGGAAAAATTAGGTTTAGGGCCTAAAATATGCCTAAAAGAAAACCCAAAACTTGTATATGGCAGAATGACAGGTTGGGGGCAAGAAGGCCCACTAGCTAATTTGGCTGGCCACGATATTAATTACCTGGCACTAACTGGAGCCTTAAATTCAATTGCTAGGAAAGGCTCTAATCCTACACCACCTCTAAATTTGGTTGGGGATTTTGGGGGAGGGGGAATGTATTTGGCCTTTGGATTAGTATGTGCGTTGATTGAGGCGTCCAAATCAAAAATGGGGCAGGTGGTCGACGCTGCTATGGTCGACGGCGTTTCCTCCTTAATGACAATGATTCACGGGCTCATGTCAGAGGGAGTATGGGAGGACAATCCAGCTAGCAACTTTTTAGATACTGGCAGCCACTATTATGATACATATAAATGCTCTGATGGAAAATATGTCGCTCTAGGTGCTATTGAACCAAAATTTTATAATGCTCTAGCGCATATTTTAGGTTTGGATCCAGTTAGTAGCGTAGAGCAGCAGATGGATAAGTCTCGTTGGGCAAAATTAAAAAAAGAATTAAGTGCAATCTTTCTTACAAAGACTCGTGATGAATGGTGCAATATAATGGAAAATAAAGATGTGTGTTTTAGTCCAGTACTAACCATTTCAGAGTCGTATCAACACCCACACATAAGGGCCAGAAAAACGTTTCTAAAGAACGGAAGCAGAGTTGAGCCTGCACCAGCACCAAGATTTAGTCGAACTCCGGGCCAAATCACTGACAACCAAAAGAGAGACACTTCATTAGAATTTCTCCGGCAATGGGGTTTGAACGGCCGGGAAATCAGTTTCTTATTGGAAAAATAAACCTCTTTTATTCAAAAAATAGGCCAGGAACATACATATAAAACATTAACTATTTTGGCTCATCTCTTGTTAACAATAAGAAAATATCTTCTAGATCAGATTCTTGGGTCGTTATGTCACTTATACCTAAACCGCTTTCTACCACAGCTGAAATAACTCTCTCTATATTGGAATCAGAAGATTTTATTCTAAAAACTATATCCCTATCATTTTGTATTTCCGCATCAAAAACCTTCAATTTCTCTGGTAAACAATCTAATGGTCTAGAAACTGTTATTATTATATTTTTACAATCGAAGCTTTTTAAAATTTCTCTTGTGGGTTGACAAGTTACCAACTCACCATTGTTAATTATAGCAATCGTATCACACAAGCTCTCTGCCTCTTCCAAGTAATGGGTCGTAAGAAGTATAGTCGTACCCATTTCCCTTAACTCCCTTAATTGAGCCCAAAGTTGTTGCCTTAACTCAACGTCCACACCCGCCGTAGGTTCGTCTAAAACTAGAACAGGTGGCGAATGGACCATGGCCTTAGCTATAAGAAGTCTTCTTCGCATACCGCCTGACAATGCTCTAGTATAAGCATCGGACTTGTCGATTAAATGTACCGCTTTTAATATTTCATCTGTTCTTCTATTTTTTTTTGGCACTCCATAGAGACCCGCCTGAACTTCTAATATTTCCCTAGGCGAAAAAAAGGGATCTATATTTAATTCCTGAGGGACCACCCCAATCGCTGAGCGCGCCTGCCGCATGTCTCTTTCTATATCGTAACCCCAGACCCTTACATGACCTGATGTCTTAATTACTAACCCAGCCATTATATTAATAAGGGTCGATTTTCCGGCCCCGTTTGGTCCCAACAGTCCAAAAAATGAGCCCCGGGGTATAGAAAGATTTATATCTTTTAACGCCCTTTTAGTTTCACTATTTTTAACATCGTAAGTCTTATTTAAATTTGCGATTTCAACCGCAAAATCGGGGTCTGAATTCATCAATATCACCTGAAACTTTTTTGTTAAATCAAAAAAAGACTTTTGAACGGTTGATTGCGAGGTATCTTTCGGTATCATTCTAATGTTTCTAGGTCAACTGACTTGCAAAAAAATTATATAAAAAAGATAAGATTTAGAGTTATGAGCGAAGAAAATATTGAACTTATTAATTATACGGAATCGTCCCGAGTTTTTTGTGACGGAGGCAAAGGAAGCTTAGGACACCCTGGCATTTATTTGGAAATCCCTGAAAACGGTGTAATATCTTGCCCATATTGTAGCAAAAAATTTGCTTTAGGTACCCTCAACATAAGATCAACACAGGAGACCTTTGCTGAAAAATAAAGAACACCCGATCAACCAGATGTATCTAATAGATGGCTCCGGTTTCTTGTTCCGAGCCTACTATGCAATAAAGGGTTCCATGACCCGATCGGACGGTACGCCTACCAATGCTGTATACGGTTTTACCCAAATGGTACTTAAGATTGTTGAAGAAACAAAAGCTGACCATATCGCTGTCATTTTTGATCATGCCAGAAAAACCTTCAGAAATGATATATTTCAGGATTACAAGGCGCATAGACCTCCTCCTCCAGAGGACCTGATACCGCAATTTGACATGGTTAGAGAAGCCACACGCGCTATGAATATAGCAGCAGTTGAAATGGAGGGGTACGAAGCCGATGATCTCATAGCAACATACAGCAAGCAGGCAAGCGAGAGGAATGCTGAAGTTGTTATCGTATCTACTGACAAAGATCTAATGCAATTGGTCACAGATAAAATAAAGATGTATGACGCCGTCAAAAATACTTTTATTGATACCGATAAGGTAGTTGAAAAATTTGGTGTCGGCCCAGAAAAGGTCATTGATGTGCAATCTTTGGCTGGTGATTCAGCTGATAATGTTCCTGGTGTCCAAGGCATAGGGATTAAAACAGCAGCGAGTTTAGTCAGCGAATTTGGAAACTTGGAAAACGTTTTGACTAACGCCGGCAAAATTAAACAAAAGAAACGTAGTGAGGCTCTTTTAGAACAAGCAGAACTAGCACGTATTTCAAAACAGTTAGTGACTTTAAAACAAGACGTACCTGTTGAAGTAAAGATTGAGGAATTTAAATTTAATGGGGTAGATTATGATAAGTTTCACAGTTTCCTAGAAAAACAAGAATTTAAATCTTTAATTTCTCGCATTAGCGGCAACTTGAATAAAACATATAAAGAAACAGAAAGCAGCTCATCAAAAAAAACAGAGAGAAATTCTATAGCAAAACTTAGGCCTGATTTTCAAGTCGACAGAAAGGCATATAGGCTGATTCAAAATGTAAGTGATTTAGAAAAATTAATTAGGGAGTGCTACAATAATGGTTACTTAGCTGTTGATACTGAAACAACTTCCCTTAATCCATTTACTGCTGACCTAGTGGGTGTTTCTATCTGTACCGACTATGAGCCTGCTGCATATATACCAATCAGTCACAAAGCCTGCGTCCAACAAACAGATTTATTAATGGAAAAAAAAGAGACTAAAGAAGAATGGCTGTTAGAAAAAGGCCAAATTAAAATAGATACTGTGCTGGGTTTGCTCAAACCACTATTAGAAGACTCTTCCGTATTAAAAGTAGGGCATAATATCAAATACGATATCGAGGTTTTAGCAAAATATAAAATAAACGTAACGCCGACAGACGATACGATGATTTTATCATACGTACTGGAGGGGGGAAAACACCGGCATGGATTAGATGAACTGTCAGACCTTTATCTTGATCATACCACAATCAAGTTCAAGGATGTAACAGGTACTGGAAAATCAAAAATTAGCTTTGACAAAGTTCCAATAAATGATGCCCTGGAATATGCTGCTGAGGATGCTGATATAACAGATAGGTTGTTTAAGGTACTGAAACCCCGACTTTACCAAGACCGAATGGTGGGTGTTTATGAGAACCTCGAACGCCCACTTATTCAAATTCTTAAAAATATGGAAGAGTGTGGTGTAAAATTGGACACTCGTCGCCTGTTAAAACTTAGCGAGGATTTCAGCAAACGATTAGGTGACCTAGAAACTCAGATCTTCAAACTAGCTGGAAAATCTTTTAATGTTGGTTCCCCAAAACAATTGGGCGAAATATTGTTTGAGGAAATGAAATTGCCGGGTGGAAAAAAAGGGAAATCAGGTTCATATGGAACAGGTTCTGAGGTTTTAGAAGACTTAATATTACAAGGGCATGAGTTCCCAAAAATAATTTTGGATTGGAGACAATTAGCAAAGCTAAAAAGTACTTATACCGATTCTCTCCTAAATCAAGTTAACCCTACAACAGGTCGAGTGCACACCAACTATGGGCAAGCAATAGCTTCTACTGGGCGCCTAAGTTCAACAGAACCAAATCTGCAAAACATACCAATCCGGACGGATGAAGGCAGAAAAATCAGACAAGCATTTATTCCTTCAGAGGGTAATTTAGTTTTGTCAGCAGATTACTCACAGATCGAGCTTAGACTTTTAGCGCATGTAGCCGACATTAAAGCACTGAAGGAAGCTTTTGAGGCAAATATTGATATTCACTCCTTGACAGCTTCACAAGTTTTTGGGACCCCCGTGGAGGGTGTTGACGATGATATGCGAAGGAAAGCAAAAGCTATAAATTTTGGTATTATCTATGGGATTTCTGCTTTTGGCTTAGCCAGACAACTAAATATTCCGAGATCTGAAGCGGCAGAATATATAGATGCCTATTTTTCAAAATATCCAGGAATAAAAAATTATATGGAGACAACAGTAGAACACGCTAAAGATAGAGGCTATGTTGAAACACTATATGGTAGAAAGTGCTTCGTGCCTGGTATACTTGACAAAAATTCGGCAACCAGAAACTTTATGGAGAGGGCTGCTATAAATGCACCCATCCAAGGGGGTGCAGCTGATATTATCAAGCTAGCAATGATTCGGATGCCTGGAGAACTAGAAAAAGCCGACTTAAGTGCTAAAATGCTTCTGCAGGTACACGATGAATTAATTTTTGATGTGCCTAAGGAGGAACTAGATGTTACGAGTTCCCTGATTAAGAAGACTATGGAAACAGTTTGCCATTTGTCGGTGCCCTTGATAGTAGACATTGGTCATGGAAAAAACTGGGACGAAGCTCATTAGTAAGAGGATTTTTATCTGTGCCTAAAGAAATGAGAAAAATTGAATTTAGCCCTGAAGAACTTCAGGCTGCTCTGGTAAATTATGCTCTGCGAACAGATAAAAAGTTGCCAAATGCTACGATTGATAGTGTATCTGTAGAGGGTGATGACGCTATTTCGGCTAAAATAAGTTTTGTGCCCCAAGGCACTGAAGAAGCTAAAACTATCGATTTTTCGCCAAATGATGTTGCGGCATCCATAATACTCTACTGCAACACGCAGGGTATTCCACTTCCTAAAGAGTCTGTAAAATCGGTGGTAAAAATTGAAAACTCAATAGCTATGATCATAAAAATTGATTTTTCGGATTTAACACCTGGCATTAAAACATCTACCGCTAACAATTAAAATAACCCAAACTGTAATAGTGGACTCCAAATAAAATGATCATTAGAACTCCCAAATCTTACGATCTAAAAGAAACTAGTGTTACTAAAGAAGATATCTATTTTAACCGTAGGAAATTTCTTAAATCGTCCCTAGCTGCGGCGGCCAGCGGGTTTCTTGGGTTTTGCCCCTCAAAAAACCTACAGGCTGAAGTACAACAACTGTCATATAAGACAACTAAATGGGGAAAAACACTTAAACCTAGCTCCTTTGAAGCCATTACCTCATATAATAATTTTTATGAATTTGGCACTGACAAGTCTGATCCCAAAAAAAACTCCCATCTGCTCAAACCTAAACCTTGGACTATAGAGGTAGCTGGTCACGTGGAAAAAACAGGTGTCTTTGATTTTGATGAGTTGGTGGAAAAGAAAACTCTGGAGGAACGAATCTACCGCATGAGATGTGTTGAAGCTTGGTCAATGGTTATACCTTGGATAGGTGTTCCTCTAAACAAAATTATTAAGAAACTTAACCCTAGCTCAAAAGCCAAATTTGTCGGATTCACTACACTTAAAGACCCAACCCAAATGCCTATGCAAAACACCAATATTTTAGACTGGCCATATGTCGAAGGATTAAGAATTGATGAGGCTATGAACCCCCTAACTCTTTTGGCAGTCGGATTATACGGAAAAACAATGCCAAATCAAAACGGTGCTCCTATAAGGCTTGTAGTACCATGGAAATATGGATTTAAAGGAATCAAATCGATAGTTAAAATAGAGTTTTTATCTCATAAACCACCCTCCTCTTGGAATATACAAGCCCCGCAGGAATACGGTTTTTATTCCAACGTAAACCCAAATAGAGATCACCCGCGCTGGAGCCAAAAAAAAGAACGTAGAATAACTGGACAAAGCGGATTTGCCGCCCTTTTTGATGATAAGATAGATACACTTCTATTTAATGGGTACGCTGAGGAAGTAGCCCATTTGTATAAAGATATGGATCTAATTAAATTCTTCTAAATAACAAAAGGGAAACCTTGATCTTCCGTTCAACAGCAAAACTCATTCTCTTTATTATAGGATTGGCGCCACTAACCTGGCTAGTAACAGCACTAACTTGTGACTCCATATATGGGACAATGTTTATGAGCGTGGACCCTGTTCAAAAACTAAATCGGGAATTAGGGGACTGGGCTTTGATATTCTTAATGGTAACATTGTCTGTAGGCCCGTTATCAAAAATTCTAAAGCGAAAAAACCTAATTGCCCTAAGACGAATGCTTGGTCTACTTACTTATTTTTATGCCGTTCTTCACCTCACCTCCTATATTATAATAGATTTACAGCTCGACTGGCATGAGTTTGTTAAGGATGTTACCAAACGAAACTTCATAATCTTAGGAATGACATCCGTGGTTCTATTAACGCCACTAGCATTAACTTCCAATAATATTTCTTTAAAAATACTAGGGTCCAAAAGTTGGAAGAAATTACACTATCTGGTATATCCTGCCGCCATAATTGCTATTATCCATTTCTTCATGATGATTCGCGCCGACTATCACAGGCCAATAATGTATGCCAGTTTATTATTAGCCCTTTTAATTTACCGCATATGGACCATAGAGATAAAAAACACCAAGATAATCTCTAGATTCCGCTCTAAAATTTAGCTAGTAGAGTCCCAGATATCTGAACCCCCAGAAAGCCGCTCTCTTAATGCCTCTCTCTGCAACTCTAATTCTTTAGGGGCTCTTGTATTAAATCTGTCGAATAATTCTTTTTGCGCCTCCACCTCATCCAGGCCTTCTTTTTTATTTATATCCATAATTGAGGCAAACTCACTTCGCCCAAAACTTAGACCTTTCCAGTTTATATCCTCATGTTTAGGCATATAGCCAAAAGGACTTTTATTTGCTTTTACTTTATTTTTGGTTCTGTCAAAAATCCACTTGAGTATTCTCATATTCTCACCGAAACCAGGCCAAATAAAATTACCCTCCTTGTCTCTCCTAAACCAGTTAACTCTGTAAATACCTGGTAAACTTTGGACTTCGTTTTCAATACTTAGCCAGTGCGCCCAATAATCTGCCATGTTATAACCACAAAATGGAAGCATTGCCATTGGATCACGTCTTATTGCAGCTTGGTTAACCGCAGCTGCTGTGCCCTCTGAACCCATCGTAGCAGCCATATAGACTCCATGCTTCCAATCAAATGACTGAAAAACTAGCGGAAAAGTATGACTTAACCTGCCCCCAAATATGAATGCACTTATTGGAACACCCTCTGGACTATCCCATTCTGGGTCCACGCTAGGACACTGCTGTACAGAGCAGGTAAACCTTGCGTTAGGATGGGCTGCCGCATCGGGCGACTTAGGTGTCCAATCGTTTCCTTTCCAGTCAATCAAGTGATCTGGAGGGTCAACACCCATACCTTCCCACCAGACGTCACCGTCATCAGTCAAAGCCACATTAGTAAAGATCGTATCCCGTTCCATCATATGCATTGCCGTGGGATTAGATTTATATGATGTACCAGGAACTACTCCAAAATAGCCCGCCTCTGGATTAATAGCATACAGACGACCATCTGCCCCTGGTTTAATCCAAGCGATGTCATCCCCTACTGTGGTTATCTTCCAACCGTCAAATCCTTCCGGAGGAACTAACATAGCCAAATTTGTCTTACCACACGCGCTGGGAAAAGCTGCTGCAACATAAATTTTTTCACCCTCTGGGTTTTCTATACCCAAAATTAACATATGTTCTGCTAGCCAACCTTCATCTCTAGCCATTACAGATGCTATCCTTAAAGAAAAACACTTCTTCCCTAAAAGAGCATTTCCTCCATAACCTGAACCAAAAGACCATATGGAGCGATCCTCTGGATAGTGAACAATATATTTAATATCATTACAGGGCCATGGAACATCCTGCTCCCCATTCTCAAGCGGTGCACCAACTGAGTGAACACACGGTACAAATTCTTTCTCGGCAAGCTCTAATAAAATATCACTGCCCACCCGGGTCATAATTGCCATGCTTGCAGCAACATAGGGTGAGTCGGTTAATTGTATTCCAATATGAGATATATCGGACCCTAACGGACCCATGCTAAAAGGAATAACATACATCTTTCGACCCCGCATGCTACCGTCAAATAAAACACCTAGCTTTTCTGCCATCTCTTCTGGATCAACCCAATTATTGGTGGGACCCGCGTCTTCTTTATTTTTTGAGCAAATAAAAGTCCGGTCCTCAACCCTTGCAACATCCATGGGATCCGACCTAGCCAAAAAACTATTGGGGCGCTTTTCCTCGTTAAGCTTCATTATTGTGCCAGAATCCAGCATTACCGAGCATAGGGAGTGGTACTCTGACTTGGATCCGTTGCACCAATGGACTGAGTCAGGCTTCAAAATCTCTGCCATACTGGAGACCCATTCTATTACTTTATCACCTGCTTTTTCAGAAGAATCCATCTATCTCAAACCCCGTTATTTACCCCTCAACCTAAACATAGATCATATCCGCAGGTCTCATTATGCGCAACAACCTAATATCTTCCCTATATATAATTTCAACCTTTTGAATTTGTATAATTATCCTTAAATATCATTTTTACGTCGGGCTGTTCGCGCCAATTTGACCAAATGCCTTCTATAATCATCGACCGATGAAATGATAGTATCAAAATCAAGTCTGTTAATTTTTTTACCATTACAAAGATATACCCCTTCTGGATCAATACATGCCATTGACCAATTCTTTCCTTTCTTACCTAAAAATACTTTAGCATACAGGTAAAGGGCTTCCCTGTGGTCAGAGTTCATGTGATCAATAATACTGTTTTCTGAATTGGCTATTTCAGTCCAGTTTGATTTAGATAAAACTAATTCTCCATTAGTGAGCCAATTCGCCTGAGCAAACCCACCTACTAGATGATAACCCAGCACATCCATAATAAAAAATTCAAAATCACCAAAATCGGCATACAACGATGCTTCTGGATGGATAGATAAAAAACGTTGCCTTAACGCTTCATCATTCGTCGGAACCACAGTACCTAAGACACTCACTCGAGGACCCTCTTGCGGATTAATAAAGTTATCAGTGCCATCAACCAACAAACATACTCTATCATCATTGATAAGATTCTTTGTATGCTGAGAAAGCGAAGAGAACAAAAAAACGGGGCTTCCGTCCCAAGCAGGGACGTAAGTTACCAAAGACCCTAATGGGTGACCTTCATCAAAATTGCCGCCGCCACCAGTAGTACTGAGTACACCCTTTTTTTGGTTCCTAATCAATTTTCGAGCCTGAATTATAAGGTTTTGAGAGTTTTTATCCATTTTTCATCATATTATATTTTTGTATCGTGATTCACTAACCAAGTCGTTGTATACTAGTTATATCTGTAATCGTGCTTGAAGAAGAAAACAAGTTTGCTGTTTAGATTATTTTTTAGAGATATTAATGAGTAAATCAGAAATAAGTTTAATAGCTCTAGTTGACGACGATAGAAACATCGTATCCTCTGTATCGCTAGCACTAGAATCCGAGGGTTATCGTGTAAATTCTTATTTAGATGGCGTAGAAGCACTATCTGGTCTCAGAAATATGCCGGCAGACCTAGTAGTCATAGATATCAAAATGCCCCGAATGGATGGAATGGAGCTATTAGCAAAATTAAGAGAATATTCCTCGATGCCTGTCATATTTTTGACCTCCAAGGACGATGAATTGGACGAGATGCTGGGTCTCAGAATGGGAGCTGATGACTATATTAAAAAACCGTTTTCTCAGAAGCTCTTGATAGAGAGAATTAGGGCATTATTAAGACGAAGTTCAATAGATAGAGGAAATAAAATTGACGAAAGCGATCTAATAATCAGGGGGAATTTAATCCTGGACAACTCCCGCCACCAATGTACTTGGAAAGGGGAACCTGTAGATTTAACCGTAACAGAATTTTTACTAATCGGTTCACTAGCCTCTAGGCCTGGCTTTGTCAAAAATCGTGACCAGCTGATGGATGCTGCCTATGGAGAAAATATTTATGTAGATGATAGGACAATAGATAGTCACATAAAAAGATTGCGTAAAAAATTTAAATCCGTGGACCCTGGGTTCTCTAACATTGAAACATTATATGGTGTCGGATATCGTTATAGCGAGACTTATTCCTAATTCTTAACATGAAGTTTTTTGCATCATCCCAAAAACGCCTTCTTAAACCTAGTATCTTTAGGCGTATTCTGGCTGTCAATATTCTCGCACTACTAACTTTGGTGGTGGGACTTCTATACGTTGATAGATATAGGATTAGCCTTATTGAAAGTGAAGTTGGCTCCCTATCAGCGCAGGCTGAAAATTTTGCTGCAGCATTGGGGGAGGCAGCAGCAAACAATAAGCTTAATAATGAAAATTCACTCAACCAAGGCCGGGCAAATCAAATAATTAGAAGGTTGGCAAAGAACACTAAAACACAACTTGTATTGATTTCCCGAGACCAAACTATTTTATCAGACTCAAGATTGCTTTTGGAGCCCGGTGGATTAGTTCAAATAGAGGAGCTTCCACCCCCAGAAACATTTACTAATATTTTCACAAGACACCTCCTGAATATATTTGATAAATTTACTTTCCTATTTTTTTCAAACCTGAAAACTTTAAATATCGCGGGAGAAATTATAACTTACCCCACACCAGATCTGTGGTCGCAGATAGACAAGACGTTTGAGGGCCAAAAACTTTTTCATGTAGACATATCGAAAGGCTCTGTAGATAAAATAAGTGTAGCAGTACCAGTGCAAAGATATAAACAAGTCTTGGGCACACTTATATTAACCTTTAACCCATTAGCAATAAACGAGTCGGTTTTTTTAGTACGTCTGCAAATCCTACAGATATCAATGATCGCTCTCGTAATCACTGTCTTCCTGTCGATATACTTAGCAAAGACTATAGCTCAACCTATCAATAGACTTGTAAAAACAGCAAATAATGTCAGACAAGGTTTAAGCAGAGAGTATTCGATTTTAAATCTGAGCAAGAGGGATGATGAGATTGGTGAGTTGGCAAAAGCCCTTCAGGATATGACCAATTCTTTGTGGGCTCGCATGGATTTAGCAGAACAGTTCTCAGCGGATGTTGCTCACGAAATAAAAAACCCACTCACCTCTATAAAAAGTGCCATAGAAACGGCTATAAAAATAGATGACGCTAATCAAAGAAAGGATTTGATGAAAATCGTAATGGAGGATGTGAGCAGGCTGGATCGACTAATAACCGATATTTCTGAGCTATCAAGGGTAGATGCTGAATTGTCCAAAGCTAATTTCTTAGAAGTTGATCTATCTCAAACACTTAAGTCTTTTGAACAACTTTACAATCAAACAGTCGGTGATAAAGATTCTAAACTCTTAATAACATTGCATAAACCACATAGCTTTTTTGTAATGGGAATCGAGGATCGCCTCGTTCAGGTCTTACGAAATCTTGTAGAAAATGCCCAAAGTTTTAGCCCCCCGCATGACACAATTAGAGTCGATGTCCATAAAATAAAGAATAAAGTTCAAATTATAGTAGAGGATAAGGGACCAGGAATTTCTCCAGAATCACTTGATCGGATTTTCCAGAGATTTTATCAGGATAGGCAAAAAAAAGAAGAGTTTGGCAATCATTCAGGATTGGGCTTAAATATATGCGAACAAATTGTAGAACTGCACAATGGCAGAATCTGGGCAGAAAATATTACCCAAAAAAACAACCAAATCTCAGGAGCTAGGTTTATTGTTGAATTTCCATCCCTTGAATAGTTTATTGATTGTAATACCAAAATCAGACAATTTACCAATAGCTTAAGCGGCGGAGTTTAACTTTATTTTTTTGATCAATATACAAAATAAATACTTTCAATACTAAGTGTGAAAAGGCATAAATAAAAATTAACTTTGTATTTTACCCTGCCTCGTAAACTAAATCGTGATGTAACGATTATAAATTAGTCCACTTTGTTATAGGTTTTTTTAGTTACTTTTAATTGGAGATAAATTTTAGAATGTCAAAAGATTATAAAATAGCCGATATAGCCCTATCAGACTGGGGCAGAAAAGAAATTTTGATAGCAGAAACTGAAATGCCAGGATTAATGGCTCTCAGAGAAGAGTATGGGGATTCAAAACCACTAAAAGGAGCCAAAATATGCGGGTGTTTACATATGACAATACAAACTGCTGTACTTATCGAAACACTTACAGCACTTGGTGCAGAAGTTAGGTGGAGTTCATGTAATGTATTTTCCACGCAGGATCACGCTGCTGCTGCCATTGCAGAAACCGGTGTACCTGTTTTTGCTTGGAAGGAAGAAACAGAGGAAGAATTTTGGTGGTGTATAGAACAAACACTCACTGGGCCTGGGAATTGGAAACCAAATATGATTCTAGACGACGGTGGTGACCTTACACTAGTAATGCATGAAAAAAGGCCAGATTTATTAAAAGAGGTAAGAGGTCTATCAGAAGAAACTACTACTGGTGTCCATAGACTCTATGAAATGGAAAAAGCCGGAAAACTTATGGTTCCAGCCATAAATGTAAATGATTCTGTTACAAAATCTAAGTTTGATAATCTTTATGGTTGTAGAGAAAGTTTAGTGGACGGAATAAAACGAGCAACTGATGTAATGCTGGCAGGAAAAACCGCTGTTGTTGCTGGTTATGGGGATGTTGGAAAAGGTTCAGCAGCATCTCTACGTAGTCAAGGCGCTCGAGTTATTGTAACTGAAATCGACCCTATATGCGCCCTTCAAGCATCTATGGAGGGGTATGAAGTGTCAACTATGGATAGCATTGTTGAACAAGCAGATATTTTTGTTACCACTACTGGAAATATTGATGTAATAACTATTGAACATATGAGAAAAATGAAAGACCGGGCAATTGTGGCTAACATAGGTCACTTTGACTCAGAAATTCAGATTTCTGCATTACAAAACCATAAGTGGCATAATGTTAAACCCCAAGTTGACGAGGTTGAATTTGCTGATGGAAAACGAATAATTGTTTTAGCTGAGGGGCGTCTAGTTAATCTTGGCTGCGCGACCGGTCACCCTAGCTTCGTTATGAGTGCGTCCTTCACCAATCAGGTTTTAGCCCAAATAGAATTATGGAAAAATTATAAGAAATACCAAAACAAAGTCTATGTATTACCCAAAGAGCTGGATGAGAAGGTCGCAAGACTACATTTAGAAAAATTAGGCGTTAAACTCACGGAACTAAACAAAGACCAAGCAGATTACATCGGCGTTCCAAAAGAAGGGCCCTTTAAACCCGAACATTATAGATATTAGTTTAAAAACAGCTTATTAAAATAGTTTAAATATGACAGGCGATCTAACTAATATTATATCTGTGTAAATAATTCTAGTTCAAATGCTGTAACCTTGTGAATTTATGACTAAAAAACAAACTTTCACAATTCAGGAAATAAATGAAATAGAAATCTGCAAATTGGCAGGAAATTTAGCTAGTTTAAGTTTAATGGGCGATATCATAACGCTGTCTGGAGACCTGGGCGTTGGAAAGACAGTATTCGCAAGAGCTTTTATAAAAGCCCTAAAGTATGAGGGGCATGTACCAAGCCCCACCTTTACCCTGCTGCAAACATACGAAATTCAGCCAGTACCAATTAGTCACTTTGATTTTTATAGAGTGGAAACACCAGAAGAAATATTTGAACTAGGGGTTGAAGACTTATTTCTTAGCGGCATATCGCTAATTGAGTGGCCAGAGAAAATGGGAAAATTCAAACCAAAGGATTGCCTTGACTTAGTGCTGTCATATTCAAAAACTGAGCCGGAGACCAACAGATCTCTATCCTTAGAGTATGAGGTTAACTGGTCAGAAAGGATAAAAACAATCAAAGCGAGAATGGGATTTGAACATTAGAAACACTGCAATTAGCGACTTTCTAATATCTTCAGGTTGGGCTAACAGTCAACGTGAAAAGTTAGAGGCTGACGCATCATCGCGAAAATACGAGAGACTGCGCTCTGGATCTAATCAAGCTTTATTGATGATTTGCCCACCAGAAGGGGAAAATATATACGAGTTTATAAAGGTTACCAACTACCTACTAGAAAAAAAATATAGCGTCCCTATTATTTTTTCTAAGGACCCCAAAAAAGGTTTGCTTATAATAGAAGATTTCGGCGATACAACTTTTATGAGGGTAGCAGGAAAGACTGTCGAAGACAGTTTGTTATATTCCTCTGCGCTGGAGGTTCTAATAAAAATGCACAGCAACCAGTCTCGTGACTGGTCTCAACTAAATTTACCTGACTATAATACTAATTTACTATTAGAAGAATTATCTATTTTTTGTGAATGGTATTTACCAAATTTTCTGAAAAATAAAGCCTTGAAGGGTGCAATAGCAGATTTTCAAAAAATATGGATAAGGTTAATATCTGAGTATTTAGTTTTGGAGCCCACCCTAGTACTTAGAGACTTTCATGCCGATAACCTTTTTTGGCTTCCTAAAAGACAGGGTGAACAGAGGTGTGGACTAATTGATTATCAGGACGCTGTAATTGGTTCCCCTACATATGATCTCATGTCCCTTCTAGAAGATGCACGAAGAGAAATCCCTACAGATTTATATAACAAGATAAAAGGTGATTACATTTTAGCATTTCCTGACCTGGACATAACCAAATTTAATAAAGAGTTTGCTTTACTCTCAGCCCAACGGCATTGCAAAGTATTAGGAATATTCTCTAGGCTTTGCCAAAGAGACAATAAAAATAAATATTTAGAACACATGCCTAGGGTCTGGCACCTACTAGAAAAATCATGCCAGTCGGCATTTTTAGCCCCCCTAGAGACTTGGCTAAATGAATTTATTCCATTCGAAAAACGCTATAAATTTCCAACGAAGAGCCTAGGATGACAGGATTAATAGCAAATAAAGCCATGATCCTAGCAGCTGGTCTAGGCAGGAGACTACAACCAATAACTATAAATACACCCAAGCCTTTAGTAATGGTAGCGGGAAAACCAATAATTGGCTACGCAATCGATCACTTTGTTAAAGCTGGCTTGGAAAGGCTTGTGGTAAATGTGCATTACCTAGCAGACCAAGTAATAACATACCTTGAGGATAGGGACGATATAGAAATCATTGTTTCTGACGAGACGAATCAAATATTAGATACGGGTGGTGGAATAAAGAAGGCGCTCCCTTTTCTTGGGAATAAACCGTTCTTCACATGTAACTCTGATATTATATGGCATGATAAGTACGAGGAAGCGCTAGAAGGTCTATTATCCGCCTGGAAAGACAATAATATGGACGCTTTATTACTTTTAAAGCCTACAGAGTCTGCATTTGGCTATAATGGAAAAGGTGATTTTTTTATGGAACCTAATGGTATGGTGACAAGGAAAAACGCTGGAGAGTCGGCACCATTTGTATTTGCGGGTTTGCAACTAATAAAACCCAATATTTTTGAAGAATATCCAGAAAAGCCATTCTCATTGAATAAGGTTTTTGATAAACTTTTATCGAGTGAGAGATTGTTTGGATTTGTTTATAATGGGAACTGGCTTCACATAGGCGATATCGATGGTTTAGAAATTGCTGAAGATTATTTTGGTGGCCATTCAAACTCTAAATAGTTAGTGATAAAATAATTTGGATAGAAATGTATACTATATTGAAGCTGGGGAGCCATTTCTATCAGTCTTGGTTGATGGGATTAATAAACATTTAACTTATAAAAACCTTCAATTAAAAGACTCCACTATCTACCTACCTAATCGACGTGCGGTAACAAGTTTAAAAGAAGCTTTTTTGAATTATTATAATAAAAAGGCACTTTTAATGCCTACTATCCTACCGATCGGCGATCTCGATGACCAAGAATTGATGTTTGAACTTGCTGAATCTAACACTTTTTCGCCTTCCGATAGCTTGCCACCAATGCCAAATATTCAGCGTAGACTTCTTTTGACAAAACTAGTTTTGGCAGTTGAAAAGAATAACTGTTCATTAGTAGAAGCCTCGCAATTAGCTTTTATGCTTGGAAAATTTATAGATCAAGTTCAGACTGATCGTTTATCTTTTGATAATTTAGAACATTTGGTTCCTAATAAATATTCGGAACATTGGCAGAAAACACTAAAATTTTTAAAAATTGTTGGTAAAGAATGGCCAAATATAATCCAAGAATTAGGTTTTTCTGACCCTATAGAACGAAGAAACCAGCTTTTAACAAACCAAATACAGTCCTGGTCAGAATCGCCTCCACAGGGGTTGGTAGTAGCGGCTGGCTCCACTGGAAGCATACCGGCGACAGCTGATTTACTATGCTGTATAGAACAACTCCCTAATGGTGTTGTAATTTTACCGGGTTTAAACGTAGATACAATCAGGGAAAGCCATAAAAAATTGGAACCTACTCATCCTCAATATTTTATGGATAAGCTCCTAACTAAGATGGACGTAAAATGTCATCAATTAAAAAGTTGGGGTTCGACAGACAATAATAATGCATCATGCGAAAGAAGAAAATTGGTAAAACTTGCGCTCGATGACCTGCCCTCAGGCAAC
>PTLG01000271.1 GCA_002937995.1 Alphaproteobacteria bacterium MarineAlpha3_Bin7 | reverse complement strand
AGAATCTTGGTATTATAACAAATAAAAACGAACTAGATAATATTCTAAAAAGTAATTTTTCAAAACATTTTTCGATACAACTGGATCCCCAAATATCTAATCAAGAATAATAAGCACATCACCAGCACCAACGTTGTCACCAACACTGGCAGTAATCTTTTTCACCTTCCCACTACTCTCTGCAATAATAGAATTCTCCATTTTCATAGCTTCAATAATCAATAAATTTTGACCATTACGTATTTTGTCTCCCTCTGATACATTGATACTGGTAATAAGACCAGGCATGGGCGAAAAAATGTTTTTAAGACTTTTTATACTTTCTTGTTTTGGTGCCAGCCCTCTTAGTCTAGCCGACTCAGGGCTCACAACTTTAAGTAATGTTGAAAAACCCGAATGCCTAATATAAATTCCAGAATGGTCAATTTTAATCTGTAAGGATATTAGCTCACCATTTATTCTAGCTAAGAATATCGGTTGACCTGGTTTCCAATCTGTTTCAATAGAAAACTCGTCATCATTGGATATGAGATTAAAAATACCATTTTTAATTTTAAGCTTGATTGGATAACTATCCCCCTTACACAAAACAACCCAGTCTTCTGGTATATTGGGGGATTGAATAGCCTGAATTTCGTTGTTCTCACTCCTAATAAAGGATTTTTGATATTTTTCAGTTATAAGTCTGTTGGCCGCAGCCGCCACCGCAATAAGATTTGATAAATTAGGGTTGTCTGCGGAATCAGGAGTATATTTATCACCAAACTCTTCTTCGATAAAATTTGTAGAAATTTTTGCACTTGAAAAACGTTTGTTGTTCATAATTGCAGCTAAAAAAGATAAGTTAGTTTCCACCCCTCGTATATAATATTCATCTAAGGCCCAACTCATATGTCTGATTGCCTCCTCTCTGTCATTACCGTGAGTAATAAGTTTAGCAATCATAGGATCATAATATTGATTTATCTCGTCGCCCTCATTAACCCCTCCGTCCAACCTCACATTTTTGGTTATGCCAAATGCCGAGGTAACTGGTTCCCTATATCGCGTAAGGCGACCGATTGATGGTACAAAGCCGTGTTCTGGATCTTCTGTATATATACGGGACTCTAAGGCCCAGCCACTAAATCCTATGTCTTTTTGTTGAAAGTCTAATTCTTCCCCAGCGGCTATTTTGATCATTTGCTGTACAATATCAATTCCAGTAACCAATTCTGTAACGGGATGTTCTACTTGTAACCTTGTATTCATTTCCAGGAAGTAAAAGTTACTATCTTCGTCAACTATAAATTCTACTGTCCCCGCAGAAACATAATCTACGGCTGCAGCAAGAGCTATACTCTGTTGACCCATTTCCTCCCGCAGTTCAGGAGAGAGAAATGCACTTGGCGCTTCCTCAATTACTTTCTGATGACGTCTCTGAATTGAGCACTCTCTCTCTCCCAAATGTATGGTATTACCCAGTTCGTCAGCCAAAACCTGTATCTCAATATGACGGGGTGTTTTTATAAACTTTTCTATAAAAACTCTCGGGTCACCAAAACTCGTTACCGCTTCCGAAATACAGGCAGGCAGAGCTACTTCCAACTCTTTACTATTTTTTACTATACGTATCCCCTTACCACCACCACCCGCTGAAGCCTTTAACATGACAGGGTAGCCAATCTCCTTTGCGAGTAAGTTAGCCTGGGAATAGTCCTCCAGAGGCTCATTAAAACCAGGAACACACTGAACTCCTGCTTCCAGAGCAATTTTCTTGGCCTCAATTTTATCACCCATCTTTCTTATTGACGCAGGTTTTGGTCCAATAAATTTAACGCCTATCTTTTCGAGGCGTTCAGCAAATTCGGCGTTCTCAGATAGAAACCCATATCCAGGATGAACAGCCTCTACCCTGGTTTCACTAACAACCTGTTGGATATTTTCTATATTCAAGTAGCTATCTAACGGTGGCGCATCGCCCACTAAATAAGCTTCATTAGCCATATCGACATGGAGCGCGAATTCATCTGCCTTAGAGTA
>PTLG01000270.1 GCA_002937995.1 Alphaproteobacteria bacterium MarineAlpha3_Bin7 | reverse complement strand
TTGGCTTTTTTAAGTCCCTTACACCTTGATACATACCATTGGTAATTTTTTCATAGTTCGCAATTCCTTCTGGTGTGGATCGCAGTTTTTCAAACTCCGATATATCCTGGCCAGAGACAAAAGATTTTCCACCCTCTCCCTTAAGTATTACAACTCGGATTGAATCATCATTAGAAAATTCATCTAAAATTTGCGTAGCCATTTTGGCCATATCCAGTGAAATTGCATTCCTCTTTTCTGGATTGTTGAATATAAGCCAACCAATAGCTCCCCGTTTGTCAGCATAAATCTTCTTATTACTCATTTTAATCCCTTTAATACAAAACTTATTGGCGGAAGAGAGTGGGAGTCGAACCCACTAAGATCGTCTTACGACCTCTACTGCTTTTGAAGAGCAGCCAGCACACCGGCACTGATTCCCTTCCTGAATAACATATTCTCAGGGTAAACAGAGATGGCTATTTTTCAAGATGTATTCTAAATAAAAGACGAACCCAAGTTTTGAAAGTTATTAATTAATAGATTTTACACTATAAAAGTAATACAAATGGAATTTAATAATAAAACTTTTTACGTAAAATAATAAAAAAGAATTAAGAAAGGCAACCCTTGAAAACGCACGAAAATATTATCGAAAAACAGGATATACAGATTGGATCTAACAAATCCTTTGGGATAGTATTTGCTGTGGTATTTTTTGTTATCGCCTTATGGCCCCTCATGGAGGAAGGCACCTTCAGAGTGTGGGCACTCGTCACAGGCATTTTTTTATTTTTCATTTCCTTTATTTATCCTTCAATTTATAAACCTTTTAATTATATTTGGTTTAAGTTTGGTTTGTTGCTGGGAAAAATAGTAACTCCCATTGTAATGGGTTTTTTATATTTTTTTACTATTACCCCAACAGCGCTAATTATGAGAACACTGAAGAAGAGACCCCTTGATTTAGAATTTGATGATTCACTAGACAGTTACTGGAAATACCGTGACCCCCCAGGACCGTCATCTGAGTCTATGAAAAATCAATTTTAGGAAGAAAGAATGAGTTTTATTTTTGAACTTTGGGCGTTTATGAGAGCTAGAAAAAAATACTGGTTATTACCTATTTTGATAATGTTTGCATTATTTGGAGGTCTTATCATATTGACCCAAGGGTCGGCTGTCGCGCCATTCGTTTATACTATTTTTTGATAGAATTGATTGTGATTATTCTCGGAGTTTCCTCTTTTTATCACGATAGCGCCGCAGCTATAATCAAAAATGAAAATTTGATAGCGGCTGCTCAGGAAGAACGCTTTACGAGAACAAAACACGATGCCAGTTTTCCAGTTAACGCGATAAATTATTGCTTGGAGGCAGCGAATTGCTCGCTCAACGAAATTGATTATGTAGCATTCTATGATAAACCATTTCTCAAGTTTGAGCGACTTCTAGAAACCTATCTGTCATTTGCGCCACGTGGATTTATATCCTTTAAGGCTGCAATGCCCATCTGGCTGAGGGAAAAACTATTTCAAAAGGATTTACTAAGAAAAGAATTTCAAAATTTTGATAAAAACTTTGATTGGAAAAATAAGTTACTATTTTCTGAACACCATCAAAGTCACGCAGCTAGTGCATTTTACCCCTCGCCTTTTCAGGAGGCTCTTGTTCTAACAATGGATGGGGTTGGTGAATGGGCAACAACGACAGTAGCACACGGGTCAGGTAATTCTCTAAATATAGAAAGAGAGTTACATTTTCCACACTCATTGGGTCTATTATATTCAGCCTTTACCTACTTCACTGGTTTCAAGGTTAATTCCGGAGAATATAAAGTTATGGGCCTAGCACCATATGGTGAACCAAAATATAAAAACCTGATTTTAGATGAGTTGATGGACTTAAAGGAAGATGGGACCTTTCGATTAAACCAGAAATACTTTGATTACTGTACGGGTTTGAGAATGACCAATAATAATTTTGATAAGTTATTCGGTTTCACCCCAAGAGATCCTGAAGAACTATTAAATCAGGATCACAT
>PTLG01000027.1 GCA_002937995.1 Alphaproteobacteria bacterium MarineAlpha3_Bin7 | reverse complement strand
AGATGCAATAGAGGACTTGGTTAACCATACCATTAGCAAATTTGGACATATTGACGCTGCTGTTGCCAATGCTGGCATTGTATTAGGACAACAACCTTTAACAGAGATAACCCTCGAAGACTGGAACACTATAATCAGCACAAATTTAACGGGCGTTTTTTTAACGCTTCAGGCAGTTGCGAGAGTACTCATAAAGCAGGGAAAAGGTGGCAGTTTGCTTGCGACAGGCTCTTCTACTGCCATAAAAGTAGCGCCCAATTTTACATCCTATATTGCAGCGAAAGGTGGCGTTCATGCCATGTTGCAGGCCCTCGCTTTGGAGTTGGCAGATAAAAATATAAGAGTAAATACTATAGTGCCAGGGACTACAAAAACACCCATAACCGAAAATATACCAGGATATTTGGAGAAAGTGGGGCCAACCCTTCCAATGAAGGAGGTAGTGGAACCATATGAATTAGCCAATTTTGTAGCCTTTGCATTAAGTGACGACGCACCGCACATGACTGGTACATTACTTAAAATTGATGCCGGCAGGGTATTATCTTGAATTTAACAAAATCGGAGATTGAAATGAAAAGACCTATAGGGCTAAATCACTTATTGGAAATTACTTTTTTTGCCCCTAATCTCATACAGTTAGGGGAAACCCCCTATGGGAAAAGGGTAATTGCCAACATAGATGGTGGACACTTTGAAGGACCTAATCTCAAAGGAACTGTTCAAGGACCCGGGGGAGATTGGTTATTAATTAGACAGGATAATTCGGTGCAAATGGATGTCAGAGTCTCTTTATTAACCGATGACAACGAAATAATATTTTTGAGTTATCAAGGACTAAGGGTTGGAGAACAGGAGGTTTTAAACCGATTGCAATCTGGCAAAAAAGTCAATCCAACAGAATATTACATGCGTACCCTATGTAGATTTGAGACGGGAAGCAAAAAATATGCTTGGTTAAATAGTATCTTAGCTGCTGGAACGGGAGAAAGATACCCAGATTATGTGATGTACGATATTTACGAAATAGCTTAAAATTATTATGCCATTTAATCATAAGGTCTTGAAAAAATGGTTCTAGGGATACATATCTACGTGAGGTAGGAAATAAAGTAAAAAGGGGTTTTTATGGCTGAAGAAAAAATGGAGTTTCAGGCTGAAGTCAGCAAAGTTCTGGGTATTGTTATTAATTCCTTATATAGCAATAAAGAAATATTTTTGCGTGAACTAATATCTAATGCTTCGGATGCATGTGATAAACTCCGGTATTTATCCTTAACAGATAAAAAATTAGCTGGAGAAAGTACAGAACCCTCTATCAAAGTTTCAACTGTAAAAAAGGATCTATCCATTACCGTTGAAGACAATGGTATAGGAATGAATAAAAAAGACCTTATTGCGAACTTGGGAACTATAGCTAGGTCTGGAACAACAGCCTTTCTGGAAAACCTCTCTGGAGATGAAAAAAAAGATACAGCGCTTATTGGTCAATTTGGTGTGGGGTTCTACGCTTCTTTTAGTGTCGCAGAAAAAGTTGAGGTTTTAACAAGAAAAGCCGGGGGAAGAGACGCCTGGCTTTGGACTTCTGATGGAAAAGGGTCTTTCACTATTGATAAAAGTGAAAAAGAAAAATCCGGCACATCCATTACACTATTTCTTAAAAAAGAGGACAAAGAATTTATCGAAGAGGCCCGAATTCGAAATATCGTTAGAACATATTCAGATCATATATCTATACCCATAATGATTGCCACAAAAGATGGCGAAGAACAAATAAACACCGGCTCTGCACTATGGACCAGACAAAAAAAAGACGTTACGCCAGAACAATATAAAGAATTTTATAACCACGTTGGTCATATGTATGATGAGCCATGGTTGATTATGCACAATAGGGCTGAGGGAAAGCTAGAATATACCAATTTGATATTTGTCCCATCAACCAAACCCTTCGATCTGATGAACCCAGACCGAAAACACCAGCTACAACTTTATGTGAAGAGAGTTTTCATTACTCGTGACTGCGAAGAGTTGATGCCTGCCTACCTCAGGTTTATTAGGGGCATAGTCGACTCTGAGGACTTGCCCTTAAATGTTAGTAGAGAGATGCTACAACGAAACCCAGTCGTAAATAAAATTCGTGGTGCCCTAATAAAAAGAGTCTTCAATGAATTACAAAAAAAAGCTGATAAATCTCCATCAGAATACGCTCAATTCTGGGAAAATTTTGGTCCAGTGTTAAAAGAGGGATTATATGAAGACCATGAAAATAGAGAAAAGATTCTAAATTTGGTAAAATTTAAATCAACAAACTCTGAAGATACTACCAGCCTCAAGGATTATATAGAGAGGATGAAAAAGGGTCAGGATAATATATTTTATATAAGTGGGGACGATATCGAAACTCTGAGGAACAGCCCTCAATTGGAAGGTTTCAAGTCAAAAAACATTGAAGTGCTGTTCATGACAGACCCTGTTGACGAATTTTGGTTGCCGATGGTAGGAACTTATGAAGAAAAATCCTTTACTTCAGTTACCTCAAGCTCAATTGATCTCTCTAAAATTAAGGATTCTAAAAAAGACAAAAAGGACAGCAATGAGGAGAAAGAAAAAGCCAATGATAGCTCCATTGCTAAATTAATTATCGATTTCAAAGAAACGCTAGGTGAAACAGTTAAGGATGTTAAGTCCTCCGATAGGCTAGTTGAAAGTGCAGTATGCCTCGTTGCTGGAGAAGGTGATATGGATTTACACTTAGAACGGATGCTTAAATCCCAAGGTCACGTAGATACTCCCAGCGCAGCTAGGATTTTAGAGATAAATCCATCGCACCCACTAATTATTAAGCTTAGCAAGATGGCGGGAAAACCTGCCCAAAAGGATACCGTTAAAAGCATGGCTCTTATTCTTTTGGATGAGGCCTGTATTATTGAGGGACAAACTGTAAGTGACCCTAGCAGCTTCTCGGAACGCCTGAATATGTTATTGGAGAAAAGTTTTTAGATTTTGCTAAGTTAGTAGTTTATTGTTTTGGTCTTGTTCAAGACACGGGTTTCGTTATTATCTATATTATTCTTATTAATTAACATGAGAGCTATTAGCTCTCTCGGGAGGTCTACATGATAGATACTAAAATACGCTACGTTTTCTCAGCATTCTTGGGAATTATAGTAGCCACATCTTTTCTTATTCCAGCGGCTAAAGCAGATCGACTTGCTTCAGTAAAAAAAGCAGGTGTTTTACATTGTGGTGTTGTACCAGGTGTGCCAGGTTACGCTTTCCCAAACAAAGCGGGAAAAATGGTGGGCTTTGATGTTGATTTGTGTCGGGCTGTTGCAGCGGCTGTTCTTGGTGACGCTGACAAAATCAAAACTACAAAAATGAAATTGCCGGTTGCCTTCAATGCTATGAAAGCTGGCACTGTAGACGTAGTAACGCATCGATTTACTTGGACATTTGGTCGCGACGTTGGACAGGGCCTCGACTTTACGCGAGTTATGGTATACGACGGACAGGGCTTCATGGTTAGAAAAAGCCTTGGCGTAAAATCTGCTAAAGAGCTAGACGGAGCTACTTTTTGTCTGTCTGGAGGGGCAACAACGCAGGGTAACGTGTCAGATTTTTTCCGCAAAAACGACATGAAATTCAAACAGGTAACTTTTGGAAGTATGGGCGAAGCGCAAAAAGCCTACGACGCAAAACGTTGCGACGTATTTGCAACGGATAAGTTTGGCCTTGGTGCCCGACGCCTCTCGATGTCAAACCCTGATGAGCATATGATTCTGCCTGAAACTATCTCAAATGAGCCTATTTCTCCAATGGTAGGACATGGTGACCAGGTATGGAAAGACATCGTTGTGTGGACATTTAATGCGCTTATTGCTGCTGAGGAATATGGAATTACCAGCAAAAATGTTGACAATATGCGGTCAAGTGCAAAAAACCCCTTTGTACAGCGCATTCTAGGGACGAGCGGAAAATTTGGTGCCAAAATTGGTTTAGGCAAAGACTGGGCTTACAATGCTATTAAGGCCGTTGGCAACTACGGTGAGATCTGGGAAAAACACTTGGGTAAAGATAGTCGACTAAAGATGGGACGTGGTAAAAATGTTCTATATACCAAAGGTGGATTGTTAATTTCTCCTCCATTCCGTTAAGTTGTAACCCATTAATCGATTAAACGCTAAAATGGGTGTCTCATTAATTAAAGTGTGGGACACCCATTTGTGTTCACTGATTTCTTTTACGTGATGAATAATCTAATTAGTTTCTGGCGCCAGGGGAGTGTACGTTCTCTTACTTACCAATGGGGATTTGTGGTTCTCATAATCCTTACTATTATCTGGGTCTATAATACCGCCTCGACCAATATGGCCCGCCTAGGTCTAAAAACAGGCTTTGATTTTCTAACTGACGAAGCCGGTTTTCCAATAAGCCCAGCACTTATCGATTACAGCGCAAAGTCAAGCTATGCAGATGCTATGATAGTCACACTGTTAAACACAATAACCCTATCTGCTATCGCCATTGTGCTCGCTACAATATTAGGATTCTTTATTGCGATGGCAAAGCTCTCTCCAAACCTGCTGTTACGCAAGTTGGGCAGCAGTTATGTAGAGGTTTTCCGGAATGTGCCGTTACTACTGCAACTATTTTTCTGGTATTTTGCTGCTCTCAAAATGCTGCCTGGCAAGCGATCTTCTATCAACATGTTTGACGTGGCATTTTTGAATATAGAAGGTTTTTTTGTCCCACTACCCATACTAGAAGGTGGTACCAATCTGATCTTGTGGGCATTTTTTATTGCTGTTTTAATCTCAACAATCATATGGGTCTGGGCAAAACGGAGACAAAATAATACAGGGCAACCTTTTCCCTCATTAACAATCGGGGTTATTTTAGTTACTGTCTTACCGCTGTCGGTCGCTTGGCTTTTGGATTTTCCAATTTCTTGGGATATCCCAAAATTTGGCCGCTTCAATTTCCAGGGAGGCACAGTTCTTGAGCCTGAATTCACAGCAATGTTATTTGGTTTAACCCTCTATAACGCTGCTTTCGTGGGCGAAATCATCCGTGCCGGCATACAGTCAGTTGATAAAGGGCAGAGAGAAGCCTCGGGCTCCATCGGCTTTACTACCATGCAGACATACTCTCAGATCATCGTACCTCAAGCCCTACGATTTATCATCCCTCCAGTGACCAACCAGTATCTTAATCTAGCAAAATCGACCGCCTTAGCCTCTGCTATAGGTTATGCAGACTTCTTTTGGGCTATTGATGGAGCAATAACTCCTCAAACTGGACAGGTCATGGAACTGCAGGCGATCACCCTTTGTGGCTACCTCGGCATCAGTCTCTTTATTGCGACGCTTATGGCCATCTACAACCGTTTCACTAAGATTCCTGAGAGATAGAAGGAACTATGGAACCCAGTAATATACCTTTCAAACAACCACAACCAGCACCGCATCAGACGACTGGGATTCTTGGCTGGATAAAAATAAATTTTTTTTCAAGCTGGTTTAACTCACTAATCACGATTGTGCTAGCTTATACTATTTTTGTCCTTGCCGACTTTTTTATCCAGTGGGCCTTTATAAATGCTGTTTGGTTTGGTGAATCCGCAAAGGCCTGCCCCAACAGCAATGGGGCCTGTTGGGCTTTCGTAACAGATCGCTGGCCGCTCTTTGTCTACGGACTATATCCAAAGGAACTATACTGGAGAGTAAATATCGTTTATGTGCTAGCAGCTATAACTATCATTTCTTTTCTTTATTCCTATGGTCGCTGGACCAGATACTTTCGTATAACTATGGTTATTTTTTTTCCTCTTTTGGCATATATTTTTCTGTTGGGGGACTCTTTCGATCTAGAATATGTGGCTCCCGAAAATTTTGGAGGGCTGCTACTGACCCTCGTTATCGCGAGTATCTCAATTCTTGGATCTATCCCCCTTGGTATTATTCTCGCCCTTGGAAGAACGTCAGAGCTCACAGTAATTAGTAAGGTTTGCACCTATTTCATCGAGTTTTGGAGAGGGGTTCCTCATATTGTTGTGATTGTTATGTTTGTTGCGCTTCTTCCTATTTTCATACCCGACGGAAGTAAGATTGATGTTGTAGTTCGGGCCTTTATAGCCTTTGCAGCCTTCAACTCTGCTTATATGGCGGAAGTTTTTAGGGGGGGTCTACAATCAATACCCATCGGCCAATTTGAAGCATCGCGCGCCATTGGTATGTCTTACTGGAAGATGATGGGATATATTATACTTCCACAGGCCATTCGGAACTCAATACCAGCTATGATGAATACTTGTATTGGTATTTTCAAAGAAACTACCATCGTAATGTTAATTGGCTTTAGTGATCTCCTCGGGATTATTCAAATTTCTCTAGAATCGTCCGACTGGGTAGGACCTCCGCATATTTTCAGTTCAGCATACACATTTGCAGCTATTTGCTATTTTATTTTTACCTATGGTATGTCTAAATATTCATCACGACTAGAAAACCGAAGTAATATTGAACAGTACTAAGGGATGCATCGATGGCCGAGGGACCTATCATCTCATTCGATAAAGTTAACAAGTGGTTCGGTGATTTCCATGTGCTACGCGATATTGACCTCAATGTCACCAAAGGAGAACGGATCGTTATTTGTGGGCCTTCGGGCTCGGGAAAGTCCACCCTTATACGCTGTATTAATAGGCTCGAGGCACATCAGAGAGGCTCAATAATTGTAGATGGAATTGAATTGAATGATGACTTGAAAAATATTGATTCTATTCGGTCCGAAGTTGGGATGGTCTTCCAATCGTTTAATTTATTTCCCCATATGACAGTGAAAGATAATCTAGTCATTGGCCAACATTTAGTCCGCAGAGTTCCTAAACGTGATGCCGAGGACATAGCTATTACCTATCTCAAACGGGTTAAGATTTTAGATCAGATTGATAAATATCCTGGACAATTATCCGGAGGACAACAACAGCGCGTCGCTATAGCCAGATCCTTGTGTATGAAGCCAAAGATTATGTTATTTGACGAAGTTACATCCGCTCTTGATCCAGAAATGGTAAAGGAGGTTTTGGATGTAATGATAGACCTCGCGAAGGAAGGAATGACAATGCTTGTGGTAACCCATGAGATGGGTTTTGCAAGAGAAGTTGCAGATAGAGTTATGTTTATGGATGAGGGACAAATTATTGAAGAAAATAAACCAGATAACTTCTTTGACAGACCTCAATCGGACAGAGCAAAACTTTTCTTGAGTCAAATCTTACACCAGTAATAAGTCCGAGGAGGCATTTGGGAGCCCTTTTAATGACTAAAGAAACATTGCTTAAAACAACATACGACTTTAGCGGAGTACCCCCATTTGTTGTAAGAGGAGATGGTAAACCGTTAACTGATACCGTTATAAATTTGTCAGCAAACGAATCACCTTTTGGACCAAGTCTGTTAGCAAGAGAGGCTATAGCTGAAGCTCAAGAATCAATTAACCGCTATCCGGATAGGGACGCAATAGAACTCCGACAAGCTATAGCCAAGCTAAACAACATAGAATTTGAAAAAATAGTATGCAGTGCTGGTTCTGATACATTAATATTTAACTTGGTTCTAGCCTATGCTTCAAGAAATTTTGAGGTCATTCTAAGCCGATATGGTTTTATTTGGTTCAAGCGGGCAACTTTGGCAGCTGGAGCTATACCGGTAGTTGTAGACGAGAAAAATTATAGATTTTCGGTCGACAATGTCCTGTCTGCCATTACGGAGAAAACTCGCATTATATTTCTAGCTAACCCTAATAACCCAACTGGTTCTTTTATATCCCATGAAGAGATAGATTATCTAATTAAAAAAATACCAGACAATGTTTTGCTGGTAATTGACGATGCATATCAGGAATATGCAGAGCCTGAAGGCTGCCCCAATGGGATCGATTTTGCAAAAAACACCCATAACGTTGTAGTGACAAGAACTTTGTCAAAGATATATGCATTGGCTGCACTGCGAATTGGTTGGGCTTATGGTCCCCAAGATATAATTGATAATCTAAATAGACTGAGGCAACCGTTCAACATCAATACTATCGCACAAAAAGCTGGAGTCGCGGCCCTAAAAGATCAAAAATTTGTGCAATCAAATATAGAACATAATAAAGAGTGGAAACCTAAACTGATTGAAAAATTTAGGCAAATAGGACTAAACCCCTTACCTACTGTCGCAAATTTTATTACGCTCGAATTTCCACAGGACTCGACACATAATGCAGAGCTAGCGTTAGATTTTCTTCACTCAAAAAAAATAATTCCTAGAACTACATCAGACTACGGAATGGAGAATTTTATAAGAATTTCGGTAGGAACGGAGAAGGAAAACCTTTTTTTGGTTGATAGCCTCAAGGAATTTATGACCTAGAATATATTAGTGATTTTATAAAATTTCCTTTAGAATATTTAAACAAAAACTATTGTCGGCGGCGGTTCCAATTGTTATCCGAATATAATTTTCATAACCAGGATCCGGCCAAGCATGTATTTGTACACCTTTTTCCAGCATAGACTGGGCCACCTTTTTGCCATCAACTGGAAGTTCAACGGATATAAAATTTGTTGCAGAAAGAAGGGGAGACAGAGACATTTCTCGGAGACCATTATCTAGCTGCTCTCGCCCTTTGGAAACTTTTTCCATAAGCATTTTTAAATGATCCTCATCATCTAAAGCTGCGGCTGCGGCCACAATACCTAAAATAGGTAAATTAAATACACAAGTTGTTTTTTTTAAGGCATCAGCTAGCATAGTGTCACTACATATCGCGTAGCCCACCCTCATTCCGGCCATCGAATAGCTTTTGGAAAAAGTCCTAATAGACACCCACGGACCTTTACGTTTTTTTAGACAAGCCAAAACATCTGGGCCTCCAGCATGCTGACCAAATTCACAGTATGCCTCATCCACGATAAGAAGAGTGTCTATATCAATGGAAAAGAATAATTTCTGAATTTCTTCTTCAGAAAGACAGAATCCGCTGGGATTGTTTGGTGTTACACAAATTACTGCATGCGTATCTTTATCTATCTCGTCAATTATTGCTTGTACGTTTACTAAACCCCTATCCTCTGAATTTACAAATTTAGTTTTGGCCTCTGACGCTGCTACTATGGACCTATAACCCCAAAAAGTAGGGACCGGAAGTACCAAGCCTTTTCCCCTTGGAACTGAAAGGTCAATTGCCCCCTTTATTAGCTCTTCACTTCCATTTCCCCAAACAATTAAATTCTCCTCTATTTCAAATATGTTAGATATTTTTTTTGAGAGTCTAGGCGGTTGAGCATCTGGATATCTTCCAATTTTATCAAGGTTATCAACTATCGCTTCTAATACCCTCGGTGAGGGCTCAAACAGACTCTCATTCAAACCCATTGGTCTCACCACTTCTGCTAGACCATCCTCTTGCAGAACACCGTAGGTTGGTGGATTAGGCTTTCCTGGCGTTTTTAGCAGAGATTCTCGAATATATTTTACCATTTTTAATCCTTATGGCTCATTTCATTTTGTTAGCATTCGAACTGCCTCTTCTGGAAGCGGCACGGCTTTTATACCTTTTTCACTAGATTTATCCTGTTTTACACAAGCTCTGACTTCCTTACCCTCTACAATAACCGCCCCATTTTTTATAATTCTATGATTAACCACAAATATTTTTTCCCTACATTTTGCTATCCAGGACTCAATAATTAATTCATCATCCATTCTAGCCGGCCCTTTAAAGGTTGCAGAGGCATCCACTATAGGCAACCCGGCCAGATCGTTTTCGGGCCAAAACTTTGACCACTCAAGACCAGCCTGGTTAAACATCTTTTGCGTGGCAATATCAAACCACTGAAAATACTTTGGGTAAAAAACTATCTTCGCTGGATCACAATCACTAAACATTACCTTGTATAAAAATTCATATTTTTTCATAACTATCCCAAACTTTATTTGACTAAATGATATTCCTCAATTTCTATGTTATGGTACATGATCATGTTATTGGCTAGATATTAATTATTTTTATTCAATAGGACTTCAAAATGAAAACAGATGAAATAAACCCGTCACACTTTGACTGGACGGTAACAAATAACATTGCGACTATTTGTCTTAATAGACCGGATAAAAAAAACCCCCTGACATTTGATAGTTATGCTGAACTTAGAGATACATTCTTAAAGCTCAAAACTGTAGACGCAATCAAGGCCGTTATCTTTTCGGGGAATGGGGGAAATTTTTGTTCTGGAGGAGATGTTCATGAAATTATAGGTCCCCTAGTTGAAATGGAGATGGATGAGCTACTAGAGTTTACTCGCATGACAGGAGATCTTGTGAAGGCAATTAGGAATTGCCCTCAACCAGTAATAGCAGCGGTGGAGGGAATTTGTGCTGGGGCAGGGGCCTGCATAGCGATGGCTGCTGATATCCGTTATGGCACTCCAGATGCGAGGGTTGCTTTTCTTTTTAATCGAGTGGGTCTCGCTGGATGTGATATGGGGGCTTGCGCAATTTTACCACGACTAATTGGATTTGGACGGGCGTCTGAACTCCTTTTTACTGGCAGAACTATGAGTGCCGATGAAGCAGAAAGGTGGGGGTTTTTTAATAGTGTAGTTAAAACAGAGGAACTGGAAAAAACAGTTAGGGAACTTGCCGAAAAACTATCTAAGGGACCTACCTTTGCTAATGGCATTACTAAAACAATGCTTAACAGAGAATGGAATATGGGAATTGAAGAATTTATTGAGGCCGAAGCTCAAGCTCAAGCACTCTGTATGCAAACCAGCGATTTTAAAAGAGCGTTTGACGCATTTGTGGCTAAGGAAAAACCTATTTTTAAAGGAAACTAAATAGACTTTAGCCCCCCACTATTACTTTTTCTAAAACGAAGTAGATAGTGGGGTATAATAGCCTCTAAGTCTGTGGGTGAAATATCTAAATCCTCTAAGACCTGCGCATTATTTGACACAACGTTGTCCTCTCTAAGGGACTTTACCTGGTCCTTGGTAATTAAAGGACGCGGGAGAAGCTCCAAAAACGAAGCTAATAATGTGAGATACCAGAATGGGGTTGGAACTAAAAGTCGTCGACGTCCAATTGCACCTAAAATCATTTGCATTAACTCTTTGGTGGAGAGGACTCTAGGCCCTCCTAATTCATAGGTATTTCCATCGGCAGCGCCAAGCTCTAGACATTTAGCAATAGCTTTAATAACGTCGCCCACATAGACTGGCTGGAATTTTGTTCCTCCTTCCCCAAAAAAGTCTAAATCTAGTATTCTACCTTTAGAAAATAGCTCAAACTTGGGGAAAAGGGAGCCTCCAAAAACGGGAAGGCCAGGTGAAAACCTAGCTATAGATGCAAACAAATTAATAAAACTGTCTTCTGGACCAAATATTATACTCGGTCTAAGAACTATTGCGGACGGGTAAATTTCTCTCATTTTTTTTTCGGCAATAGCCTTGGATACACTGTAATTTGATTCTGATTTTTCACTAGCACCAACCGAGGATATTTGTATTAATTTGGAAACTTTGTAGTGCGCAGATGCCTCAGCTATATTAGAAGCCGCCTTAATATGAACACGATTAAAATTCTGGTTTCCACTTTCAAACAACAACCCAACTAAGTTTATTACAAAATCTGCACCTTCTACAACTGGACTTACTTTATTTTTGTCGCCAACATCTGAAGCAATTGGCACTATTTGCCCTACATCTCCCATAACCTTAAGGTAATTTGCTGATTCAATATTTCTCACGGCCACCCTAACCAACATCCCCCTGCTGGCTAGCTCCCTCACCAGGTGCCTGCCCACAAAACCAGAGCCCCCAAATACTGCAACCGTTTTTCTAGTCAACAAATCTCTCCCTCAAAACATAATGCAAAAAAACCCATAGTTTCCTGACCTCGATTGATAAACATAATTATCGCCTGAGACAAGTTAACTACAAGAAAAATTATTAACATATTTGTTTATGTTACTGAACTTTAGGTTTATTTTACTAACCTACGAAAATTTTAATTTAGACAAATTAAATAGAGCATAATAGGTTATCTGTCTCAAATATGCCCAGGTGGCGGAATTGGTAGACGCGCAGGTTTCAGGTACCTGTGGCCTTAGGGCCGTGGAAGTTCGAGTCTTCTCTTGGGCACCATTTTTGTGCTACTTTAAACGCTCACATAGGAGAAAAGCTTGACCACGCAAGATACTAAAATCTTTTTGCACAAAAACGATTTACCCCAAAATCTAAATTTGGGAGACTCCATTGCTATTGATACGGAGACTTTGGGACTAAATCCAATTCGAGACAGGCTGTGTCTTATGCAAATTTCATCTGGGAATGGAGAAGCTCATTTGATACAATTTGATGGTGATAATTACGAGGCGCCTGTACTATGCCAACTACTATCAAACATAGAAATAGCAAAGATCTTCCATTTTGCTCGCTTTGACCTAGCCGTGATAAAACACTATCTACAAATTAGCTCTGGTCCAGTTTTTTGTACCAAAATTGCCTCACTATTGACTAGAACTTATACCGATAAACATGGTCTTCGTGATTTATGTGGGGAATTATTGGGTATAGAAATCTCAAAAGAGCAACAACAAACAGACTGGGCAGCGGAGAAACTAAGTGAAGACCAAAAATATTATGCTGCAACCGATGTTTTATATCTTCACAAGCTAAAGGATATCCTATCGAAGCGCCTTATTAGAGAGAACAGATGGCATTTAGCAGAAGCCAGCTTTAACTATTTACCTGTCAGAGTAGAGCTCGACCTCTCGGGCTGGTCCGAAAGGGATATTTTTTCCCATTCATAACTTTTTTACTTCGGAACAAATTGAACTTAAACTTTGCTATAGTATACATTCGGGCACTTTAAGTGTTATAAAAAAGAGTAATGATTCTTAAATACTATATTTTTCGAATTAGTGTTGTAGGACGGGGGAAGTAGAAAATATTAGGGTATTAGGAGACCTTATACATGGTTAGCATACCGATAGAAAAAGATTTAGAAGAAGCAAAAAGGGTTTTGAGTAATGAAAGTAATGCCATAAAACAACTAGCTAAGTCTCTTGGAAAAAACTATGTCGACGCTATTGATAAACTTGATAATGTAAAGGGACGTGTAATATTTACTGGAATTGGGAAAAGTGGCCACGTGGCTAGAAAAATGGCATCAACTTTTTCTTCGACAGGAGTACCGTCCTATTTTGTGCACCCGTCGGAAGCAAGCCACGGCGATCTCGGTATAATAGATCATTCTGATGCTGTTGTTGTGATTAGCAACTCTGGGGAAACTCCTGAAATATCTGACTTGGTTGAGTATACTAAAAGGCACAAAATACCTCTTATCACAATTACATCTAATTTGGATAGTCTAATTGCAGAGCAGTCAGATATTGCCCTACTACTGCCCAAGGTTAAGGAGGCATGCCCAATGGGGCTTGCACCTACTACTACCACAACCATGACAATGGCCCTCGGTGATGCCATGGCTATAAACTTGATGACTCGACGAAATTTCAGCGCAAACGACTTTAAACTAAGGCACCCGGGTGGAAAACTTGGAAAACAGTTATTAAAAGTATCTGATATAATGCACAAAGAAGATGAAGTGCCAGTCACAAAAAAAGACTCACTGATGTCGGATGTGATTATCCAGATGACCACTAAAAGTTTTGGTTGCGTAGCTGTTCTTGACGAAAAAAAACTACTAGCAGGAATAATTACAGATGGTGACCTGCGGAGGCATATGTCGGATAAACTTTTGCAACAATTAGCTGAAGACGTTATGACACCTGGGCCCAAAAGCATTCGCCCCATTGCCCTTGCCAGCGAGGCCGTAGCAGTTATGAATGAACTAGAGATAACTAACCTTTTTGTTACAGAAAAAAAATCTGTGGTGGGAATAATCCATATTCACGATTGTCTTAGGGCTGGAATAGAATAGTTTATATTGTAACAAATACTAAATATTAGAATTAGTTTAGGTAAATGGATAATTACGAACAAGCAATAAGCGATCCGACTTCAGCTGTTCCTGCAATGAAGGGCCGGCAATACAGTCGGTTTGTTTCTGTAATGAAATATTTTTTGCCATTGATTGCAGCTGCAATTGGCGGGTTGGTTATATTTTTACCAATGTTAAAGGTTGAAAATTCGGCATTTTCTATAAACATCTCGGACGTCAAATCTCGAGATGGTGATAGTTTAAGTATTGTGAATGCTAAGTTTATTGGAGCTGATAATAAAAAACAGCCTTTTTCTATAACTGCTGATCTTGCTAGAAATGTATTGAAAGGAACAGAACAAATCCAACTCGAAATGCCAAAAGCTGACATAGCTATTAACGAGGGTGGTTGGCTGGTTCTTTCCGCAAAGTCGGGGCTTTACGACCAAAAAAAGAAATCTTTAAATCTTACCGGGAATGTAAATCTTTTCCATGACTCTGGTTACGAGTTCACAACTACTGATGCACAAATTAACCTCAAAAATGGTATTGCTCTTAGCAATTCCCCAGTCAATGGCCAAGGTCCATTTGGAGAATTAATGTCACAGGGTATAAGAATCGAGGAAAAAGGTAAGCGTATTTTTTTCTCTGGAAAAACTAAACTGATCATGTCGCCGAAAGCCTTTAAAGAATGAATATGAGAATATATAAATTAATAAAAGGGTTAGCTTTACACCAATTACTCGCGTTTTTATTTTTTCTAATTTCCAATTTATTCACACCAGTTACAGTAGTTGGGCAGGGGTTATCCTTATCGAACAACTCAAAAAATACGCCAATAGAAATTTTGGCTGACGAGGGTATTGAGTGGCAAAAGGAAAAGGAACTGCTCGTAGCGACTGGCAATGCCAAAGCTTCTAGGGACGGTGTAACAGTTGAAGCAGAGATAATACGCGCATTCTATCGAAAAAAAACCAAAGGAGGGGCTGATCTTTATAGAATTGATGCTGCAGGCGGAGTAAAAGTTTATTCAAGCAAGGAGTCAATTGTTGGACAAACAGCCATTTTAAATTTGGATAAGGCTATTTTCCTAATCAAAGGTACACAAGTAAAATATTCCTCTATGGACGGAAAAATAACAGCTGATAGGCAGATGGAATATTGGGAGCGCCAAAACATGGCTATAGCAAGAGGAAATGCAGTGGCCACACAACGGGGCAAAACGATAAAAGCTGATGTCTTAAAAGCAAGATTTATAAAAAATAATAAAGGTGAGCAGAAAGTAGATATAATAGAAGCTTTTGATAATGTGTTTATAATTAATGGTAAGGATCGCTTAAGAGCTGACCGGGGCGTATATCGTGTTAGACTAGGTAAAGCCAAACTAACGAGAAATGTGACAATAGTACGTGGTGAAAATGTTCTAAGAGGGGACCAAGCAGAAGTTAACCTTAACACGGGCGTTAGTAAGCTATTAACCCTAAACAATATAAACTCTAAGAAAACAAAGAGGGTTAGAGGACTTATATTTCCTAAAACCCAATAGGTAAGAGTAATAATTATAAAGGAAATTTCTTGATTGTTCGGCTGATCTGAACTGGAATACAATAATTGAGTTCCAGACAATTTTTAATTAGATTTTACTCTGGATCTTTAGGTGATAAACTTTTAGTAAATAAATATTGGAAAAAACTGGCGTGGATCACTCAAAAACTAATGTCTTATCTTATCCTTCCAGTGGTTTAACGGTAACCAATCTTGGAAAACAGTATGGTGGTAGGCCCGTAGTGCGCGGAGTTTCGCTGTCACTCCAAAAAGGAGAAGTAGTGGCACTTTTAGGTCCAAACGGAGCGGGAAAGACAACTTGCTTTTATATCATAACAGGCCTGATTAGCCCTGATTATGGGACCATAGTAATGAATGGACAGGATATAACGGACCTACCCATGTATCGACGAGCAAGACAAGGGCTAGGTTACCTTCCCCAGGAAGCGTCCATTTTCAGGGGGCTTAATGTCGAAAATAATATTAGGACGATTTTAGAGACCGTTGAGCCCTCTCGGGAGCGGAGGGAAACCCAATTGGAAGCACTTTTGGCCGAATTTTCAATATCGCACCTTAGACGAACTTCCGCTCTGGCGTTATCCGGTGGAGAGAGAAGAAGGGTCGAAATCGCACGGGCTTTAGCATCTCGGCCTAGTTTTGTATTGTTAGATGAGCCACTAGCTGGGATAGACCCTATAGCAGTCAGCGACATTAGAGGACTAATCAGGCATTTAAGTGAACGTGGTATAGGTGTTCTTATAACAGAACATAATGTAAGAGATACATTAGAAATAGTTGATAGGGCATATATAATACACGATGGGACAGTTTTCATGGACGGTTCCCCGGCAGATATTGTTGCTAATGACGACGTTCGAAGAGTTTATTTAGGTGAACAGTTCAAGTACTAGCCTAACTAGCGAGAGTAACTAATGACTATTACTCCACGAATAGAGTTGCGGACTGGACAGTCATTAATCATGACTCCTCAAATGCAACAGGCTATTAAACTACTTCAATTATCAAATATTGAGCTCAAGGAGTTTGTAGAAACTGAGCTGATAGAAAATCCATTGCTTGATCGGGATGAAGGGAAAGAAAATCTAGATGAAAATATGGAAAGAGAGCATGGTGGAGAAGACGAAGGACTAGCAGAAAATATTGATTCAGAGCACCTGGAGGTTGAGAGCGAAAAAGATTTTGTCAGTAATAATGTTGAACAAAAATTACAAGAAAATGAGGTAAGCTCTCTTGATATTGATGACTTTGGAAATGTTTGGGATGTTGAAGATACTTTCCAAAACAAAAATACCTCTCCTAATTCTCTTTCTGATAGAAGCAACCAAATAAACAACTTTACTGAGTACCCTTATTCAATTGAGCAAACTATAAAACAAGAAATTTCTTTAAGAGAACACCTACTCAACCAAATCCAGCTAGAAATAAAGGATCACACAGACCGAAAAATTGCTATATTTTTAACTAGCCACTTGGATGAGATTGGTCGAATTTCTGAAGATCTTTCTGAATTAGGTTCTCAAATTGGGTGCAATGAGAAAAAAATTGAAACAATTCTTTTGACTATGCAGGAATTTGATCCAGCAGGTATTTTTGCTAGAACACTCAGTGAATGTTGGGCAATTCAGTTAAGGGATAAAGACCGTCTAGACCCAGCAATGGAAACTCTACTTAACAATATCGAGCTACTTAAAATACACGATTACAAACAGCTATCTCAATTATGTAAAGTTAGTGTTGAGGATATAAGAGATATGATCAGTGAAATCTGGTCGTTAAATCATAATCCAGTAGAACTATTCAATGATCCAATTATTCAACCCGTTGCTGTAGATGTTTTGATGAGACAGACTGACAATAAAAACTTTGTTGTTGAACTTAACAGTAGCGAGTTACCGAAGGTCTTGTTCAACAATGACTACTATGTAGAAATTTGCCAAAATCTAAAAACTTCGGAAGAAAAGCAATACGTAGCAGAAAAATACCAATGTGCTAACTGGCTTATCAAATCACTACATCAAAGAGCTACAACTATATTAAAAGTTGCTACTGCAATTGTTTTAAAACAGAATGCTTTTTTTGAACATGGTATAGAACATTTAATTCCACTGGCTCTGAAGGATATAGCTGAAGATGTGGAGATGCACGAAAGTACCATCAGCCGGGTAACTACAAACAAGTACATTGATACTCCGAGGGGTATTTTTGAATTAAAATATTTTTTCTCCTCTGCACTTGACTCCGTGGATGGTGACAACTCCCTGTCCTCTGAGGCCGTAAAACATCAAATTAAGAAGCTTATTGAGAATGAAAATATGGACTCAATCCTCTCGGACGATAAACTAGTTAATATTTTGCATAAGAATGGGGTACAAATTGCTAGGCGAACGATCGCAAAGTATCGGGAATCTATGAAGATTCCATCCTCGGTAGATAGGCGACGAGCAAAAAGAATGATTTTTTAATTGAGATAATCTGTAAATTAATGGTCTTGACTAAATCAGTCATCCCTTCTACTTTCCGATCCGCTTTAATTAGTAACCAATTACTATTGTTTTGATGCACCTATAGCTTTCATTAGTATTAAATATTTTTGATATGGAAATAGATAGTTTTTTAGATCAAGGTTCTATACTACTCGATCTTAAAAGTTCCAGTAAACGTCAGGCTCTGATGGAAATATCCAAACGTATGGCGGACACTAACGATTTATCTGAACGGGAAATCTTTGACGTTCTGCTCGAAAGGGAAAAACTTGGGTCCACAGGTATTGGCCAGGGTATTGCCATACCTCACGGGAAATTGAAGGGCTTAGATAAGATCACTGGCTGTTTCATAAGACTCAACAAAGCAATAGATTTCGAGTCTATAGATAAAAAGCCTGTAGATCTTATGTTTCTCCTTCTGGCCCCCGAAGACTCTGGTGTGCAACACCTTAAAGCCTTAGCGCTAATGTCCCGTATAATGGGAAATAAGAGTTTTTGTAATAAATTAAGGTCTTCAGAGTCGGCAGAATCTATATTTTTACTATTAACAAAAAAACAAGGCTCAAAAGCTGCCTAAAAACGTAAAATAGATCCACTGTTAAAGAATAGCTACCGCATGCGTTAAACTTTATCAAAACAACGCTAAATTGTATACATTCGTATAAGATTATTTGCGACTAGGCTCAATCTCAATGGTGGTAGTAGCAGAAGAGTTCTCCTGATCCCCAGACTCAATATTTATTTTGGTTATTTTTGGTTCAGGTATGGGGCGACGCAAATCAAGATGCAAGAGGCCATCCGATAGTTTCGCTCCAACCACTTGTATTCCCTCCGCTATGACGAAACTTCTCTGAAACTGCCGAGAAGCAATGCCCCTATGAATATAAACGCGACTATCCAGTTCTTCAGATTGCCTGCCCCTAATTACTAATTGATTATCTTCTATTTCGACCTCTAGGTCAGCTATCTTAAACCC
>PTLG01000269.1 GCA_002937995.1 Alphaproteobacteria bacterium MarineAlpha3_Bin7 | reverse complement strand
GGTTGCTTGAACTCCATTTATCCCGCCAAACAAATCTCTCATTTGGACGCCAGACTGTTGACCTAGTAAAGTACTGAGATCTGTTGTTGGTGCGTTTTCTATATCGTCTTTGCTAATTATTGAGACGGAGGCGCCAGGAATACCAGATTCAATTCGTGTTCCTGTAACTATCATGGGACTTATCTTTTGTTTTGCAGATGCGGAGTTTTCTGATTTTTTGGTTTCCACAGATAGTTGACTAACCTCTTTGCTAGTTTCTCCAATGAGCGGAAGTCTTGGAGAATTAACCTGGTTTATTACTTCTCCAGTATTTTCTTCTGTAAATGTTTGGATGGTCGGGGGTTCTTGTTTTGATCCTATTTTTTCAATTCTTATGATTGTTTTTTTTGTCTTATTAGTCGAAGCTTGATCTTTTTTGTCAAAGGGGTGGGGTGCAGCTAATAATTTTGACATGTCGTAAAGCCCACCCGAAGAGCCCGCGTGCAACGGTGAAGTCATCAGCAGAGAAAAGAATATAAAACTAAAATAACGGGCTATTAAAAACTCTAAAGGAAATATTTTTGAAATTTGTTTATAGATAATATTGTTAATTGAGACCAAAAATAACCTGCAGCTATTGTCATAAAATGATAGTTTCATAGACTTATTTCCCCGTACCAAATTGGGTCTTGCACAAGCAATTGCTTTAGCAAGAGTTAGACACCTTGCCAAAAAAGGTCATTAACTGGTGGGGCAAATTTGTTACTGCCAATAGACACCCCATCTGCAAGACCAAAAACTTTTGGCACCGACAAGGCGTCACCTCAAACGGCATAACCGCACCTTCAGCAGAACCCGACTGAGGGTTGGGCGACGCGTCCCGTGGCAGGTCTCCTGGCTCACAGCTTAACGACATCTCGCTACCTTCCCCAAGCTAAGCTTAAGTGGTCAATTTGCGAATGCCTCGCCGATCACAGTTGCGGGTACAGCCGCAGAATAAAGCAAAATTTGCTCCTACTACGTTCCCTATTAACCCAATAAATTGGGACCACAAAACTACCCAATGCTAAAGGATTTTTGTTTAAATACAAGCAAAGTTATTTTCTCTAATCAGGAAAATGCGTTTTTTTTACTTTTTCTAATGCCTCTTCCCCCGCACCTATTACAAATTCTATAAAAGCATCAAAATCATAATTGAGCCCCACATCTCTAATATCTGAGAGTTTTTCGATCTCTCGAATTGCAGAACTAAAGCGATCACCAATATCACATTTTTCGTAGGATTGTTCATTGATTAATTGAAATAGAGAGTCACCTCTTACCAAAAGAGCTTTTTTATTCCTATTATGTAGGAAGAAACTAGTTAGGGTGTCCCCACTTTCAAAATAGATATCTTCTGGGATGTTCTTCCATTTAAAAACATCGCTTACTCCCCAATCGCTTGAATAAAGCATTCCAAATAATTTGTAATACAAGGCTAATATAAGGATATACAATTCATTATTTAGGAGTTTTTCTAATACGTAATATCTATAATTATTTGGAAATTTTTCGGTATTTCCTAAAACATGTTCTACGTGAAGAAATTTTTCTAATATGGGAAACTCATTAATAAGGGGGTGGATAAATCGTCGAATATGTATTTTTTCTTGAGACATTTTATACAAAAAATCATATCTCACATCCATATTAACTAGTTTAGAAACATCGCGGTGAGACCCAAAAAAGAAAAGATCGTGAATATAAAAAGGAACAGTTGCCTCAGGGCCCCACACACAAATTTTTTGGCTAAAAGGTAAGTTTATTTTATTAAACCCTTGCGGCTTTGTGATACTTAAGTTTTTTGCAAATACGTGGTTTAGGGCAACTTTATTAATATGTACATCAGGCCTTGTCTTGAGTATATAATTTTGCCGATTGGCCCTTCCTAAACCCACATACAGTGAAGTCATTTGAGCCAATAAATTACCTGGCCACTCCTGGGTTGCCGGGATAGCAATCACTTTTAAAGCATATTTTTCTTGGAGGTTTGTAAGCAGTTTAGAATGAGCAGAGACATCACTTTCCCATGTAGATAA
>PTLG01000268.1 GCA_002937995.1 Alphaproteobacteria bacterium MarineAlpha3_Bin7 | reverse complement strand
ACAACGTGAATACCTTTCACGACCCTTGGCATGTTGATCATTTTAAAAGTGATTATGTATATCAAACTTATAAAGCAGGATTGCCAGCTATAAACAAATGCTTGCAGGTAGCTGCACCGCCGATTTACTTGACAGGTTTGCTTGAGTTCCAAGACCAACTTGCTAAAAATCTATCTGAAGCTTATGTCGGACAACGGAAAGCAAAAGATGTACTTCCCGAAACTGAAAAAGCTTGGAGAAAGATTGTAAGAAAAATTGGGCGCAAGAAACTGAAAGCAGAATTGGCTAGTTATAAAGCGGTTTTTCCGACCGTTAATGTTCCTAGTTAAGTAAGGTTATCAAGCTACTCTGAAGGGCTGCTTAAACACTAGCTCTTCAGAGTTGGCTGGCTAATTGACCATGGCAAATTCAATCACAGCTGAGACTAGTTCTGAGATAACGGGTGGGCGTCAACAGGTCCAAGCGAGAGCAGTTAAGCGTTTCAAGTGGACCATTCTATCAATTCTAGTAGTCGTACTTGTAGCTGTCCTTTTTCCTGTTCTTATGCTTCAGCTTTATTTTTCATTTCATGGCTACTCCCCTTATGGTGGAGGTTGGTGGGATGCTGAATTTGTCGGATTAGAGCTTTTCCAAGAAGTTCTAACAGATCCAAGGTTAGGTTGGGCCATAGTAAGGTCCATTCTGTTCGCCCTCGGTTCTACAATAGGGTGTTTTTTGCTTGGCTTTGGCCTTGCTCTTTTAATGTACAAACCTTTTAAGGGCCAAGCATTCTACTATATAGTTTTTATACTTCCCATGCTGACTGTCCCAATTGTCATAGCATACACGGGAGAGATGATTCTCTATCAAAAAGGGCCCTTAAATGATATTCTATCGATGATTTTCCAACGTGAAGTGAATATTCTCTGGCTAGCTAACGCTGACACAGCCCTTTTGACTGTTATGTTGATGGAGATATGGAATTGGGTTCCCTTCTCGTTTATAATTATGATGGCAGGCCTTGCAGCTCTGCCAGATGAGCCCATTGAAGCAGCTAAAATATTAGGAGCCTCAAAATGGCGTATTTTTGTAGAAATTCAATTACCTCTTCTTAGACCAGTAATTATTTTGGCTCTTATTCTCCGATTCCTTGAAGCAATAGCTGAGTTTCCCAAGGCCTGGTCACTTTTTCAAGGTGGACCCGGATCCGCGACTGAAACCATCCCAACATACCTTTATATTGTTACATGGCAATATTTTGAGATTTCCCGGGGTGCGGCTATGTCCTACATAGTCTTAATAATAATGATAGCCATTGTCTTGTTAGCAATTCAAATATTAAAACGAGAAAAAAGTGGGCTAGATAAAATCTATGACAGTGGGAAAGCCACTCAAGGATAATTTGAAGATGAAGCGAGATACAAAAAAAAGGCTTGGTAGATACTCAAAGTATCTAATACTTTCAGTTTGGACTATTATTGTGGCATTTCCCATTTATTGGATAGTTACAACCTCGTTTAAACCAGATAAAGATTGGTTTGCTTGGCCGCCTGTTTATTGGTCAGAAGATGCCACGTTAAACAACTATGCAGTTGTATGGCTAGACCATCAGGAAGAGTACGAAGGGGGAACCCAGTATAGCCACTCCATGCAAAAACCATGGAAAGCTCTGAGAAATAGCCTAATAATTTCCTTATTATCTACAGCTTTTGCTGTTGGCTTTGGTACAATTCTTGCCTACGGCGTTTCGAGATACCAGATCCTGTCTGAGGGACGAATGTTTCAACTTCTCATGCTGCGCATGGTTCCTCCAATTGTAATCGTTGCCCCGCTCTCATTGTACTACTCCGCTCTTCATTTACTCGATACCATAACTGGGCTTGTTATTATTTATTCAATAACCACCCTTCCCTATGCAGTGTGGATGATCAAGAGTTTTATAGACGAGTTACCTCGTGAAATTGAGCAAGCGGCAATGATTCTGGGCGCCAGTAGACTTAGAACTTTGTGGGAAATTGTATTCCCTCTGGTGCGCTCAGGCATAGTAGCAACATTTTTGTTTATACTTATCCTTACTTGGAGCGAGT
>PTLG01000267.1 GCA_002937995.1 Alphaproteobacteria bacterium MarineAlpha3_Bin7 | reverse complement strand
CATGCAAAAACTAATTGTGCATTAGGATGGTTAGCATAAAACTGCATAAATGCAGATACTACTGCATCCTGCCCTTTTCTGTATTCAAATTTACCACCAGAAAATACTACAAATTTGTCGGGATCTCTCTTACTTTTGTTTTTTGGTGAAAACAATTCTGTATCTACACCTTGAAAGACGTTCACCACATTGTAGATGCCCAACTTCTTTAACAGTTCCATATTCCACGACGAACCTGTTATAATTAGGTCATAGTCTTGTGCCCTTCTTATCCCCATTTCACTAAATTCAGTATTTTCGAAAAATATTACACCGATATTTATTGAACCTCGAGCTAGTTGTTCATCTAGAGATGGTCTAAAATCATTGCGTAAGGCATGGAAAACTGGAAAATCAAATTCTAAGGAACCAGTCTTAGTTGCAATCTCTTCCAGCAAAGTTTGTTTTTTGGCTATAGATAGAAATGTCCCGTTCATCTCTAAATCGACTGGAGCTGAGAGCCAAACAGGATTTCTTTTCATTTCAAGAAGCTGTAAAGTGAGGTTAAGTCCATAAACACCCCACCCAGTATAAGATGAAGCTGGCCAGCCTATGCCTACCGACGCATTAAATCCCATTATCTATTGGCGGAAATTATTACGACAGCCTCTGCTATGGGATAATCATCTGTCATGGTTAGATTAATATTAGGGACCATACCCTGAGGAATGATTTTAACTAAATTTTCCAACGCGCCACCTGTTAATATAATAGTAGGCGCACCTGTAGCCAAATTTGAGACTCCGATATCTCTCCAATAAGTACCTTTTCTAAAACCCGTACCTAACGCTTTAGAACAAGCCTCCTTTGCTGCAAATCTCTTCGCATAACTAGAAGAACGAGAAATTCTATTATCTGATTTTGCAACTTCGACCGAAGTAAAGATTCGATTTATAAACCTGTCTCCAAAGCGTTCCAATGTCCGCTCAATTCTTCTTATATCAATGATATCACTGCCTAAACCTATAATCATTTTATATTTACCATAACAATTCACTGATATTATAGCAATTCATAGCATAAACCTAAGTCAAACTGGACCGAGCCTCTGTGATAATATCTTTCATCCGACTAACTGAACTACCTAAACCACTAAATACCGCATCACATATTAAAAAATGTCCTATATTCAGTTCACTTATTTCTATAATTTGGGCTACTGCTACTACATTATCAAAATTTAAACCATGCCCTGCATGACATTTAAGGCCGTATTTTGTCGCTAATAAAGCCGACTTTTTTATTTTTACTAGTTCTTGTTTTTTCACTATTGCGCCCCCATCACAATAGACACCCGTGTGAAGCTCGACAGAGTCTAACTCCATCTCTTTTGCAGTCTCAATTTGGTCAATATTCGGATCAATAAAGCCCGTAACTTTTATCCCCGAAGATTTAAGCTCCTGTACCATAGGGAACAACCGATCCTTGTGGGTTACTAAATCTAAGCCTCCCTCTGTTGTTAACTCCTCTCTCTTTTCTGGGACTAAACAAACAGTAGAGGGCAAAATCACTTTTGCAATCTCGACCATTTCGACTGTGCAAGCCATCTCCATATTTAAAGGGAGAGTTAGCTGATCCTTTAATCTCTCTATGTCTCTATCTCTTATGTGGCGGCGATCTTCTCTAAGGTGGACTGTTATACTATCAGCCCCAGAATTAGCAGCAACATGTGCAGCCAGAACAGGATCGGGATCTTGTCCGCCTCTCGCATTTCGCAAAGTTGCGATATGATCAATATTAACCCCTAAACAGAGCGGATGAGAAGAAGTATCTGCTTCTACCATTTCTGATTTGATCATTTAATTTTGGTTCTCCCCTTTTTCCGGATAGATACTTATTATTAAAGACTTACAGGCGAAATAAAAAATAAACCAAACTAATATACTAGTCGGAATACTGCCAATTATCATAGGATAGATAATTGGCCATACTGTTCCAGTTAGGTAGCTAAAGTTAAAATAAATTACTGCATCAAACATTCCATCAAAGAAGCTAGAGAAATTCAGGTCATAAACACTCACTTGCGTATCACCAAATCCCATCCAAATTCCCAAATTATATACCCACATCCAAATTAATGGAAAAGTCCATGGATTTCCAATTATTGTACCTATAGCT
>PTLG01000266.1 GCA_002937995.1 Alphaproteobacteria bacterium MarineAlpha3_Bin7 | reverse complement strand
AGTAACCGCTGCCCAACCAATCATTGGCGGCAAGGCACCGGCAGCTCCACCGATAACAATATTTTGTGGTGTCCTTCGTTTAAGCCAGACGGTGTAGACAAAAACATAAAACAAGACAGTCACAGCTAAGAGTATTCCAGACATAATATTAACAAAAATAGTCATCGTACTAATAGATATTACCGACAAAATTGTACCCAATATAAGCGCGGCATTTGGTTTTACTCGTCCAGCTGGAAGGGGTCGATTCATCGTCCTTTCCATCATTTGATCAATGTCGCGGTCGTACCACATATTAATGGCACCAGCGGCTCCGGCTCCTAAAGCTATACAAATCACAGCAATCGTTGCGGTTAAATTATCTATTGTTCCTGGGGCCAAAAACATTCCAGAAAAACCTGTAAACAGGACAAGCGACATCACTCGAGGTTTTAGAAGAATAGCGAAGTCAACAAATTGATCTTTGGCACGTACACGGGAACTTGCAACCGTTTCTTTTACATCCGTAAAATTCTGTTTGTTTGTAGGTTTGATGTAAGAAGGCAGTGCCATACTGTTATTCTAACTCTTCAGCAATCATATCACATTTCTCCAGGGTGCTAGAGTATTCTCAATAAAACCCAGATTATACAAGCCCAAATATTATTGGCTATTACTTGTTTGAGAAAAAAGGGCAAAAAAAGCGAGAAAAATGAACAACCCGCCACCAATTATAGCGAGACCACCCCCAACATCTTTAACCATCGTGACAATTATGATGAACAAATTGTCGAGTTCAATTCCAGGTCCCATAATTTTTCTAGAAGCTCCAGCTGTCCCCGTTATAAACATACCTATGACAAAGAGGCATTGACCTAGGGAATATAAGATTATTTGAGCTTTTATCAGCTTTTCAAATTTTAATTTTTTGCCTATCAGCGGGAATATCCAGCAGTAAAATATTCCAATAAGAGCAACATTAATGCCTCCTATTACGGCATGATAGTGAGCTGGAGTACGGGTATCTTGCCCATCCACAAAAAGTGCAAGTATCATCCCAATACTAAATAGGCTTAATGACCAAGAGAGACTTAAAAAAGCGAATTTATGAGAATTTTTTGGAATTGAATTGTTATAAATATTAAAGCCTAACCAAGAAAACAGGACTACGACAGGGACCCCTAGGGCAAATTGCATCTTTGTAAATGCTATAGGTAGTCGCGGGTCATTAAAGTCAAAAATGGAATATAGACTAAGGTTTATTAGACCTATTACTAGCAGAATACTGGTCATTCCCACAAAGAAATTAGTGGGTGCCAACTGTTGTCGGTATATGAGTTTGTATAGAATTGTAATTGCTGAGAAGAATAGTGATAAATTTAGCACTTGAAAAATATGACCGCCACCCCAGAAAAGCGTCTCATTAAAGTTAAAATCTACTGAGGCTAAACTTAGGTTGGAACCAGAAATGAATATCGCTACTAAGCCTAAAATGAATAAAATACCGCCAGATAATAGTAGCCATGCCTCACCCCTCATCTCTTCGTTTATTTGCTGGAAAGTCAAAAGGAAACGAACAACAGATGACAGAATTCCCACAGTGAATATTGCCAAGCCGGTGTAGTAAATCGGGTCGATTATTACGGGTACATAATTGTTTAGACTAGGTTCTCCGGAGCCATAAAAAGGAGGAATGAGCAGAGCTAGTGTTCCGATAGATACAAGAAATATAGAAATAATATCAATAGTTGTATTATTTTTATTGCCTTTGGAGTTATCAATTTGAGAAATTATGGATGTCATCATGCAGCCAAAAACAGCCAAGAACCAAACAATGAAAGATAATGTAACGTGAGCGACCAGACCCTTGCTAAAAAAGTCAGGTGGCCAAGGTAATTTGGCTTCGGTAATAGGTGCTCTAGACAAAACTAGCAAAATCGCAAAAATTCCTGCAATTGCTAAAGAGGTTAGGGCCAACAAGACCCACCAAAACAAATCTTTGCTTTGATGTTTTGGCAACAGCCCAACCATTTTTTTTGAATTTTTATAGATAGTTTTAGCCAATAGCCATTTTAATAAAAATACTTACAAACATCGTCAGGGCGATTAGGATAAGCAAACCGAAAAGGACTATATTTTTCTTTTTTTTCATACAACAAAGTTTTCAAAATTAAATTAATAA
>PTLG01000265.1 GCA_002937995.1 Alphaproteobacteria bacterium MarineAlpha3_Bin7 | reverse complement strand
ATATTTTATATTTTACCATCTATAAGGAAAATTATTCTTAATTGACCGAATAAAAAAGTGTTCTCTACTAGTCGAAACAGGAGACAAAAGTATATTGTTGATAGAGGCTTTCGTTGCAGCTTAATGAATATTTAATTGGGCTTCTATTTCTACACATACATTGAACGGTAGAGAATTCATGCCAACAGCTGAGCGAGTGTGACTTCCTATATCTTCACCAAAAATTTCAATTATCAAATTTGTGAATCCGTTGATAATGATCGGGTGATCCTTAAAGTCTGGCGCAGCATTAACCATCCCGAAGACTCGTGTCCATTGGCAGATTCTGCTTAAATCACCCAGCTCCCGTTTAACATTGGAAAGAATTGTTAAACCGATCTGTTTGGCAGAGGCTTGGGCTTCTTCAATTGAAACATCAGACCCTACTGAGCCGAACGGTCCAGCAATCATGCCATCAGTCGTTTGGGCTACGTGACCTGAAATATACAATGTTTTATCTACCAATTTTACCCAAGGAAATGGCAGGGGTGTGCCAACCGGCGTGACCAAAGGCTTAGGCAGTTCCAGTCCGAGTTCTATAAGTTTTTTTTCTGGTGTCATAACTAACCCCCCTTCAACTAGCCTCCAAAAGGATAATATATGATTTGGAGTTTAATTGGAAGTATCAGGGAAAAATATCTAAAAGCCCCCTCCTTAAATATGCCCAGGTACCTCTCAAGAAAAAACTAGGATGTATTTTAAGTGTCACTGAGACTCATCCCTGGTAAATTGAGTCCCCCTCAGAATCTGGGAAAACAAATGAATCTATATGGCTCTTAAAATGACTCACAGAGAATTTCTAACGTGCGACTAATGTGGGCTTAAGAAGACAGAAGAAGTGTATACCAAACATGCCTCTTTACAATGAACTCAAGGATTTCTAAGGTACTAAAAGTGTTGGATTCCTGGTCTGACTTGATGCCCAACCAAGGAAGTTAATCGGGTGTTGCGGCACCACTGCTGAATTACCTCTCAGGTTACACCATTGAATCCAAACGTTTTATTCAACAAGACGAGTGGAGTTTAGAGCACGCTTTATACCAGAGAAGTTCCATGTCTTTATTGTAAGTATAATATTTATTGCCCTCTATAGGTAATTTTTATAAAATATGAAATTAGATAATGTTTGGAGAAATTAATATGTCTAGATTTATCATTGACCCTCATATGCGTTTGCATGAATGGGTGGCTGTCGAAAAAGGGTACTTTGATGAAGAGGGTTTGGAATATGAATTATCAGAAAAACTTACAAAGAAAGATGCTCAAGCAGACTATTTAGGGGATAAAGTTGGAGCCTATCAGACTTTCGAGAAGGGTCGTACTTGTGATGTAAGTTCGGCCTGCCACTGGACCGTAAACGTCGCAGCATCGGCAGGGCATGGTAAATTGTATACTGAGTGCTATTCCGTTTCACCTTGTGGCGTTTTTGTACATCCAGACTCTGGTATTACCAAACCTGAAGACTTGGCAGGAGTGCCAATATCTGTGGGATACCAATCGGGCAGTCACTACTCTACAATACAGGCACTTGAACAATTTCTTGAGCCTGACCAAATAAACTTATCCTTTAATGAAGGTCTACTATTTGCTCGCATGGAAAAGCTTATTGACGGTGAAATCCCCGCCTGTAGCCTATTCAGCGGAACGTACTATTTTTTGGATCAATTGGGATTCAAAAAAATTGTTGAAACTACATTTATGATGGCTGGTATGATAACTGGAGAACCCGATCCAGAAGACGTGAAGAAATTTTATAGAGCCCTTCAAAGAGCACAGCATGATATTGATTTGCGACCAGAACTCTATACACATTACTATAAAGAAGAATTTCCAAAGCGTTTTCATACGATGATGGATCTTCGATATTTTGGACCAGGAGAACGTATAGTGTTCGAAAAATATTCAGAGAAAATGTATGATGAATCCCGGATTTGGGTAGGAGAAAGAGATATTTTTCCTGAAGGAAATATTGGGGATCTAAGCTACGCTGAAGCTCGTTACGCTGCTGACTGACACTCACTCTCCTCCCCACACACAAAGACTTTTTAAGTACTTTCTGAGCGCCCCTTTAAACTCCCTCAACCAACATAAACTGCCCAGTAGTATTTTCAGTTCGCGCGGCCTTGATTTCTCCGT
>PTLG01000264.1 GCA_002937995.1 Alphaproteobacteria bacterium MarineAlpha3_Bin7 | reverse complement strand
TATTACCAGGATCTTATGGAAACTTTGAGAAATGGTATTTCAAAACAGAGTTTGAAAGAAGTTGTTAGTAACTTGGTAAGTGAATGGGAAAAGGGAGACATCGACTAGAAAATCGAAATAGCATAAGCTAAATTTATATATACTGGTACTTGCCCTACCACAAAGCACTTGTAATACTAGTCAAAGAGCAAGAAGTTTTTCTGCCTTATTAACCGGAGATTATTAAAAGAGGAATGCATGGCTGAACTAAGACAAGACGTTATTGACCATATAGTCGACTGGGCGGAAGTTCACCGAGATGCAAAGGAATTAGTACGAAAACTGGTGGGTTCGGGTGAGTGGAATGGAATAATCGCCGTAACTAGAGGAGGGTTGGTCCCAGCAGCAATAATTGCCAGAGAAATGGGAATTCGCCACATTGATACACTATGCATAGCTACCTACGACGAGCAATATATCGGCGACGTAAATGTAATAAAGAAGCCAGCTGACGCCGTCAGGGACAAGGGCAAAGGCTGGCTTATGATCGATGACCTTGTTGACACCGGAATGACTATGAAAACTGCAAGAGAATTTCTCCCAAATTGCCATGTGGCTACGGTATATGCAAAACCTGAAGGACTAAAATTTGTAGATACGTACGTTCATCAAGTCCCTCAAAACCATTGGGTATTTTTTCCGTGGGACACAGAACCAAAGTATGTAGCACCCATTGTTGATCCAGAGAACAATAGTTAAATAAAGACTATTTATTCCACAGCTCATTTACCAATAATCCAACCTCATCCTCTACATCTTGTGCTATATCCAGACACTGTTCCTCATAAAAACGACGGCCAATTAACTGCACACCAGTTGGAAGACCATCCGCGGTTCCAGTAGGTAGTGATACCGAGGGTAACCCCAAAAAATTAGCCATAATAAGCCAACGTTGAAAATCTTCCATTTTTTTGTATTGATCCTTACCTCCAATATCTCCGTTAGGTTCTAATGGGGGTTGCAACGAAACTGGTGCCAATATAATGGGGAATTTTTCCATTATAATGGCCCACTCCTGAATTGCTTCTACTCGTCGAGCCAATGCCATAATATAATCCTCTAGAGAAGATTTAGATAAATTGCTTATCTTACTATCTATGATTGACACTATGTCTTTAGAGCCAGACTCTCTGATAAGATCTAGCTGAAAGACCCGGATATCATTAAATAGAATTGTACCCCATAGATCTACTAGTTCATCTACTGAAGGTAGGTCTATGGTTTCTATTAGGTGCCCTTTACTTGAGAGGATGCCAGCTGCCTTTTCAATAGCGCCAGAAACAGAGGGGTCAACATTATTTCCCAGAAAATTGGGAACAGCGATCCTTAATTGGCATTTGTTATACCCGTCTGTTTTGGTCTTAGGGACAGACCATGGATCTAGTACTGATGGTTGTGACATTACTTCAAAGGCTAATCTTGCATCTGCCACACTTCTTGTAATCGGACCCTGAGCAGCCATGATCTGGAAACCCATTGGTCTTTTAGCACCGAAAGACGGATTATAATTTGGGACTCTGCCAAAACCCGGTTTGATGGTTACCACCCCACAACAGTAACTAGGATAACGAAGTGACCCGCCAATATCATTGCCGTGGGCCATCGCCCCGATGCCCATGGCTACAGCCGCCGCGGCACCGCCACTGGATCCACCCGGGGTCCGCGTCTCATCCCATGGATTTTTTGTACCCCCCCGCATTGGGTTTTCTGTAAACCAACGCAATCCAAACTCCGGCATATTTGTTTTACCTATTATTATAGCACCTGCTTTCTTTAGAGAATTGACAACAGGAGAGTCAGAGGGAGCTAGGTTATTTGTAAACTTCTCAACAGCTAAGGTGGTTGCTTCACCCTTTAAATCAATATTTTCTTTTAAAGTAATAGGCACACCCAAAAGTGGCTCCATATTGTCACCATCTGACAATTGACTATCTAATCTACGTGATTGTTCCAACGCCTTTTCTGACAGGTCTACTGTTACTGCGTTTATTTTTGGATTAGTTTCGTGAAGACGGCTTACACTAGCCTCAACAACCTCATAACAAGTATATTGTTTTTTTCTAATTGCAGTTGCTGTACCATCAACACCCAAACTCCAAATTTCCTGTGACATATTTTTTCCTATATTAATGTCTATATAATGGTTTAGCCG
>PTLG01000263.1 GCA_002937995.1 Alphaproteobacteria bacterium MarineAlpha3_Bin7 | reverse complement strand
TTTTAGCCAGATCAGACTCTATCATTTTCTCCTCTTCTTTAAACTCTTCCGTCTGGGGCTCAGAAATACCCTCCTCCGAATCTATAGCCTCGGCCTGTACAGCATCGAATTCCATAAAATCAGGGGCTCTCTCGATCATTTCCCCCAGTAGCTTTTTTGTATTAGCTCTTAATTCTGTCATTGAGTCTGAAAGAAACTGCTTGTTTTCTTTTGCCTCCATAATATTTTCCGCTTCAATAAGTGAGGCAAGCTCTGCTTCAAACAAGTATTTTGTACCGATAGGAAGCCTGTCTCTTTCAGATAACACAGTTAAAAAACTATAAGAGCCATTCAGAACCACAGACCAAGTTGCGGCATCTAGTTTTTCTAGCTGTTCCGATAATAATGCCTTTCTATCTTCCTCTAGCTCCTGAATTTTTGATTCAATAATCACTAAAAAGGAGACGCATTCGTCAGACTTTTTTCTGAACAATTTATAATCATCAAACCCGAGGGAACTAGCTTGTTCTTTCGGTTTTTTAGAAAGTTCTAGAAGCTCCTGAACACGGGTTTCAAGGGCGCTAAGGAACCTCTCGGCGTCGTTATTGTTTTCGTTATTCAATACTAATTTCTAACCTAAAATTAAAAGCGCTATAACCTATTTCTGATAGACAATATATCTTGTAAATAGCCTATTCAAACAAACATTTGGGATCTCAAAAAAATTTTTTACCGTTCAATAGCAAAAACCTCCAAATATTATTCTTTGACTAAATTAATTATTTTAAAAAAATAAAGTCTTATAATAAGACTATAGCTCCTAGGCCTAAAAACACATAAAACCCTACAATATCTGTTATTGAAGTTAAAAATGCACTTGATGCAACGGCTGGATCATAACCCATTTTTTGCAGCAATATTGGCAGTGCGCTGCCCGATAACCCTGCAACAAATAGATTTATCATAATAGCCATGGCTATTACTATCCCTAAAGCCACACTTCCAAACCAAAACCACGAGATAATACTAATCATTAGCGCAAAAATAAGCCCATTAAGCAGTCCTACCATTGCTTCCTTGCCAATTGTACGAATTGTATTACTGGGATTTACCTCCTTCATAGCTATGCCACGCACTGAAACAGTAAGGGCCTGGACACTGGCCGCTCCACCCATGGTAGCAACTACTGGCATTAAAACTGCTAGAACGACCAATTGCTCTATCTGGACCTGGAAAAGACTTATAACGTAGGCCGCTGTCATAGCACAAATTAAATGCAGCAAAAGCCACGAAAAACGTGACATAGTAGTTTTAACAACGGCGTCGTATAAATCATCCTCCTCCCCTACTCCTGCAAGCCTCATAATATCCTCTTCGTGTTCCTCATGAATTACATCCACAATGTCATCTATTGTGATAACTCCTATTAGCTGTCCGTGTGAATTAACAACTGGGGCAGAAGTTAGATCTCGTTGCCGAAAGATAAATGCGACATCCTCCTGGTCCATTGTAACTGGGACAAGCTTCATATCTTTCAACATAATGTTTTCTAATTTTATATGCCGCTGAGAGCTCATTACGCGACCCAACGGCACACTTCCCACTGGCATATTTTCTAAATCAACAAGAAAAATATCAAAGAAGTCGCTGGGTAGGTCATGCCTGTTCCTTAAATTATCTATTGCCTCACCAACACTAGTTCTCAGTGGCATGCTAACTACACGTGGTTGCATAAGACGGCCTGCACTATCCGCTGGGAATGATAAACTTTCCTCTATTAGTAGCCTGTTATCCCTAGGAAGTTTCTCTAAGACTACTTTTTGTTCTGCCTCTGGAAGCTCCTCAACGACATCAACCGCATCATCGGTATCTAATAAAGCTAGAGCAGAAGCCATCTCATCCGTAGTTACCTGAGCAGCTAATTGCTCCAAAATAGTATCGTCAAGCTCAGCTAACATACCTGGATTAAGCTCTCCTCTAATTATCTCGATTAGCTCAACCCGTTTATCTGGTGATTGCCTCTCCAAAAGGTCAGCAAGGTCTGCGTAATGCAAACTTAGAAGCATCGATTTTATTTCTGTTTCGTCATTTTCCTCTAAAGCGGTACGAAACCGTTTTTGAAAATCATCATTGAGTTCAGCCATATTTACTAACCATTTTCGCAGAACTTAATTAGTTCGCCATTAGCATGTTACGCACTTAATTATTTTCATCTAAAGCCTGGGCACCCGAGACCGCAATTGCAGTCATATTTACTA
>PTLG01000262.1 GCA_002937995.1 Alphaproteobacteria bacterium MarineAlpha3_Bin7 | reverse complement strand
ACCGTCAATGTGCGGGAATAGTTCTGTTTAACGATTCTGGAATGGTTCTAGTTGGCAAAAGAATCGACCAAATTTCAGAAGCTTGGCAAATGCCTCAGGGGGGTATTGACGGAAATGAAGAACCTCTAGAAGCAGCACTAAGAGAGTTGGAGGAAGAAATCAATACAGCTAATGTTGAAATACTAGCGGAGTCCAAAAATTGGTACCAGTACGACCTACCAAAAAATTTGAGAGGAAAACTATGGAAAGGCAAATATAGAGGGCAAAACCAAAAGTGGTTTGCCATGAAATACCTTGGCGAAGACAATGAAATCCAACCCCAATCTGTAAAAAAACCAGAATTTGATGATTGGAAATGGATAGATATAGAAGACCTACCCAGAGTAGCTATAAAATTCAAGCAAGATATCTATCGCTCAATCTCGGTTGAATTTTACGAAATTTCTAAGTCCCTAAGAGAAAAAATCAATTTGGTGTGAGCTTTTTGGCCAGTATAAAAAAAATCACAATAGAACCTTTGATTTGCGCTTGCATTGTTGTTATTTTAGTAGAGATTAAGAATTATTCGTATTAGTTTTAGGATGATATCTGGGGCTAAAGTACTTCTTGAAAAGAATCTCAAAATTTTTTTAATGGGAACGTGGGCTAGACTTTATTGGTTTTGGTGGACTGGTTAGTTATATGTCTTAAAAGAGTGATGTAGTTAACAGAGTAACGGGATAAATGACAAAATGAGTAGTGATACTGCGCTTTTAAATAAGAATAATAAGAACAGAGAAGAATTAGATGATGTTGTCGTAAGGTTTGCTGGTGATTCTGGCGATGGAGTACAGATTACTGGTGGCCAATTTACTATAACAACAGCCCTAGCAGGAAATGATCTGACCACCTTTCCAGATTTTCCAGCAGAGATAAGGGCACCAGCTGGGACGACCTTCGGAGTGTCGGCATTTCAAATCCACTTCGGATCAAGAAAAATCAGAACGGCCGGTGATTCTCCCGATGTTCTCGTAGCGTTGAATCCGGCCGCATTAAAAGTGAATGTGGGTGATCTCGATAAAGGGGGGCTGATAATAGCCGATACAGGCTCCTTTAACGATAGAAATTTAAAAAAATGCGGCTTTGAGAGCAACCCGCTCGAAGATGAGTCACTGGGAGATTACAAAGTCATAGATATTGACATAACTAAGGCAACTCTGGAAGCGGTTAAAGACCTTGGTTTGACTCAAAAAGAGGCAGTAAGATGCAAAAATATGTGGACACTGGGATTAGTTTATTGGCTGTACGATCGAGATCGCAAACCAACTATAGATTGGCTTAATGAAAAATTTAAAAATAAGCCAGAAATATCAAAGTCCAATATTGCTGCACTGAATTCGGGACACGCATTTGGTGAAACAATGGAGGTGTCTGGTGAGACAACTGCCTATGCTGTCTCAGAGGCGGAAATTGAGACTGGTCATTACCGCACTGTAACAGGCATTGAAGCGGTCTCTTGGGGTTTGGCAGTTGGAGCCCAAAAGACTGGTTTAAAGATGATGTTTGCAGGATATCCTATCACTCCGGCGTCAGCAGTTTTGCACACACTATCTCGACTAAAAAAGTTTAATATAATTACATTCCAGGCGGAGGATGAGATAGCTGCAGTTTGTGCAGCTATTGGTGGATCTTATGCCGGTGCACTGGGAGTTACCGCCAGCTCGGGACCTGGTATTGCTCTAAAGACAGAGGCAATAGGATTAGCCATCTCTGTCGAGTTACCATTAATCGTTTTAAATGTGCAAAGAGCAGGGCCATCCACTGGCATGCCAACCAAAACAGAACAATCAGATTTATATCAGGCTGTATTCGGTCGTAATGCAGATAGCCCACTTGCAGTTTTAGCGGCCCGCTCGCCAGGAGATTGCTTTTATGCTGCTATTGAAGCTGCAAGAATTGCTACAAAATATATGACACCTGTAATGTTACTAACAGATGGTTTTATGGCCAATGCATCTGAGCCTTGGTTAATACCAGATGTAAATGACATAGATGATATGAAAGTAAATTTTCATTCACAAACAGACAACTTTCATCCTTTTCTTAGAGATGAAAAAACTTTAGCTCGGGCCTGGGCTGTGCCAGGTACTGCTGGTTTAGAACATAGAATAGGTGGCATTGAAAAATCCTACTCGTCCGGGAATATTTCCTATGAACCAGAAAATCATCAAAAAATGACCGATATACGAAAAAGTAAAATAGATAATATCTCTCTT
>PTLG01000261.1 GCA_002937995.1 Alphaproteobacteria bacterium MarineAlpha3_Bin7 | reverse complement strand
GTCTGCTCGCAGCCAACTCTAAAGTGGCCAACTGATATCCTGTAAAGGCTTCTGTATAAAATCGTAACTTTTTGATAATATTAGGATCTTTTTCTGCCAATAAGTTATATGAGGTGTGTATATTCCTTATTGAACCATCCACTTCTATAGAATTCTTATAATCTAAACCCCAAGCTCCATCTGGCAAAAAAGGCTGTGATTTTTCCAAATCCTCCTTTGCCAGCTTGTCCCTTAAATTTATAACTTTTGAAACTGCATCTAAAAAACCAAATGCAATTTGAAGCTCACTATTACTAATGAAAGAAGTTTCTTGAGAAAAAATAAATTTTCCATCCCCAAGTTTAGATACCCCAGGCCAGTGTTTATCAACAATTTTCTGACGTTTCTCTGGTTTTTCCACAGGTTTAATGGGCTTCATGGGCTACTGCGTCTCACTCGTTATTGGGTCTACCTAAAATTGAATTAGGCTACTAATTTTTTATTCTCCTTCTTCTAAACTGTTCCATCAGCAAAATTAATAGAACTACCAGGCCAAAAATATAAGCCCAGTATTTGTTTAATTGATCTGGGTTCTGGTACTCTATTGAAGTTAACCTATCATCAAAATCAAGACCTTTCTTTTTTGCCAGGCCATTATATTCCAGCGAGTCTATTAGATAACCGTTTTCAACCTTCCTTAAAGCAAAGCCCAAATATTTAGGTAAATTTATTATTTCATTGCCATCTAGTTTGAACGTAAAAAGCTTATAACGATCACCATACTCGGTATTTCTAATTACCTTAAACCTAATGACATTGCTGTTTTTCGCATCAATATTATTTGTTTCAGTTATATCCGCCTTTAAATATTGTGGCGACAAAGTTCCTGTTATGATATCTGGTCTGAAGAGTGAAACCGTAACTACTAACAAGGCCAAAATTTCATGAAGTTTAAGCTTAGTAACAAGCCATCCTTGAGTAGCTGCTGTAAAACAGAGTATGGCTATCAATGAAAACAAAAAAACAGTTAATCCGTGCCAAAAGCTAGTTACCCCTATTAGCAGTAACTCTGGATTAAATATAAATACAAAAGGTAGGATTGCTGTTCTAATTTCATACCAAAACGCCTGAACTCCAGTCTTAATTGGGTCTGCTCTAGAAATTCCCGAAGCAGCATAGGCTGCCAAGCCTACCGGAGGCGTTACATCTGCCATCAAACCAAAATAAAAGACAAATAAATGAACAGCGATTAGCGGAAGAATGTACCCCGAAGCCCCTCCTATTTCAGCTATAACGTTAGCAAGAAGCGCAGCAACAACCAGATAATTTGCCGTAGTTGGCAGGCCTAAGCCTAAGATCAAACACAACAACATCACCATCACAAGCAGTACATAAAAATTTCCTCCCGATATCACTTCTACCACTTCAACCATTGCGTTACTCAGACCTGTAGAGGCTACAGCTCCAACAATAATACCTGCACAAGCGATTGCTACCGCAACGGAAACCATATTTATGGCGCCCCTAATCATTCCTTTAGCGATATTCTTTAGACCGTCAACAAAACCTTTAAATATTGTTTCATTAGTAACCATTAGCGCTGAACGTATCCCCTGGCCCAGCATAATTAACATCAAGATTAATACGCTATAAAACACTGCACTACCCGCAGTCCATCTCTCAATTATCAGCAAATAGACTAAAGAGGCTATAGGGATGAGAAAGTGTAACCCCGACAGAAAAGTGTCTAGTAAAGGGGGAATTTCAGATTCCTCCATTCTGACTAAACCATGTTTATGGGCTTCAATATGAGCAATGAAAAATAGAGCTAAATATGCAATAGCTGCAGGAATAAGTGCATGAGTAATCACCTGAAAGTAGGTAATACCCAACATTTCAGCAATAATAAATGCTGCTGCACCCATGATTGGGGGCATAATTTGGCCGTTAACCGAAGCTGCCACCTCTATGGCACCAGCTTTTACAGCTGTAAACCCAGTTCGTTTCATTGTAGGTATAGTAAAAGTTCCGGTGGTTACAACGTTCGCTATAGATGAACCAGAGATCATACCTGTAAGCCCAGAGGCGAGAATAGCGGCTTTTGCAGGACCTCCTCTAAACCTCCCAACAAGAGCTACCGCCAAATTCAAAAAGTATTTTCCCCCACCTGCCTGGTCTAGCATGGAGCCAAAGAGTACAAATAGGAATACAAAACTAACTGAAACGGAAATAGGTATTCCAAAGATTGCCTCCCCTCCCAACCACTGATATCCAACTAGCCTTGAAATTGATAAGCCTTGATGTGC
>PTLG01000260.1 GCA_002937995.1 Alphaproteobacteria bacterium MarineAlpha3_Bin7 | reverse complement strand
AATATTGATGTAGAGACGGGTTTCAATTTGGGTGAACTAGTATCTCAATATTTAGGTCTTGAAATTGACCCCTTCCCAAGGTCTAGGAGTAAATCTGACGAACTAAGTGCTTATTTGCATGAAACATCAACAGAATACAAAAATAATCCATTTAGTGTATTAAGGGACCTTAAAAAAAATGATTTATAGTTGTTTTTGCTTATGTTAGGATAATCTGACCCGTTTGGTATCCGTACTAAACCTTTTAAATTAGTTTTGAATCTTTATTTTACACTTTTAGGTAATAAGTTATGGCTGTTCCGAAGAAAAAGATTTCGAAATCTCGCCGCAATCATAGGAGATCTCACGATTCCCTAAAATCCAGCGCAGCGATTGAGTGCCCGAACTGTGGAGAATTAAAATTGCCCCATCATATATGTTCAGCCTGTGGTTATTACGATGATCGAGAGGTCGTCCAAATGGAATCCTTAGCCTAATATTTTGGGCCTAGGATAGAGGGACCGATTGTGAGCGATCACATTACCGTTGCAGTGGATGGTATGGGAGGTGATAGTGCCCCGGAAGTCGTCATTGGGGGCATTGAGACCACGTGTCGGGCAGACTCAAAGGTCAAGTTTTTACTTTTTGGGAATAAAGAAAAGATTGGTCCACTGTTAAGCAGGAGCCACTATGCCCAGGAATTGTGTGAGTTAATCCATACTGATGAAGAAGTAACAAATGATGATAAGCCAACTTTTGCGCTCCGAAATAGAACAAAATCAAGTATGCGTTTAGCTATAGATGCTGTTAAGGAGCATAAAGCAGATGCAGTAATTTCCGCGGGTAATACAGGCGCGCTTATGGCAATGGCTACAATTGTGCTGAAAACCCTACCTGGCATAAGCCGACCAGCAATAGCCTCTAGTTTTCCAACTCAGGCAGGTGACTCGGTTATGCTTGATCTTGGCGCTAATGTTGAGTGTGACTCAAATAACTTGGTTCAGTTTGCTGTAATGGGAGAAGTATATGCAAGAAATGAGCTAGGTCTCTCGCAACCTTCAGTAGGAATATTGAACGTTGGGGTTGAGGGTCTCAAGGGAAATGATTCTGTTAGAGATGCCGCTGCTATACTCAAAAATTCTAATTTACCCTTGGAGTTTTATGGATTTATTGAGGGGGACGATATTGGAAAGGGTACAGTAGATGTTATTGTAACTGATGGATTTACCGGTAATATTGCACTTAAGACTGCTGAAGGAACCGCCCAAATGATTGCTTATTTCTTAAAAGATGCTTTAAAAAGTAGTATTTTATCAAAAGCTGGAGCTTTGTTAGCGAGGCCGGCAATTGAAAAAGTTCGTTCTCATTTTGACCCCAGGCGTTATAACGGAGCACTTTTGTTAGGTTTAAATGGGATTTGTGTAAAGAGTCACGGTGGCACAGATGAAGTGGGTTTCGCACACGCCATACAGGTCGGGGTGAATCTTGTTAGGCGAGATCTAAATGATTTGATAAAGGAAGATATAGCGAGTGTAATGATTGAGCCGTCTCAATCTATAATAGAATAAAAAGAGAAAATTTTATGGGAATCTACTCTGAGATTATTGGTTGTGGCTCTTACCTCCCGAGTAAAGTCATCACAAATGAGGAATTAGCTTCAATGGTTGATACCTCTGACGAATGGATCACTTCTAGAAGTGGTATAAAACAGAGGCATTTTGCTGCTGAAGACGAATTTACTTCTGATTTAGCAATCGAGGCAGCTAATAGGGCTGTTCGGAATGCCGGAATAGACTCCAAGGATATTGATATAATTATTGTGGGAACAACTACGCCAGATGATACTTTTCCAGCGACAGCGGTGAGGGTGCAAAGAGCGTTAGGTATCTCTAAAGGAGCTGCATTTGATATCCAAGCTGCTTGTTCTGGATTTATTTTTGCGCTTTCGATAGCAGATTCTATGATTAAGTCTGGTCAGGCTAGTACGGCATTAGTCATTGGTGCCGATACGCTATCTAAGTTGTTAGATTGGGAGGACAGGTCAACATGCGTCCTTTTTGGCGATGGTGCAGGGGCTGTTGTACTTAAAGGTTGTGAAAATAGCGGTAATAGTATGGTATCTAGTATTTTGTCATCTCATCTTCATACTGATGGCAATTTCCGTGATATTCTGTATTGTGACAATAATTTAGGGAGTTCCGAACAGAGAAGAATAATTGTAATGGAAGGAAAGGAAGTATTTCGCCACGCCGTTAATAATTTGGCGGCAGTTGTCAAAGAGGCTCTTGAGGCTAATCAGCTTGAAGCCTCTCAAATAGACTGGCTTGTCCCACACCAAGCTAATAAGCGAATTATAGATAGCACCGCA
>PTLG01000026.1 GCA_002937995.1 Alphaproteobacteria bacterium MarineAlpha3_Bin7 | reverse complement strand
TGAGAGTTCCTACTGACAAACTGGAAGCATCTGGGTTACGCCCAATAGTCTCAGCTAAAGAGATGGAGGTGGCCCTGGCGGTTTTGACAGGAAGAGCAAGGGTAAAAAGAACCATGTGGAGTAGGAGAGCTCAAGAATACGAGTCTAAAATTAATTCCGGTGAGCCAGGACAAATAGCAGAGGTGCTTAGGGACCTGCACCGTAATGTTGGGCAGCCTGATCAATCATTTTCAGAGAGACAGATTTATGAAGTCGCCTTAGATAGACTGGCAGCAGAAGTGGCGGCCGTTGATAGCATAGACCTTGAGCAGGCTATTGAAAAATTATCAGGAATACTTGGTTTAGATAGTGCCTGAGATTTTGGTGTGGTTTTTACCTTCTAATGAGCTTAATTAGTTGACCCGTCCGAACTTTATTAAACTTTGTTAGGCCGTTAAGTGCCATCAGGCACTCTTCCTTATATTTTTTTACTTCCATTTTTTGCGCGAGTTTGCTCAATGTATCCCCCTTTTTTACAATAGTAACCCTAATTCTCTGCCCACTAATTATATTAGCTTGCTTCCCACTTAATTGAGAGAAAGAATAAGCTGTTTCTTTAAATGAGGTTGCGTGTTTCCCAGTGTAATTCCTTGGAGAAGTAAAAACTAACTGTATTAATACTTTTGTCCCATTAATTGCAACAAATCTTATATCAAAGGCTCTACCATTTTTAACAGATACTGATGTGGCTGTTGCCCCAGGCATATTGTTTACAATTATCCTTTCATGATTAAGTAGCTTATGGTGGCGACCCCATGTTTGACTAAGGTGTCTAGTCATTGATTTGTTTTTCACTTTTTTTTCTAATTTTAATTGAATTTGGGAGTTATCCCAATGTCTTGCTATTACAGAATCGGATCTGTTAATAATTTTAAAGCCCATAGGGAACGTTATTTTGAACTGGTACGATGGGTGAATGAACGTTTGGTTCTGTATTATTCCATCTTTTGGAGTGTCTCCGTACAACAGGCCGTCAATCATTTTCAGATATGTAATACGATTAGTTTGACGAACTGCTTTAGGCTCCGAAGCTATTTTTATTGCTCTTTCAACTCTAGCAGCAGTTCTGGGATGACTTGCAAATATACGGGCCATTTCCGATTCGCCACCCATTTCACCAGCAATTTTCTTGGTGTATTTGGAGAAAGAATTCATTGTTCTCAAAAAACTTGCCATTGCTTTGGGTTCGTAGTTTGCTCTGGATAGGTATCTTACTCCTAATAGATCAGCTTCAAACTCTTGGCTTTTTGAATATCTTGCCATAGAGTACCTACCAATAAGATCGCTAATTTCCGATCCAGCCTGGCCAAAAATTATTCTGGATGCGAGCACTCCAATACCAGTTAGTGTTCCTGTAGCACGCCTCGAACTTGGGTGAAGGGCCGTAATGTGACCTATTTCGTGGGCTAAAACAGCGGCCAACTCCGCTTCATTATTTGCTAATGCGATTAGACCTCGAGTAACATAGATATAGCCCCCAGGAACGGCAAAGGCATTTACTTCCTTTGAATTTAGGATTGTAAATTTCCAATTTATATTTGGAAGTTCTGATACATTGGCCAGTTTATTTCCAATGGTTCTAATATAGTTTTTTAACCTTAGATTATTATATTCCCCACCAAAGGTTCTCAATATTTTTGGGTGTTCGGACCTACCTATTTTCTCTTCCTCAGCCATAGTATTGAGAGAAATCGATTTTTTTCCAGTAGCGGGGTTGTTCGTGCAACCCTGAACCCAAAACAGTACAAATAGAAGATGAAAACTAATTAAAAATAATTTCGAGGGGTTGATCGATTTTAGCTTTGCTAGAATCATTCTATCTGTACCATGAATTAAGAAACACAAGTTTAAGCATTAGATTTATTATTACTCAACTTTAGGTTGCTAAATAATATTTTTAGCAGAATACTGTTTTACAGTAATCAAATAAAATTTTCTTTTTGAAATGAGCAACCCATCAACTGACATATCCCTCTACCCTGTGATTGAGCCATATGAGCACGGTTTTATAGGTCTGGATTCGTCCCATCAAATGTACTGGGAAATATCTGGCAATCGAGATGGTGTGCCTATTGTTTTTTTGCACGGTGGCCCAGGAGCAGGTTCTTCAGGATTACACAGACGGTATTTTGATCCAGAGTTTTATAAAATTGTAATTTTTGATCAAAGGGGTAGCGGCAGGTCAAAACCTTTTGCTGAGGTAAAAAATAATAGTACCCAGCACTTAACAGATGACATAGAGGTTTTACGAAAATCACTAAACATTGATAAGTGGTTTTTATTTGGTGGCTCTTGGGGAAGCGCTTTAGCGCTAGCTTACGGGATAAAATATCCTGATAAGGTTCTTGGTTTTATTTTAAGAGGAGTGTTTCTTTGCAGAAAAATTGAGTTGGATTGGTTTCTCAACGGGATGAAGACGGTTTTTCCAGATCATTGGGAAAGGTTTGTTAATTTTTTGCCAGAAAATGAAAGAGCTAATCTGCTCCAGTCATATTATGAGCGCTTGATGGACCCAAATCCAGACATACATTTGGAAGCCGCTGCGTCTTGGGTTAATTATGAGAGTTCGTGTTCTACGTTAATGGGAAAGGTCGGCGGATCTTCCAGTAATGCATCAGGGCCCCTCTCTTTAGCGAGAATTGAGGCCCATTATTTTATAAATAATATGTTTGTCTCTGATGATTATTTTTTGGGGCAGATTGATAGGGTGAGCCACCTCTCAGGAATAGTAGTTCAAGGAAGGTATGATATGGTCTGTCCGCCAGTCACAGCCTTTCAGCTTTGCTCAGAATGGCCCAAATTGGATTTAAAGTTAGTACCTGATGCTGGCCATTCTGCGATGGAGCCACCAATTAGGTCAGAGCTAATTAAGGCAACAAATGCTTTTAAAAAATGCTGACAAAAATCTTCTAGTAGAATTTTTAGAATAGTTATACAGTGATAAGCCCTTATTTGGTATTATGACCTGTTAGAGTTTTAATACTTAGACTAAGATACATGAACCGTGGGTGTCCAAATGAAAACACAAGACTTGCAAATTAATCAATTCATGCTTAAGAATCTTAGTATGGGTTTTTGTGATCGTATTCTTTGTGTGTGCTGTGCGCCAATTTTAGTTGGCAGTATATTGGTCGCTTTTATAATTTTTTCCTTTAATCCAGCTTTATCCCAAGAAAAAAAGGGCGACCCAAGCTTTGTGGCTGTTGGGGCTGGTTCTTTTGATTTCAATAGAAAAAAAGATGACGGGCTTGAGTTGCGTATAGAATATAGATCTGGACAAAAGTTCATGGATACTATCTTTAAACCTTTCGGAGCTGTTGGTTATAGTCCTAATGACCATACCTTTTTTGGAGGTGGCCTATTGGTCGATATGTTTTTTGGTCGGCGTTATGTTCTTACCCCAAGTTTTGGTCCTCACATTTATTCCGGTGGTAATAGTAAGCTCGATTTGGGGCATAAGTTGCAATTTAGGTCTCAATTAGAGTTTTCATATAGATTGGATGATAGGGCTCGCCTTGGCGTTGCGGTTTCACATTATTCAAATGCTGGACTGGGGTCAAAAAACCCAGGTGCGGAGTCTCTGATAGTTTATTATAATCATCCACTAAAGTTAAAATAGTTGAATCATTGGGTTGCTTTATTTTAAGTTTACTAGTAGGTCATTTTGGAAGCGCCCGTAGCTCAGTAGGATAGAGCACCAGATTCCTAGTTTAATTGGGTGCCGTGGTGGAAACGTCACGAGTAGAACTGCTCAAAAACGGGGAAACCTGAAATGGCAATCCCGTGCCAAGCCCCAGTGGGGAAGGTGTAGAGACTTGACGGGCAGCACCTAAGGTTTATGTGGCTAAGGTGAAGGGAAAGTCCAGACCACGAACACCATGCGGTGGCAGTGAAAGCTGAAGTGGTATGAATCTGGGGGTCACAGGTTCGAATCCTGTCGGGCGCGCCATAATTTTATTTAAGGGTCATGCGGAAAGGGTGGGCAGGGTAAGTACCTAAGACTTTAACCTCACTTGAAAAAAATTGAAGTTCTTCCATCGCTAAACTTAACCCACGTTGATCCGGGTGTCCTTCTACATCTGCATAAAACTGTGCTGCGAACCATTCACCCCCAACTATATAACTCTCAAGTTTAGTTATGTTTACTCCGTTAGTAGCAAAGCCACCCAGCGATTTATAGAGTGCTGCAGGCACATTTCTTACTCTAAAAAATAAACTTGTGATCATTTTGTCTTCATCGGAAACTGTTTTAAGTGGTATAGATGACATCAGGATAAACCGCGTTGTATTATGACTTGCATCTTCGATGTTTGCCTCCAATGAATTTAGCCCATAAATTTTACCTGCAAGTCTGGACGCTATTGCGCCATGTTCTTTTTTTCCACGCATAGCAATATCTTTTGCAGCGGCCGCTGTGTCTACATGCACCACAGCTTTAATCTTATTTGCATTTAAAAAAGCTTTGCATTGATTAAGTGCATGTATATGTGAATGAACGTGGGTTAGGTCAGAAAGCTGTGATCCAGGTGTAGCCAAAAGATGGTGCTCTACCCGTTGAAAGTGTTCACCCACAATGAAAAGGCCAGACTCTGGTAATAGTTGATGTATGTCTGCTACTCTTCCAGCGACAGAATTATCGATAGGTATCAGGGCGAGTTCAGCCTTTCCAGTTCTTACCGAATCGAAGGTTTCTTCAAAGGTTTCGCAAGGTAGTGTCTTCATTTCAGGGCGAACACTGCGACATGCTAAATCTGAATTAGCACCAATCTCACCTTGAAATGCTATGATGTTAATATTCTTATTCATAGTATGTTTGTATAGATTAATAATATTAAAAAACAAATAAGTTACTAAATTAAGAGCCAGATTATTGCAACAATTGGAAAATCGCTATAGACCATTACCTATCTGTGCATTTTATTATAAGTACTGGTGCAATAGCGAGGATATTTTGGAGAGTTAGAACTAAGTAGATAAAAGAAAAACACATTAATAGTCAATTTAACGTGTTGTTTCTCGCACTATATGATAATTTTTTTGCAGAGAAGTTTTTTGCTGAGAGAGGTCGATCAATGTGGAGTATGAATACAAATAAATACCTAGGTGGTTTGGTTGTTGTAGCGTGGTTGTTATTGGTAGCAGATTTCGTGGGTGATCAGTTAATACCTCCAGTGGAGCCGATTGTGTCTGAAGTGGCTGCAGGTCTTCCATCAGTGGCAGAATCTAGTGCCTCAAAGGCAGCTGAGCCCGTTGTGCCGCTTGGTATTTTGTTAGCTTCTGCTAGCATTGACAAAGGGAAAAAAGTAGCCAAGAAGTGTGTTGCATGCCACTCCTTTAAACAAGGAGGAAAAAATAAGGTGGGTCCTAATCTCTACGATATTATGGGAAGTAAAAGGGGGGTGGTTGCAGGTTATTCTTATTCTGGAGCTATAAAGGCTATGGGTGGTGTTTGGGGCTTTGATGATATGGACCAGTTTCTCAAAAAACCAAAGAAATTTATGCCAGGAACTAAGATGTCATTCTCAGGTTTGAAAAAACCTAAGGATAGAGCGGCTATAATATTCTATTTACGTTCTTTTTCTAATACGCCAGTTGATCTTCCAAAAAATTAAAAAATATGGAGTTAGAAGAAGACTACGTTATTTTTGGAGAGAGGTTGGCAGAAGCCTCAGGAAAAATAATCCGAGAGACATTCAATAAAAACCGAGTGGTCCAATATAAAGATGATGGGTCTCCAGTAACAAGTGCGGATAAGGATGCGGAGACTGTAATGCGGGATATGATAATGGTGGAGTATCCAAATCATGGTATCCTTGGGGAAGAAAACAAGTCATGGCAAATAGGTTCGGAATGCTTATGGGTGTTAGATCCAATCGATGGAACAAAAAATTTTGCAAGTGGCTTTTATAATTTTGGTACACTTATTGCCCTAGTTATTGGGGGTCGTTTTGCCCTAGGTATTATTAACCAACCAGTATTAAACCAGTGCTGGGTTGGTGTTGCTGGCCGAGGTACTCTATTCAATGGCGATTTGACAGAGACTAGAGAATGTTCAGAGCTAGGCGAGGCTTGGATGTGTTCAACCACACCAAATATGTTTCGGGGTTCAAAAGAAAATAGCTATAAAAAGTTATCAAGTATCGTAAAGCATTCAATTTTTGGCAGTGATTGTATTGGTTATGCAATGCTATCTTGTGGCCAGATCGATATAGTTTGTGAAGCACAATTAAAGCCCTGGGATTTTGCTGCACACATTCCAATAATTGAGGGGTCAGGTGGCATTATTACCGATTGGTCGGGTAAGAAGCTTACTCTCGAATCAAGCGGCGAGGTTTTAGCTGCCGGTACTGAAGAATTGCATAAACAGGCTGTTTTGGCTCTGGCATAATTGCTAGAGAATTAGGATATTAGATTTAAATATAAGGTTGATACACAAATAGTATAATTACGCCTCCCAAAATTAATCGGTATACTACAAACGGAGTGAAACCAGAATTTTTTAGCCATCGTAAAAATATAAAAATTGTAGCCAAGGCAATAATAAAGGTAAGAGAAGCAATCTCAACCAAATCCATTATAATCCCAGTGTCTCTAATAGTATAGGCATCGACAAGTTTTAGTGCTCCTGCAGCTGCTATTACTGGAATTGATAGTAGCATTGAAAATTTAGCAGCATCTTGTTTTTCAACGCCCAAGAGACGTGCCGCGGTTATTGTTATGCCGGCTCTGCTAGTACCAGGAATAAGCGCCATTATCTGGAATAGACCAATTAATAGTGCTCCGGAATAGGAAATATGATCCAATTTTCTAACCGTCATGCATACTTTATCTGCTAATAGCAGAAATATAGCAAAAACAATGGTTGCCCATCCTATTACCTCCATTGACCGAAGAATATCGCCAGAATAATAGTTGATGATATAACCGGCAGGTATAATTGGGAGTGTTGCAATACCTAAATTTAAAAGGAGTTTGAAATTTTTATCAGTTTTTGTGCTTTTTCTGCGGAGGAAAGTTTTATGATAGACAGAACTCGTAATTTTAAAAATATCTCTCCAAAAGTAAATAATCACAGCAAAAAGTGTTCCGATATGAACAGCAACGTCAACAAGTAGGCCTTGGTCATTCCAATCAAAAAATTCTGGTAATAAAATTAGATGGCCAGATGAAGAGATAGGAATAAATTCAGTGATCCCTTGGATTGTGGCTAATATAAATATTTGGAGGAGGGGCATTGTTGAGTTTTTGCGAAATGACCAAATTATTTGTTAATTAATCTATATAAACTGCTAAACTAGTTTACTGTGCACAAGAAATTCGGGTTACAGTATTTTTCAAATGTCAGTTTGTCTATAGCAAATTAAAATGAGAACGCTCTATCACCTGTGGCTTGATCCTTTTTCTCGAAAGGTTAGGGTAACAATGGCTGAGAAAGGCCTTGAGGTTTTATTGACTATAGAGTCAGTTTGGGAGAAAAGAGAAAAGTTTCTAGAACTTAATCCGGCAGCCGAGGTGCCAGTTCTGGTAGAAGAGGATAACACTGTTCTGTCAGATTCAGATGCGATTTGTGAATATTTAGAAGCCAAATACCCCGAACCTAGATTGATCCCAGTTGATTTGTATGAAAAAGCTGAAGTTCGGAGGCTAACCGGGTGGTTTGATAAAAAATTTTACAAAGAGGTCGGAGAATTATTACTAATTGAAAAAATACTTAAGCAGCTAAAAGGTGTTGGTGAGCCAGACTCCCGTATTATTAGGGTCGCACAAAAAAATATGCATTTTCACCTGAAATATATATGCTATTTGACGGATAGACGGCACTGGTTGGCGGGAAGTAGTCTTACTTTAGCTGATATTACGGCCGCGGCTCATATTTCCATCTTAGATTTTATGGGAGATATTCAGTGGAGAAAATATGAGGGGGCAGCAAATTGGTATGCGCGAGTTAAGTCTCGGCCAAGTTTTAAGGATATTTTACTTGAAAAGGTGCCTGGTATTGCTCCATCAGATAATTATAAAAATTTAGATTTCTGAAAAGCTCGCATTAGAAAGTCAAAAAATAAGGAGATCTCTACTTGATAACAAGTAAATTAGAAACGGGCCATCTTTTTTGTCTTGGGTATGGTTATACTGCTCAGTTCTTGGCAAGGTATTTAATCTCTAAAAATTGGAGAGTTTCTGCTAGTACCCGTTCTGGTGATGTAAGTCAGACAGTGGAAGGGGTCTTACTTAAACCCTTTGAAAAGTTAAATGGTGAGGACTTTGATTCTGTAACTCATATACTTATTTCTATACCACCAACAGCCGATGGTGACCCTGTTTTGATCCGGAATCAAAATAAATTTTTTTTAACGTCAAAAAAGCTCCGTTGGATAGGATATCTATCTGCTACAAGTGTTTATGGAGATGCCAAAGGTCTATTGGTTAGCGAAACATCTCCTGCAAAGCCCTCAAACAACAGGGCAAAATATCGACTGCTTGCAGAAAAAAGCTGGCTAAATCTTTGTAGTGCTTGCCAATTTCCCATCCACATTTTTAGGTTGGCAGGTATTTATGGTCCACACAGGAATGTGTTCCAACGCATAACAACGGGCAACACCCAAACTATAGATGAGCCTAATATAAAGTTCTCTCGAATCCATGTTGATGATATTGTAAAGGTGCTATTTGCATCTATGGTAAAACCAGCGGCTGGTCAAGTATATAATGTTTGCGATGATAAAGCAGCAATACAATCTGATGTCTTAAAATATGCGGCGGATTTATTACAGATTGCGTTGCCCAGACCAGTAAAACTAGAGGTGGCGAAAAAAAATATGAGTCCGTTTCAGGAGAGTTTTTGGAGAGACAATAAAATTGTTTCTAACAAAAAAATCAAAGCCGATCTGGGTATATTATTACAATATCCTACTTATGAAGAGGGCTTGTTGGCAATATTTAAGAAGCGCTTGTTTTAAACATTTTTTTTACTGTTTGTTTTAATTGTTGGATATCACTTGGACTACTGAGTCTATGGTCTCCATTTTTAATTAGCGTAATATTTACATTATTAGAGCTAATTTTATCTAAAATTCCCAGTGAGGTTTCCCAAGGGACGACTTCATCATTAATACCATGTAATAATTCAACGGGACAATCTATAGTGATCTTATCTCTTAGAACAAGATTTGTTTTACCATCTTCCAAAAGCATTTTTGTTATAATATTTTCGGACCCATCGTCTCTAACTATTTTACACTCGCCCTGAGAATATATTTCCTCAATTTTATCTTTGCCGAGTTGTAGAGGCAATAAGTCTTCCGTAAAGTCTGGGGCACTCGCGATTCCTATTAGCCCAGATATTCTCTCTTTCCGTTTTAGGGAAACAAGCATCATTATCCACCCACCCATACTTGACCCGACAAGTATTTGCTGGCCTTTCGCAATATTGTCTAAAATAATTAGTGCATCCTTTGTCCAATTGCTTATGGAGCCATCGACTAGTGTCCCATCTGATATTCCATGTCCCCTATAATCAAAACGGATATAACTATGACCTAATTCTTTGCACAATTCTTCCAGTGCTAGGGCCTTGTTACCTTCCATATCAGACATATAACCGCTGAGGAAAATTATACCGGGGGATTTTCCTGAAAAATGTTTGTAGTGAATATATTCTTTTTTATTATTTGTATCACTTGTATATGCTATTTTGCCTTTGGTACTAATAGCAACCTGTTTTGTTAGCATCGAAAACTCCTATGGAAAAAAATGATTATACAACACTTTCTAATAGTAACATGAAACGAGATAAACTTTTGGCCTCTACTACAGCAACAATCTTGCAGATTTTACCCTCTCTTGAGACAGGGGGAGTAGAGCGCGGAACAGTCGACATTACAGAGGCAATTGTCAACAGTGGTGGGAGGGCAATAGTTGTATCGTCTGGCGGAAGGATGGTTTCCGAGATAGAAAGGGTGGGAGGGGAACACATAACGTTACCAGTGAATTCAAAAAACCCAATTCGGATGTTTATTAACTCAAGGGCAATTTCAAGTTTAGTATTAGAAAAGGGTGTTGATATAATTCACGCTAGATCACGTGCCCCAGCTTGGAGTGCTTTTTTGGCAGCAAGACACACAAATAGGAAGTTTGTCACTACTTTTCATGGTACTTATAACGAGAATAATAGTCTAAAGTCTTACTATAATTCGGTAATGGCACGGGGTGATACAGTAATAGCTATATCAGAATTTATTGCGGGGCATATCAGAAGGAACCATGGTGTGCCCAAAAATATTTTAAGAGTAATCCATAGGGGTGTGGATATAGGTCGTTTTTCGTTAACTAATATATCTGAAAATAGGGTTGAAGCGTTGGCTAGGAAGTGGCGACTACCAGATGGTGTCCCTGTAATTATGCTACCTGGAAGGTTAACGCGGTGGAAAGGGCAAGAAGTATTTATTCACGCAATCAAAAAAACAGGTTTAAATAATTTGAAATGTTTAATTGTTGGCTCCGAGCAAGGTAGACATAGATATAAGGCAAGTTTGGAGAAATTGATTGAGCAAACGAACCTATCAGATGTTATACATTTGATTGACCACTGTGACGATATGCCAGCTGCTTATATGTTGGCAGATATTGTGGTTTCAGCCTCAATAGAGCCAGAGGCCTTTGGGCGGGTAGTGGTTGAAGCCCAGGCTCTTGGCCGTTTGGTTGTTGCTACAGACCATGGAGGAACACAGGAAACTATTGTAAATGGATCGACTGGATGGTTAATAAAGCCCAATGATGCAAAGGCTATGGCAGAAATGCTGAAAACGTTATTATCCTGTACTAGGGAGGAGAGGGAAAAAATATCCACTCTGGCTATACAGAATGTAAACAATAACTTTTCCAAGGAGGAAATGTGCGAAAAGACAATCAAATTATATAAGTCAATGGTTTCTAATTAAAACCCGTTCATCTATGTAAGAGTAAGATGTGAGCTATAAAATATTAGTTATAAAATTAGGGGCGTTTGGTGATTTTGTCCAAGCTATGGGCGCATTTTCAGCTATAAGAAAATACCACTATGATTCAGAGTTAGTGCTAATGACATCATCTTATTTAGCTGAGTTTGCCGCCTGCACACCCTGGTTTGATGAAGTTTGGGTCGATGAAAAACCTAAGCTATATAATATAGGTGGAATTTTTAGATTGAGAAATAGGTTAAAGAAAGCAAATTTAACCCGTATTTACGACCTTCAGACATCCTATAGAAGTAGTCTATATTATAAGAGTTTTTGGCCAGCTCAGGCTCCAGAATGGTCGGGTATTTCCCCTGGTTGCAGTCATTTCCATTCTAATCCGGAAAGAAATAGCTTGCATACGGTTGATCGTTTAGAAGATCAATTGTTAGAGGCAGGCGTCATGTTGCCGTCCCCCCCTGACTTTTCATGGGTAAATAAGGATATCTCAAAATTTAAAATTAGTGGGTCCTATGCTATTTTGGTACCTGGCGGAGCAAAGCATAGGCCGGGGAAGCGTTGGTCAAAGGAACATTATAGAAGTTTGGCAGAAAAGCTTAATAACAAAGGGATTATCCCCGTAGTAATAGGGACAGAGTTGGAGAGGGGTCTAGGTGAATTTATATTGGAGAAGATTGATTCTGGGATAAATATGGCTGGAATAACCTCAATTTATGATTTGTGTGCTTTGGGTGCCAACGCCCTTATTACGATAGGTAATGATACTGGACCAATGCACTTGTTTGGAGCACAGAATACCCCAGCAGTAGTTCTGTTTTCTAACGCCTCTGATCCGAAGCTATGCGGTCAAAGGGGTCAAAATGTAACAATCTTACAAAGAGAAAACCTTCAAGACTTGGACGTAGATGTTGTTATGAATATAGTATCACAGGTGAATCACACATGATGAAAATCTCTTGTATCTTAATTTAAAAGTAGATTGTTTAGAATAATAATATAACTTATGAAAAATTTTTTGGTGTAAAATGAAATCCGATTTGACAGAAACACAGATGGTCAATCTTAGATTGCCAGATGGAAGCGTAAAAAAGTTTCCCAAGCCTGTGACAGGTATGGAGGTGGCTGAAGAAATTGGCCCTGGTTTAGCCAAAGCTGCTTTAGCCATAAGGGTAAATGGCGAAGTTGCAGATCTGAAATCACAAATAAATGCGGACTCAGAGTTTTCTGTTGTAACAGCTAGTGATGGCGACGCTCTAGAATTAATTCGCCACGATGCCGCACATGTATTGGCTCAATCAGTCCAGGAGTTATTTCCAGACACTCAAGTTACAATAGGCCCAGCAATAGAAAATGGTTTTTACTATGATTTTGCTAGAGAGGCCCCTTTCTCGTCTGATGATTTTTCTAATATTGAAAAGAGAATGGAAGAAATCGTGGATCGTGACTTGCCCATAGAGAGAGAAATCTGGGATAGAAATAAAGCAATAGAGTATTTTAAGTCAAAAGGGGAGAGTTATAAGGCGGAGCTAATTCAAGACTTACCCCAAAATGAGGAAATAATAATATACAAACAGGGCGATTGGATAGATCTTTGTCGAGGCCCTCATTTGCCATCAACTGGTAAGCTGCCTCTCGCATTCAAACTTACAAAGATAGCTGGAGCCTATTGGCGAGGCGATTCAACAAAAGAAATGCTTCAGAGAATGTATGGAACAGCTTGGGCCAACAAAAAACAACTAGCTAACTATTTGACGATGTTGGAGGAAGCAGAAAAGCGAGACCATAGGCGTTTGGGTCGCGAAATGGATTTGTTTCATCTTCAAGAACATGCAGTGGGTTCAGTTTTTTGGCACCCAAAAGGCTGGACCCTATACAGAATTATAATGGATTACATTAGAGTTAAATTGGAATTAGCGGGCTATCAGGAGGTTAACACACCGCAGCTAGTTGATAGTTCTCTTTGGAAGGACTCGGGTCACTGGGATAAATTTCGGGAGCAAATGTTTATTTCGGAGGTGGAAGATAAAGTCCTTGCAATTAAACCAATGAATTGTCCTTGTCATGTTCAGATATTTCGACAAGGAATTAAGAGCTATAAAGAACTCCCTATCCGCATGGCAGAATTTGGCTCTTGTCATAGAAACGAGCCATCGGGAGCGCTACATGGATTAATGCGGGTAAGGGCTTTTACGCAGGATGATGCACATATATTTTGTACAGAAGACCAAATCGTTTCTGAAACGGAAAAATTTTGTTCTCTGTTGATGGAAATATACAAGGCCTTTGGTTTTGAAAATATACAGATAAAGTTTTCTGATCGACCTGAAAATAGAGCGGGTGAAAATAAAGTCTGGGATCAAGCAGAGAAAGCGTTAATCGAGGCTGTAGAAGTAGCAGGCTACAGTTATGAATTAAACCCTGGTGAGGGAGCATTTTACGGCCCTAAGCTTGAGTTTGTATTGCGTGACGCTATTGGCAGGGATTGGCAATGTGGGACACTTCAAGTTGACTTCGTCTTGCCTGAAAGGCTAGATGCCAACTACGTAGGTGCTGATGGCGTAAAGCACCGGCCCGTGATGTTGCATAGGGCGATTCTTGGATCATTTGAGAGATTTATTGGTATTTTAATAGAAAATTATGCGGGCCGTCTGCCTATCTGGTTGAGTCCTGTGCAAGTTGCAGTAGTATCTATAACCGATGCAAACATAAACTACGGAGAAAAAGTACTCGAAGAATTTAACTCGAGGGGGATAAGGACAATCTCTGATTTTCGAAATGAAAAAATTAATTATAAGATCAGGGAGCACTCTACGCAAAAAATACCAGTTATTGTAGTTGTTGGAGATAAGGAAGAAAAAGAATCAAGTGTCTCAATTAGGAGATTGGGGGATTCTAGGCAAGAAACAGTTGCGCTCACTGACGCAATTGATAAACTGGAGGAACAAGCAAGAGTACCTGTTGCTTGGTAAAACAAAGTTTGGAGAAATACCTTTTACTCTTTTTGTGAACATAAGTGGTTACTATCAGAAGCCTAGAGGTTCCCAAGAGAGTGGGAATTTAAGAAGGAGAAGATAGATAACACAACTTACCCCCGAAGCTAAACCGTCCAAGGGCGGACCCCCTATTAACGAAGATATACTATCTCCACAAGTCAGGCTCATCGACTCTGAGGGAGAGAATGTTGGAGTGAAGCAAACTAAAGAAGCTATTAAGGAAGCTTATGAACTGGGCCTAGATTTGGTAGTAGTGTCACCTAACGCAGATCCCCCAGTGGCAAAAATTATGGATTTTGGAAAATATAAATATGAGATTCAAAAAAAGAAAAGTGAGGCCCGAAAAAAACAAACTGTCATAGTTGTAAAAGAGATAAAAATTAGGCCTGGCATTGAAGAACATGATTATCAAGTCAAAATGAGGGCCATTAACAGGTTTCTTGAAGAAGGTGATAAAGTAAAGCTAACTCTGCGTTTTAGAGGAAGGGAAATGGCACATCATGAACTAGGTTCCAAAATACTTGATAGGGTTCAAGAAGACCTGGATAGCGTAGCTAAAGTAGAGCAATTTCCAAAATTGGAGGGTAGGCAGATGACGATGGTGTTTGCTCCCAGATAAAGTCTACCGCTCTAAAATAAATAAGTTGTATTTGATACTACTAATAACTTGTTTTTTATTTATTATGACTCTATAAACTGGCATAAGGGCGCAATTAGGCAGAAATATATTATTGGGCAGCCTGTTGCGTTTTAGATTAGCAAAACAATAATGAGGAACAAATGCCCAAACTTAAGACTAAATCAAGCGCGAAAAAGCGTTTTAAGACAACAGCTACTGGCAAAATTAGGGGCTGTTACGCCTTTAAGAGACATAATCTTAGAAAGCGACCTCAGAAAATGAAGCGTAAGACTAGAGGTACCAGGATCTTTGGGGATTCAGATTCTAGGCTTATAAAAAGTTATATGCCCTATAGTCGGAGCTAAAAAAAATGGCGCGATCACAAGGTAAAGTTGCTAGTAGAGCCCGGCGAAAAAAAATTTTAACTCGCGCAAAGGGCTTTCGGGGACGTAGTAACAATAATTTTAGGCTTGCCAAACAACGGTCGGAAAAGGCTATGCAGTATGCCTATCGGGATCGAAGAGTTCGGAAGAGAAACTTTAGATCACTGTGGATACAGCGTATTAACGCTGGTGCCAGAGCTCATGGCCTCAATTATTCCCAATTTATAAATGGTTTAAACAAGGCGGGTATCGAGATAGATAGAAAGGTTTTATCCGACCTGGCAATAAGAGAACCAGAAGCATTTAAGACTTTGGCCGAAAAGGCTATTACAGCGCTTGGTTAGTTTTAAAGGGTTAAACCGCTACTAATTGTTTGAATTCCCAGCATTGATAATCATGATAGTGTTATGGAAGATATTGAAGCCCTAAAAAACTCTATTATTTTGGCCATCAGTGAAACAACATCACCAGATGGTTTAGAAGAATTGCGGGTATTTGAATTAGGTAAAAGTGGCCGTATTACCAACATGATGAAAAGTCTTGGTAATATGAGAGAAATAGAGCGAAAAATAGCTGGAAAAGAACTTAATATACTAAAACAGAGTGTTTCTGGCGCCATAGAGAAGAAAAAACAATCACTGCTAGAGTCAAAAATTAATGAGAAGCTAGAATTAGAACGGATAGATGTCACTCTACCCCCGCGTGCTCAAACTATAGGAAAAATCCATCCAATTAGCCAAACCATTGACGAAGTTGTGTCAATTTTTGGAGAAATGGGGTTTTCTGTTGCCGAAGGTCCAGACATAGAAGAAGATTGGTACAATTTTACGGCATTAAACATTCCACCTGACCACCCTGCTCGTCAAGAACATGATACCTTCTACTTGGAGGCAAAATCAAAGGGCGAACGGATGGTTCTAAGAACTCATACAAGTCCAGTTCAGGTGCGTACTATGGAATCTAGTTCGCCTCCCATAAGGATTATTGTTCCAGGCAGAACGTATAGGTGTGACCATGATTCCACGCACTCGCCTATGTTTCATCAGGTGGAGGGTTTGGTTGTTGATGAATCGACAAATATGAGCCATTTGAAGGGCTGTTTAATCGAATTTTGTAGGGCATTTTTTTCCATAGAAGACTTACCAGTCAGATTTAGACCAAGTTATTTTCCGTTTACTGAGCCGTCAGCGGAGGTTGATATTGGCTGTTCCATTACAGAAGGCACGCTAAAAATTGGCCACGGTGATAAATGGATGGAGATTCTTGGTTCGGGTATGGTGAATCCCAGGGTTTTGGAAAATTGCGGTATTGATTCTAAAAAATATCAGGGTTTTGCCTTTGGAATGGGAATTGAGCGCATTTCAATGTTGAAATACGGTATTCCTGATCTTAGAACTTTTTATGATTCTGATATAAGGTGGATGCGTCACTATGGTTTCAGGTGTCTAGATGTACCTACAATGGTAGGGAAGGCCGCAAGATGAAGTTTACACACAGCTGGCTAATGGATCATCTGGAAACCGATTCAACTTCGGAAGAAATAGCTAATACACTCACAAAAATAGGCCTAGAAATAGAAAACGTTACTAATCCCGGGGATTTTATAAAAGAATTTATTGTGGTTAGCGTAGACAAGGTTAGTAAACATCCAAATGCTGACAGGTTAAAAATTTGTCTCGTAAACAACGGTGAAGAAAATTATGAGGTTGTATGTGGTGCTCCCAATGCCAGAGAGGGCATTAAGGGGGTGCTTGCTAGAGAGGGCCAGTTTATACCAGGTCTGGACCTTAAACTAAAAAAGTCAGAAATAAGGGGTGTGGTATCTAATGGCATGTTGCTTAGTGAGAAAGAACTTGGAATTTCTGACGAACATGAGGGTATTGTTGAGTTGTCGGGTAACTTTGCTCTTGGGTCCTCTGCCGCAAATGCATTAGGATTAAGTGATATTGTTTATGAAATAGCGATAACCCCGAATCGGGGCGATTGTTTGGGAATCAGAGGGGTTGCAAGAGATTTAGCGGCTGCTGGTATTGGAACGTTAAAGCCATTGGATGTAAAACCAGTAAAACCTAGTACAGGTAGTCCCATAGCGGTCAACATTGATTTTGATGAGGAGGATAAGTCGGCATGCCCCTATTTTGTAGGGAGGTATTTTCGCAATGTGAATAATGGTGAGAGTCCAGATTGGCTTAAAAGACGCTTGTTGTCTGTGGGCCTTCGTCCCATCTCGGTTCTTGTTGATATAACAAATTACTTTACTTTTACCTTTGGTCGGCCCCTGCATGTTTTTGACGCAGATAAAGTATCGGGAAATATTGTTGTTAGACTCTCAAAAAAGGGAGAAAACCTGTTAGCTCTTGATGGCAAGAACTACGATTTAGACGATGAGATGACAGTGATTGCCGATGAAAAACGTCCAGAAGCTTTGGCCGGTGTTATGGGTGGAGAACTATCTGGTTGTACGAGTGATACCAAGAACGTATTTTTGGAGGCTGCATACTTTGATCCTATAAGAACAGCGATTACTGGTAGGAAATTAAATTTACAGTCTGATGCGAGATTTAGATTTGAAAGAGGTATAGACCCCTTATTTCAGAGACCTGGTGCGGAGCTGGCCAGTCAGATGATACTTGATCTCTGTGGAGGCCAGGCTAGTGATCTAATAGTGGCTGGCAACCCCCCATCAATAGGTAAAAAAAACTTTTTGCGGGAGGATCGTGTTAAAAAACTGGGAGGAGTTGATATTCCCTCAGAAAAAATCGAATCTATTTTATTGAAGTTAGGTTTTGAACCTACTAAGAGCAGGGATGGGTGGAATTGCATAACTCCCTCTTGGCGACACGATATAGAAGGAGAAGCGGATTTGGTCGAAGAAGTTTTACGTATTTACGGTTTCGATAAAATACCAACTAATCAACTTGATTTTGGAAATATTTTGCCCACACCCGCTGTTAACACTTCACAGGAAAGACGTTCCTTCGTAAGGAGGTTTTTAGCGTTGAGAGGTCTAACGGAGGCAGTAACGTTTTCTTTCTTATCAGAAGAGCTAGCTAGTATGTTCGGTGGGGGCAAAACAGATCTTAAGTTAGTAAATCCTATTAGTAGTGATCTAAGTATTATGAGACCAAATGTTGTAGCCAATTTATTGTCAGCTCTAGGGCGCAATAGTGATCGAGGCCAGGGTAATGGTGCTTTGTTTGAGGTGGGCCCCCAGTTCCAAGGAACAGCGCCCAGTGATCAATCAATTGTTGCATCTGGAGTTAGAATAGGAAAAATCAATGAACACTCATGGTTAGAAGAGTCCCGTAACATAGATATTTTTGATGTAAAGGCGGATTTACTTGAGACTTTAACGGCGATTGAAATTAATATAAATAATCTTAGTATTAGCCGTGATACACCAAGTTATTATCACCCAGGTCGATCTGGGTCCATAAAAATGGGTCCAAAAAATATAGTAGGCTTTTTTGGAGAGATACATCCAAGCATACTGAGTAATATGGGTTTTAGATCCAGGGCTGTCGCGTTTGAATTATTTCTAGATAACATTCCATTGCCTAAAACGGGTAAGGGATTCACCAAGGAATTTTTGGAACTGTCACCCTATCAGGCAGTTGAGAGAGATTTTGCATTTACCGTAGATATTGATAGGGACTCGGATCAAATAGTTAGCGCAATCAGGGCTGTAGATAAAAAATTAATCAAAGAAGTTTTGGTTTTCGATTTATTTGTTGATGGGACTATTGGGAAAAATAAGAAGTCAATTGGAATCAGGGTTCAGCTTCAGCCACTCGAAGCTACATTTTCTGACAAAGAAATTGATGATATCTCACAGAAAATTGTTGATAGCATTAGAGAGAAAGTGGGAGGGGAACTTAGGAAATAGTTGATAGTATTATTTAGCATTTTCTCCGTGAAATTCTTCATAGTGCGGGTAGGTATTATTCATGTACCAAGTGTAAAACTCGTAGTAGCTTTCAGCTTTGTACTTAGGTGGATTGTCCGAGTTTGTACAAGTTGGCAAGCATTCACATTTTGGCTCAAAAGCCGTATTTACAAATAAAGCAAAAGAGTATCGGTCCACATCTTTTGGCGGAATAACTCTATGCGGTGTAGCCCTAAACCTTTTGTTGCTCCAGCGTTCTAGGAACTGTCCAGTATTTACTAAGATAGCATTATCCATTTTTGGTGGTCTGAACCAGTTTCCATCAACATCCAATATTTCCAAACCGTCTACTTCTGCTTGTGGTAAGAAAGTCATAAATCCAGTATCAGCATGAGGCCCAAGTCCATATTCATTTTTATCGAGCTCTGGCACTGGTGGGTAGTGTGCCATCCGGAAATAGGTGTAGTTATTTTCGAAGTATTGTAAAAAGTGATCTCTCTCAAGATCAAGAGCTAACGCCCACAGAGGAAGCATTGCCTTACCTAGATTGGTTAAACTATTCATATAGTCATTCACTACCTCCCGAAAACCTGGGAGATTATCCGGCCATTGGTTTTCATCATAAAAACGTTTACCAGCCTTTCTGTGGGGATTTTCGGGCCCATATTCAGTTGCAAATACCATTGTAGCGTTGGTATCAAACTTTGTATTATTATTATAGGTAGAATGCCTAACTTGAGTTGCCCCAGGGACAATATATCCTCGCTGATTTTGGTTTATACTAAGTTTAGCTTTGGTTTCGAAGGGCTGGTCATGGAAGCGCTTAGACTGAACACAAATATCATCTAAAAGTTTGTCCGATATTCCATGATTAACAACAAAGTAAAAACCAACATTTTCGCAAGCTTCCCGGATTTCATCTGCTAGACTCCCCACTTCTTGCCCAGCACTATTTAAATAATTTCCGAGGTCAATAATTGGCAGGTCCCGAGTTTCAATGTCAGTCGGATGCACCCCATTTCCTAATTCATCTGGCATAACCCCTTCCTCCGTTTTAATTCAAAAAGAAGTACTTAGCCTACCCTATTAAATGCCACAGCATTCGCTGAGGTCAAGAAATAATAATTAATTTTTTGAGAGTCTTAGTCTCAATGCATTTAATTTTATAAATCCCTCGGCGTCTTTTTGGTCATAAACTTCATCTTCTTCAAAAGTAACAGTATCCAGGTCATATAAGCTACCAGGGGATTTTCGACCCAAGATGATTACATTGCCTTTATATAGCTTGATACGTACATCGCCCGCTACATTTTCCTGACAACTATCAATAGCTGCTTGAAGCATTTTACGTTCAGGTGAAAACCAAAATCCGTTATATACCAATTCAGCATAGCGAGGCATTAACTCGTCTTTTAAATGGGAAGCCCCCTTATCTAAAGTCAGACTTTCTATCGCTCGCCTGGCTGCTAGCAAAATTGTTCCCCCAGGGGTTTCATATACTCCTCTGCTTTTCATGCCGACAAATCTGTTTTCAACAATATCGATACGTCCTATACCATGTTTACCACCCAGTGAGTTCAATTTTGTGAGAAGTGACGCAGGGCTAAGTTTTTCCCCATCTATTGAGGTGGCATCACCTTTGTTGAAGCCTATATCTATAACCTCTGCAGTCTGGGGTGCATCTTCAGGAGAAGAGGTCCTTGTGAACATGTTACTGGGGGGTTCAGCCCAAGGATCTTCAAGAGCTTTACCTTCATAAGAAATATGGAGAAGGTTAGCATCTGTTGAATATGGTGCTTCACCTTCTTTATCTTTAGGAACAGGTATTTGGTGTTCTAACGCATACTCAATTAGCTTAGATCTAGAGTTTAGATCCCACTCTCTCCAGGGTGCTATTACTTTTATTTTAGGGTTCATAGAATAATAGCCAAGTTCGAACCTAACTTGATCATTACCTTTTCCAGTTGCACCATGGGCTACAGCATCCGCGCCAGTTTCGGCAGCAATTTCTATTTGTCTTTTGGCTATCAATGGTCTTGCTATAGATGTGCCGAGCAAATAT
>PTLG01000259.1 GCA_002937995.1 Alphaproteobacteria bacterium MarineAlpha3_Bin7 | reverse complement strand
CCTCGCCATCGCGATCCACCACTATGGGCCTTTTGGCAACGCCATCTATAGACAGAACTCCTACTTGTGGCTGATTAATAATAGGTGTCGTATATAATGTACCCAAAGCACCATTATTAGTAACTGTATAAGTACCTCCCTTAAAATCTTCTGGTTTAAGAGAACCTTCTCTCGCAAGGCTAGCAATGGAGGATACAGATCTAGCTATTTCGGTGACACTTAAAGAAGAAATATCTCTTATAACTGGGGTAACTAGGCCTTCTAGCCCTAAATCAACCGCCACAGCTAACTGTACTTCCTTAAATACAATTAAATTATTTCCCTCAATATGACTGTTTAAATTAGGAAAGTCTTCAAGTGCCCCACAAAGAGCCTTAATGATAAAGGGCAGATAGGTAAGCGAAAATCCCTCTCTTTCTTTCCAATCAGGTGATATTGATTTTCTTGCATAATCAACCTTAGAAAAATCAACCTCAATACCCTGGTTAACATGGGGACTAATTGTTTTTGAACGGACCATATGTTCAGCTGTAACCTGCCTAATTCTTGAAAATGGTATTACGCTTTTACCATCTATAAACTTAGGCTCATCCACATTCTGAGACCCTGGGGACATTTCATTAAGCTTGTTCTTATTAGCATTTATATATTCCAAAACATCAGATTTCTTTGTTCTACCATCGCGTCCTGTTCCCTTTATTTTTGATCTATCTAGCTTATGCTCTGCAATAAGTCTTCGGACTGCAGGTGAGAGGTGATCGGATAAAATTAGATTACTTTTATACTGTTTTTCTTCTAAATTATTGGGAGAAGAAGAGGGGCTTTTCTCCGACTCCTCAGAACTCTGACCGTCATTGCTAGCATCCCCAGAATTTATACGACCAAGAACAGCACCTACTTCGACAGTCTCCCCCGCCTTTACAAATATTTTTTCTAACTTACCGCTGACAGGGGCAGGCACCTCCATCTCAACTTTGTCGGTACCTATTTCAAATAGAAGTTCATTAGTAACGACATCATCTCCCTCCGATTTATGCCAAACAGTAAGGGTGCCCTCGGCTACTGTTTCACCAAGCTGAGGCATAATAATATCCATATTAGTCAACACTCCTAAGTACCGTTTGAAAAATTTTTTCAACCGAAGGTATTGCAATATCCTCTAATTCGTCTGCCGATGGTAACGGAATATGGGGAGTAGTAACCCTAATAATAGGCATATCCAAATTCCAAAAAAGCTCCTCAGAAACGATAGATGAAACCTCCGCGCCCCATCCACACAACCTAGGGTTCTCTTCGACAGTGATCAGCCTTGATGTTTTTTCAACTTCCTTAAATATAGTTTGCGTATCAAGGGGGACCAAACTTCTTAGGTCAATAACACCAGCGGATATCTTAGCCTCTGTTTTAAGACGCTCAGCGGCCTCAACGGCCCTGGGAACCATGGCAGCTAATGCTACAATGGTAACGTCGGAGCCTTCACGTACTACTTTCGCTTTGCCAAGTTCCTCAATGCACTCACCATCAGGAATTTCTCCTTTTACTGGGTAAAGTGACTTTTGTTCAAAGAACATTACGGGATCTGGGTCTCTAACTGCCGCTGCTAGCAAGCCTTTTACATCCCTAGGAGTTGACGGTGCTACCACCTTTAATCCAGGTATCATCATTGACCAATTCTCAACACTCTGGGAATGTTGGGCGCCAAACCGAGCACCTCCACCATTTGCAGTACGGATCACCAATGGCACGTTCACCTGACCGTCAGTCATATAGCGGCTTTTGGCTATTTGATTTGCAACAATATCCCAACAAACAGCTAAAAAATCCGAAAACATAATTTCTGCTATAGGCTTTAGACCAGTCATAGCCGCACCCATTGCCGCACCCAGTATAGCCTGTTCAGATATTGGCGTGTCTCTTACTCTATCAGGGCCAAACTGATCATACAGCCCCACAGTAGCCTTAAAGACTCCACCAGCTTTTCCGATATCTTCTCCTAAGAATACGACGTTGGGATCCCGCTCCATTTCTTGGGCAATACCGTCGGCTACAGCTTCCCTATAAGTTAATTCCGCCATTCCGAGCCTCCATCCGCCCAAACCTGAGTTAGCAAAGATGACTCCGATGGGGCAGGTGATTGTTTTGCCACCTCCGTAGCTTTGTCTACCTCTGACATAACTTCGTCCTCAATACTGGAAATTATATCATCACTAGTTCCAAATTCTTCCAGCCTAACCCGATATAACTTTATTGGATCTCTCTTTAGCCATTTTTCGAGTTCTCCCTTTGGTCTGTAAGTGGCTGGATCGGCACGGGAATGACCGGAATGTCTATAAGTTTTTGCCTCTATTAGTGAGGGGCCAGCTCCAGCCCTTGCCTTCTTAGTCGCTTTTGATGCAACCCTAAATACCTCGT
>PTLG01000258.1 GCA_002937995.1 Alphaproteobacteria bacterium MarineAlpha3_Bin7 | reverse complement strand
CCAAAACTAATGGTGCTATACCTACATCAGTAAGAGAGAGGGCAGCTATCAAACCAGCAGCTCCTGAGCCTACAATGGCGACGGGAACAGATATGTCAAAATTAATATCATTGGACTCAATTACGGTCATGCAATAACGCAACTAGTAAAGTAGTCTTTTTGTACATCTATAGCGGCCCAAAGTCCGGCGGTGATATCCGTCGCTTAGAGGCAGTCTCATAAGCCGAAGCAATACGTAGTAAGCTATCTTCCGTTCCTGGTTCTGATCTAAAGACCAACGAGAAGGGTAATCCGGGTTGATCTATATTGGTTGGTTGTTCGGATGGAGAAGAGACATATTTTGTACTATCCTCATTTAGTTTAAAGATTGGATCATATGCGACTGTGACGTATCCAGCGGGAACAAGAATTTCCGTCAGACCAGCGTTGGGTCCATAAAGGCTCTCGGGGCGCAAATTATGTATTGTATCATATTGGTGAGGTTGTCCTATTACTCCAGGTGGCCAGGGTGTATGCAGGCGTACAAAGGCATCAAGCCGATTCTCGATCAACACCATCATATCCACGCGACGCAGAAGTTCCCGTAACATTATTCTTTCATTTATACCCTGTCGACCTTCGATAGGGTTTCTTGGGTCAGAGGTTTCCTCCCAGTTTTTAAATGCCGCTCTTTGATCGTCTCCCCAAAATTTTGATCGTGCATTGAGCTGAGACCAATTATCAAGAGCCTCATGAAAACCAGCTGCTTTCCAATCTTCTGCACGCCGCATAAGATATTGACTTATATGAAAACGAAAACTATTCGCTAGCTGCTGTTGCTGGATAGTACCAATATTTAGATTATTTGGAGGATTTATCTTACCTTCAGAGAGTGCAACCAAATAGTCGATGGGTTCCATTGAACCCTTTCCAAATATCTTACCGGGCAGAAATTCTGTCGGTTTTATAGCTTCAGCGAATTCCTTAAATAGGGGTTCTTCTTTTGAATCTAGTCGAAAAAGTATGTCCGGCATAAAAACTGGTATTAGCCTGGTCAGGGCTTTGGTAAAATCTGTTTTCATTTGCTCGAGGTCGGGGTCTGGTGTCCAGAGTGGGTCTCCTGACTCCACAAGGGTAGCACCCAATTTTGACCAAAGAACCTCCTTAACCTCGATTTTTGCCGCGTCGACAATTGGTTTTTCCGTAAGAGATTGTATTGGGTAAACCATGGATTCCCTTACCACCCCAATGCGAGTTTCTTTTAGCGTATTTTTTTCTGTTTTCTGAGTCAGGTTGCTAGCAAAGGTTGAGGTGATAACAGACGAACGTGGCACAGCAGTAAATGGGTCTCTATCGTCATAATATCCCTCTTCGGGGTCCTTTAGTGCATCGAGTATTTGTGCGCAGTCTGCAAGGGATTTTCCATGAACACCTGAGCGATCGCAATAGATATCAGCACCGATTGCGCCCCCGTCAAACCCAATCATTGCTTTATGCGGAAGAATAAGCGAGATGGCATTGTGGTTTGATGGGCCCCGGCAGGAAGCCCGAGTCTCTTCACCGAGACTTGCCATAACCAGATTTGTGCTAACTGATAGTGCAGAACCAGAGCTTGAACCCAAGGAAGCAGATCTTGTTGTATCATAGGGGTTAGATGGATTGCCACCCCACGTCGCCCTTTGATAGCCCAGAGTTGAAGGCAAAATCTTGTTTGGGGTATTTTTACCCCCTGGGTCGCCAGCCCGGCCGTTGTACTCAGTGTTAACAGCTTTAGCGAAAATAATAGCTCCCTTTTTGCGCAGTTGGTCTACAAGCACGTGGTCTTTGGCTGGAAAATCCATGTCGTAGGACGCATCAGCCCCGCCTGTCGATCGCATATCTTTTGTGTCAAAGGGATCCTTGAATGAAAAAGTAACCCCGAACATAGGCATCGATTCAAGATCTGGATTGGAACCATATTCTTTGTCCAATTCTGTCGCTCGTTCCAAGGCATCGGGAAAGTGACGAAAGATTTCGCAGGCTGGCGGTGCTCCTTGAGGCAGGGGGCCCTCATCAGGGTGTTTATCGTATTCGCCCCAGCAGGTGACGGAGCGCTCCCCTCTTATATTGAGCGTCGAGAGGGCATTAACCTGTCCAGCTTTGGGTATTCCTGCAATCATCCCAAACTGTTGGTAAACATCTGGCTTGGAGGCGGTTTCTTCCATTCTTCCAAATTCTAGAGGTGGTCCCTTATATTTTTCGATGTCAGGTAAAACTTCCGTCACCTTCTTGGTTTTCTGAGGAAATTTTAGAGGAACTCCTCCCCGCATTACTCCCGGCGCTTCCGCTACTTCCTCTCCATTTTCGGTAACCAGCATGCTCGAGACGCCATTATATGCTTTAACGCGATCAAGATATGCGTTAACAACTTTGGTAACGGTAGTTCGACCCTCCTTAAGCGCTTTGTGAAAGTCACTGATAGAGGCTTCTACGACTTCA
>PTLG01000257.1 GCA_002937995.1 Alphaproteobacteria bacterium MarineAlpha3_Bin7 | reverse complement strand
TATATTTTTATCCAACACATTCAACAGCCTTAATAAAAGATGACGAATATGCTATAATAGGTAATTATGATTGGTTGTCTGTTAAGAACGACAAAAAAAATCTTAAAGGGTGGTATATATCAAATTCAAAATTTGTTGCTGCAGAACGAGATAAAATAGTTATGGCTCAGTAGGAAAGAATGGTTATCAAAATAATATATTGTGGTCAATGAAACTATCTGCCAGATGCTCTGCGTGCCAGAGAAATACTGCAAGAATTTGATACTATAGATGTTAAGCTGGTTGAGTCTGGTGGTGGAATTTTTGATATTTTCTGCGACGAAAAGCTTCTTTTTTCTAAAGACCAAAAAGGTCGGTTTCCAAATGATTTGGAATTACATGAGATGGGTTCACACACTGAAAAACTGGACCCTAATCAATAATGAGTTAACAAATCACTTCATACTTGTTTAACAGACGATAAACTTGAAATATGCCTTCAAGGCTGATAATTGAGTACCTCCTACTCTAAACAAAAAGCCAATCACGGTTTACTTAAACAACATGGTATCAATATGGGAATAGTTTCTATAGGACAAAGTGTGACAAGGCACGAAGATCCTGTGCTTTTAAAAGGGCAAGGTCAGTATACTGGAGATGTAAACTACCCTAATCAGGCTCATGGCTATGTATTACGCTCGCCGCACGCTCGGGCTAAGATCATTAGTATTAATACAGAGGCGGCTTTGAAAGCTCCGGGGGTACTCTTGGTTCTCACCGGAGAGGACTATAGAAATGAAAAATTGGGCAAACTTCCTTTAGTTGTTCCACCTATCCCAAATTTTGATGTGGAGAGTGTTTATCGGACAGACCGGTATGCCTTAGCATTCGAAGAGGTGAGGTTTGTGGGAGAAGAAGTAGCATTTATCGTGGCCGAAACAGTAAATCAAGCAAAGGATGCAGCCGAACAAATAATAGTTGATTACAACCCTCTGCCTGCCGTGGTAAATACCCTTGGTGCATTGGAAGATAATTCCCCAAGAATCTGGGAGGATTGTCCAGGCAATATTAGTTTTACTCATGAGATGGGCGACAAAGAAACCACGGATAAGTACTTCGACGAGGCAAAGTCTATTGTCAAATTAAGAGCAATAGTAAATCGCTCTTCACCAAATTCAATTGAGACTCGGGGAACCATATCCACATGTGACCCAGTTTCAGGGCGTTCAACTGTTCATGCTGGAGTTCAAGGTCCTTTTGGTGTCAGAAAGGTTTTGGCCGAAACAATTTTTAACGAAAGTGAAGATAATTTCCGAGTTATAACTGGCAATATGGGCGGTAGCTTCGGAATGAAGCAGTTGTATTCAGAGACAATTCTCACTGTTTGGGCCTCCAAAAAACTAAAGCGCCCAGTCAAATGGGAAAATGAGAGGCAAGAGTCAATTCTGAGCGACTACCATGGTCGAGATAAAGTTTCGGATATTGAATTAGCACTTGATGAGTCTGGAAATTTCTTAGCTATTAGGGCAACAACATATGCCAATCTAGGAACTTATTTATCGCCCCTAGCATTTATGCATACCCTTTTGAGCAATGGGGGGTTAGTTGGCGTCTACAAGACCCCAGCTATACATCTCACGGTAAAAGGCGTGTTAACTAACACAGGATCAACCAACCCCTATAGAGGTTCAAACCGGCCTGATGTCGCATATATTTTGGAACGACTGATTGATAAAGCTGCCTTAGAAACGGGCTTTGATAGGTTTGAACTCCGAAGAAAAAATTTTATTTCAAAGGCAGATATGCCCTATAAGACCCCATTAGGTCCAACATACGATTGTGGAGACTTTCAGCGGAATTTTGAAGAAGCCTTAGACCAGATGGATCTTAGTGGCTTAATAGCCAGAAAAGAATTATCGAAGACCAAAGGAAAGCTAAGAGGATTTGGGTTGGCAAACAATGTAGAAAATGCTGCTGGAGCAGGATCTGAGTTTGTTGATATCTCAGTTGAACAGGATGGTAATGTCAATGTTTTTGCTGGTACTACTGAACATGGTCAAGGTCATCCAACCATGTATCGTCAGGTCGTAAGTGAATTACTCAATATTGATGAAGACAAAATAACCGTACACGAGGGAGATACCGACCAAATTGCTCAGGGTAACGGAACTGGCGGATCTCGAGTTTCATCATTGGGCTCAAGCGCGGCATTAAGGGCTTCAGAAAAACTTGTTGAGAAAGCCAAGGAAATTGCTGGAGAAATCTTAGAAGCCAACTCAAGAGACATCGAGTTTAAATCAGGGATCTTTGAAATAATGGGGACCGACCGCACTACCAGCTGGAATGATATTGTTTCCGCTGCATACCCAACAAACAAAACAGTTGATGTCGATAACTCTGGTCTCTCAGTAAAAGAAAAATTCGAATCGGCCGCACCAAACTTTCCCAACGGATGTCATGCCTGTGAAGTTGAAGTCGATA
>PTLG01000256.1 GCA_002937995.1 Alphaproteobacteria bacterium MarineAlpha3_Bin7 | reverse complement strand
TGGAAGCATCCGAGCTACCGCTCTCAGCTTCAGCTGCGTTCTCTTGGTCACCCACCATTGACTCCCACTCGGCGGCTAAGTCATCTTGATTAGTCGCTTCCCCTGTATCAGAGGTATTGTCTTCTGAAGTTTCGGTTTCATCTTCAATAATTTCGTCGCCAGGGCTCGTCATATCAAATTTCCTGTTATTTCATAAATATGTATCTATTGCACCAGCATCTCTTTAAACAATACTGCAGATACTTTAGACGGTTGAACTGCAACATTTATTCTAGTCAACAACTCTTCCCGAAGCCTATACATACCAGCAGATCCTCTTAGATCATCTAGTCTAAGTTCCCTTAAATATGTCTGAAAGTTATCCACCACTCTGGGCATCAAAGCCTGAATATTTGCTACATCTTTTTTTGTTGGAATTTCTAATGCCACCTTTATTTTTAAAAGGCTCTGCCGTCGCTCAGTAGTATTTAAATTCACGATCATCTCGTCAAGATCAAGAAAAATTGGCTTAGGCTTTTTGGCGATAGGTTTTCCATCTGGACCTAGTTCAGGCTCCTCCCCCTCGCCTGTTTCTGCACCCTCTTCCTTTTTTGGATCTTCCGAATCTAGAATCCCACTGAAAAATACAGCCGCCGCCCCGCCAATCAAAAGGAGAACTACTGCACCAATAATTATTAGGAGCTTCTTTTTCCCGCCAGAGGACGAACTCTCTTCTCCATCTTCATCCGTAGATTCAGACTCTTCTTCTATTTCTTCTTCAGCCATCACCACACACTTTTTCGTTCCAGAAATTTTCCAGAACAGTTTCTATAATTTTGCTTACCATATGACCTGTTAGTTAATAAGTAGTTGAGGACCACATAATAAAGATCAAATTTATTACCATTAATTTATATAAAAAGTAGGTAATATTTTCCCTAACTGATGAAAAAAAATTCCTGATCTTGTACTAATTTAAGTCTATTTATAACTTAACCAACTGTTTTTATTGGTATAATTTTTTGGCACGAAATCTGCATAATAAACAGCAAATAATTAAATCCTTATAAAAAGGAACGGGAAATGGAAAATACAATATATATCGCGCTTTCGCGCGAAACAGCCGTAAAACGTGAAATGTCTGTAATCGCTAACAATTTAGCGAACATGAATACTACTGGCTTTAAAGCTGAAAGGATGATGTTTGTAGAACACTTAGTAAAGTCACGAGGAGGTGACAAAATAGCTCCAACAAAACTCGCTTATAGCAGAGATGTAGCACAATTCACAGATTTGAGAGAAGGGCCCATAAAATCAACTGGTAATCCATTAGATGTAGCTATCAAAAATGATGGATTTCTTATTGTCGATACCCCAAATGGCCAACGTTATACTCGAAATGGACACCTTGAATTAAGCAATACGGGCCAGCTAGTCAACCAACAAGGCTTTGCTGTTCTATCAGATGCAGGTGTACCCATAACCTTTGCTCCTGAGGATACCGACATCAATATTAGTAGGGACGGTTCCGTTTCAACCAACAACGGTGAGCTGGGTAAAATAAGGTTAGTTCAGTTTGAAAAGCCACAAAATATGGAAAAAGCTGGAGCTGGACTGCTTAAAACTGACGAACCACCTGCAGATGTTGAATCACCACAAATAATTCAAGGTGCACTCGAAACGTCAAACGTTCAACCTATTTTTGAGTTGACCAAGATGATAGAGACACAAAGGGCCTTTGATGGCGTCCGGTCTTTTATAGAAAAAGAAGATAAAAGGCAAAGAAAGATGATTGAACAACTAGCACCTAGACGAATCTAAAAGATTAACCTCCTTTATTATTGAAAGGAATAAACATGAGATCTCTAAATATTGCTGCGACGGGAATGTTAGCTCAACAACAAAATGTGGAAGTAATATCCAACAATATTGCCAACATGAACACCACTGGATTTATGAGGAGAAGGACTGAATTTCAAGATTTAATTTACCAAAATCTTAGGAGGGTTGGTTCTACATCGTCAGATGCAGGTAATATAGTGCCTTCAGGTGTTCAATTAGGGTTAGGGACAAAACTAGCGGCAGTTTATCGAATTCATGAACAGGGGAATTTAACTGCCACAGATAACACCTTTGACTTAGCAGTTCAGGGAAATGGGTTTTTTCAAATAACACTGCCAGATGGCACCACTGCTTACACAAGAGATGGCTCATTTCAACTTAGTCCAGCTGGACAAATTGTAACACATGATGGAAATCCATTAGATCCGGCAATAACAGTAGACCCAGCCGCAGTTGATGTTACTATCAACTCTACTGGCGAAGTCCTCGTAAAATTAGGTGGACAAATCACCCCAACCAATGCTGGGCAGATAAATTTAGCTACCTTTCCCAACGCAGCGGGACTAGAAGCAGTGGGAGACAATCTTTATCTCGAGACACCAGCCTCAGGAACACCGACAGCAGCTACAGCAGGGTCTACGGGTTTTGGTACGATAC
>PTLG01000255.1 GCA_002937995.1 Alphaproteobacteria bacterium MarineAlpha3_Bin7 | reverse complement strand
CAAAACAGAATCCCAGCATACCAACTTTACCACTGCATTCCGCCCGATTTCTTAAATCTAATACAATATCTTCAATATCTATCACGCCCTGTTCCACATCAAATTTATCCATTCTAGCTCGTGCAGCTCCATGTTCCGAAAGTGGTAAAGGCCCTGGGTGAACTCGCCAAAAAATATCTGGTACAGAAACTATAAAACCGTCCTTTGCCCATTCATCGCTTAACTTAATTATTCCTTCATCTACGCCAAAAATAGCAGTCAATATAACTATCCCAGGGAATGGCCCATCTCCTTCTGGCTTAACCAAATATCCGTCAAAACTTTTATTATCTCTGGTGGAGTATTTTATTGAATTTCCTAACATTTTTTTCCTCTTTTGAATCTTTTAATTTGTCAAAGGGTGATGGTCTAATGAACTAGATGTAATTTTCTATTTAAAATACTAAAAAATCAAGGGTTCAGGTGTTGGTTTTCCAAAATGTAAAAAATCAAAATCACAGCCCTCGTGAGCTTGCGTCACGTGTTGCGCGAATAAAGCAGTATATCCTCTGCTAGCGGGAAATTTGGGCGCTTTCCATTTAAGCTTTCTCTTTTCTAACTCTTTTCTATCAACTAATAGGTTTAACTCACGATCATGTATATTTAATTCGATAATATCACCGTCTTTTACTAAAGCTAGAGGACCGCCAATGGCTGCCTCAGGGGAGATGTGCAAGATGCAAGTCCCATATGCTGTTCCACTCATCCTGCAATCAGATATTCTAACCATATCTCTAACCCCTTTTTTAAGGAGCTTTTTGGGAATAGGCAGCATACCCCATTCAGGCATGCCGGGCGCTCCTATTGGACCAGAATTTTGTAATACTAGAACTGAATTTTCATCCACTACAAGTTTTGGGTCATCAATCCTAGCAGAGAGGTCGGAATAATTTGAAAATACAACAGCTTTGCCTTTATGGTTATAAAATTTTGGATCTGCTGCCGTTTGCTTTATTACACATCCATTGGGTGCAAGATTACCCTTTAGTATGGCTGTGCCTCCCTCGTGATAAAGGGGTTTATCCAAGGGAAGTATTACATCATTATCATAAACCTCGGCTCCTTTAATATTTTCCGAAAGTGTACCGCCCGTAATAGTTTTTGCATCTAAGTCTAGTTTATCAGCTAATCTTAATAATAATGCTTTTAGTCCTCCAGCATAATAAAAATCTTCCATGAGAAACTTACCCGAAGGCTTAATATTTGCTATGACGGGTATCGTTCTAGAAATTTTATCAAACTGGTCAAGATCCAGCTTTATGCCTGCTCGCCCAGCTACAGCAATAAGATGTATCATTGCATTTGTGGACCCTCCGAGAGCCATATCAACAATGGCAGCATTGTCAAACGAACTTTGGTTGAGAATATCTGATGGCTTTAGATCTTCCCAAATCATTTCAACAATTCTTCTGCCGGTTGCGCTCGCCATTAGGGCATGATGTGAGTCTACTGCTGGTATTGATGAAGAACCAGGTAACGCTAAGCCCAATGTTTCGGCTATTGACATCATAGTTGCTGCAGTTCCCATAACCATACAAGTTCCTGCTGACCTAGAGAGCCCCCCGACAACGTTCTCAAAAGTATCCTGATCAATAAGGCCTGCCCTTTTGTCCGCCCAGTAACGTAAAACATCTGTTCCACTCCCAAGTGTTTCACCTGCATAATATCCCCTGAGCATCGGCCCGGCGGGCATGTAGATTGCTGGTAAGTCCATGGTTAGCGCTGCCATGAGTAGTGCGGGAGTTGTTTTGTCGCATCCTCCCATCAATACCACTCCATCGATTGGGTGACATCTGATTAATTCCTCTGCCTCCATAGCTAGGAAATTACGATAAAGCATAGTAGATGGCTTTACCATAATTTCACCTAATGACATAGCTGGGAGTTCTATTGGAAACCCACCAGATTCATATACTCCTCTTTTAATTTCCTCAACGCGCTGTTTAAAATGGGAGTGGCATGTGTTCATATCACTCCAAGTGTTAATTATTCCAACGCAGGGTTTCCCACCAAAATCTTCTGAGGAATACCCGAGTTGTCTGGACCTAGCTCTGTGGCTTGTTCCTCTCATATCCTCTGGCCCATACCAGCGTTGACTTCTCAAAGAACCTAAATTTATTTTTCTTTTGACCATTGCTATATAACTCTTTCAATTTGCCTATTTGTCTAGTGATTCCCTTATATAAAGTCTCATGAGTCCAATTTGTCCCTTACTCGCTTCTCCTTGGGCATCTAAATAGCGATAAAGTTGAGTGGTTAAACTAGATATGGGCATCGGAGAACTAGTTATTTTCCCCATGTCACAGACAGTATTTAAATCCTTAATAGTATTTCCTGGTGCTGTTTCCCAATATTCAGCTTTAATCATTCGACGGGCATGATCTTGTAGTACTGTGGAGTCTGCCCATCCTCCAGCTAATGCGTCAGGTATATTTTTGACATCTACGCC
>PTLG01000254.1 GCA_002937995.1 Alphaproteobacteria bacterium MarineAlpha3_Bin7 | reverse complement strand
CTGGTAATTCAGAGTTGATTTCAGCCTTGGGTCGGGTAAAGTCCTACTTGGATTATGGCGCATTCACGCCAATCCAGGTAGCAGCTACCGCCGCTCTGAATGGTCCGGATAGTTGTATTAAGGATATTAGAGAAATTTATAAAAAACGAAGAGATGTGTTGGTTTCTAGCTTGGCCACTGCTGGTTGGGAGATACCCAGCCCTCAAGCAACAATGTTTGCGTGGGCACCTGTACCTGATAAATTTAAACATTTGGGCTCAATCGAATTTTCAAAGTTACTCCTGAATGAGGCAGATGTGGCAGTATCGCCAGGCGTAGCCTTTGGGGAATATGGCGAGGGATATGTAAGAATATCTCTTGTTGAAAATGAGAAACGGATACGTCAGGCCACTAGAAATATTAAGTTATTTTTGGCAAAAGAACTAGTCAAAGGTAAATAAACAACGCTGTCAGGAGTCTATCAGAATGATAAAAAAGTTTAAAGTTGGTGTTGCTGGTCTTGGGTCTGTTGGGGCTGCAACGGTTAAACTGCTCCAAGAAGAGAGCGATTTAATCAGTTTGAGGACTGGTTGCAATATTGATGTTAGCCTGGTGAGCGCACGAGATGAAAATAAAGAAAGAGATTTCTCTTATAATGATATTAAATGGGTAAATGATCCAACCCATATGGCTAAAGACTCTCAATTAGATTTGGTGGTTGAGGCAATAGGGGGAGAAAGTGGAATAGCCAAGGCAGTGATTGAGACGGCTCTAGAGGCAAAAAAACACGTTGTTACCGCGAATAAGGCTCTAATAGCCTGTCATGGACTGGATTTGGCAAAAATCGCGGAATCTGCCGGGGTGTCTCTAAAATTTGAAGCGGCAGTTGCTGGAGGCATACCCATAATTAAGGCATTAAACGAAGGCCTCTCATCAAATAGAGTTAAGAGTATTTATGGGATTTTAAATGGCACATGTAATTATCTACTCTCCAATATGCAACGCAGTGGTAGGGAATTTAATGATCTTTTGGAGGAAGCAAAGCAGTTAGGGTATGCAGAGAGCGATCCAACATTTGACATAGATGGGACTGATACAGCTCACAAGTTGGCAATTCTGAGTAGCCTCGCCTTTAGCACGAGGCCGAGTTTTTCTTCAATTTATACCGAGGGTATTACCAAGATTACACCCCAAGACTTTGAATTCGCAGATGAGCTTGGATACAGAATTAAGTTACTGGGGATAGCAAGACTGACAGAAATGGGTTTAGAGCAAAGAGTTCATCCCTGTTTAGTCAAAATGGATGCTCCAATTAGTTATATTGAGGATGTTTTCAATGGTGTTGTTATTGAAGGGAACCATGTAGGGACAGCCATGTTTGAAGGAAGAGGCGCTGGCCCTGGTCCGACTTCCTCAGCAGTAGTTGCTGACATTATTGATATTGTACTTGGGCGAGTTTCAAAACCCTTTGGTGTCCCTGTTAACGATTTAGAGGAGCCCATACAATCAGTATTCGCGCAGCGAAAAGGGGCCTATTACATAAGATGCAGTGTTTTAGATAAATCAGGTGTTTTTGCTGAGATTGCTACTGTGCTAAAGGAGAACGGCGTTTCTATGGAACGGGTTATTCAGAAAGCTAGCAATAATGGGGGTGGAGTCCAAGTAGTTATGACGACTCACGAAGCAAAAGAAGAAGAAATTGAACTTATAATTGGATCTATAGATAAAAGTAAAGTAGTTTTAGAGCCCACTCGAGTAATTCGCATTGAGCCCAATATTTTCGGTGAATAATCAGTTTGAGGTGAATAGATGTCAGATACTGATGCAGGAATGGATAGGAATTTAGCTTTAGAAGCAGTGCGTGTTACTGAAGCCGCAGCACTTTCTGCTTCCAAGTGGATGGGTAGGGGGGATGAGAAGGAAGCCGATCAGGCTGCTGTAGATGCTATGAGAGTAGCGCTAAATAGCCTCCATATACAAGGTACTGTTCGTATTGGAGAGGGTGAGAGAGACGAAGCTCCAATGTTATATATTGGTGAGGAAGTTGGAACTGGAGAGGGACCTAAAATTGATATAGCTCTTGACCCGTTAGAGGGAACTACCATTACTGCAAAAGGGGGGGGGAATGCCCTGGCGGTAATAGCGATGGCTGAAGAAGGTGGGTTTCTCAATGCTCCAGATACTTATATGGAAAAAATAGCGGTAGGAAATAATCTTCCGAAAGGGGTAATAGATTTAGATGAAGAAGTCGATATTAACTTGAAGGAGTTGGCCAAGGCCAAGAGAGTAGATATTAGTGATTTGGTAGCCTGCGTCCTTGATAGACCCCGACACGATGAAATAATTAGAAAAACGAGGGAAGCTGGAGCCCGCATTCTTTTGATTGGAGACGGTGATGTAAGTGGTGTTATAGCCACATCTCAAATTGAGGCGGGTGTAGATATTTACATGGGAACTGGCGGTGCCCCAGAGGGTGTTCTAGCAGCCGCAGCTCTTCGGTGCATTGGAGGA
>PTLG01000253.1 GCA_002937995.1 Alphaproteobacteria bacterium MarineAlpha3_Bin7 | reverse complement strand
GGGTTATCAGCCGATAGGTGCAGTTTTATTGGCTCAACAGATTTATGATCAAATTAAAGTTGGGACTGGATTTTTTCAACATGGGTATACTTTTATGGGACACTCAATAGCTTGTGCCGCAGGATTAGAGACCTTAAAAGTTATTTCTGAAGATAGCCTTATTTCAAATGTGATAAAACAGGGTGACGAGCTAAGATCCTGTCTTGCAAAATGCTTTGATGGTCATCCCCATATTGGTGATATAAGAGGAAGGGGATTGTTCCAGGCATTAGAATTTGTCAGTGATAGGGATGCTAAAGATCCCTTTAAACCAAGTAGGAAATTTTCTGCAAAATTAAAGAAAAAAGCCTTTGAATCTGGTTTAATATGCTATCCGATGAGCGGAACAATAGATGGTGTCAATGGTGATCATGTTCTTCTTGCACCTCCATATGTTGCCGAGACCCAAGATATTAAAAATATGGTTAACACCCTTCGAAAGGCAGTGGATGAAACAGTAAGTCAGAGATAACAAAGAATTTATATTTACCCTTGTTTAGCTTGGTATATCTAGTTTAGGCTGAGGTAGAGGAAATATAAAATTTTCTGACATAGCAAATTGTTACTGGATGTTATTTTTTTTGTGACATGTATGTTATTTAAACAACTAAAGGAGGAAAAATTGATTAATATTGTTAAAGGTAGTTTGCTAACCATCGCGTTAACGTTAGGCATGTTCTTTAGTGTCCAGGATTGGAAGGCAGAAGCCAAGAGTCGTTTTATATCAATCGGCACAGGTGGTCCAACTGGCGTTTATTTTGTGGTGGGTAATGCAGTCTGCCGCATGGTCCATAGAGAAGCCGCTGAAGGAAGAAAAAAAGGACGTAAACATGGTATACGTTGTTCAGCGCCCTCAACCGGGGGCTCAAACTACAACATAGGACAAATTAAAGAGGGTGAACTTCAGTTTGGTGTGGCTCAGTCAGACTGGCAGCATCATGCATATAATGGAAGCTCAAAATGGAAAGGTAAGCAATATAGTAAGTTGCGAGCTGTTTTTTCTGTTCATCCAGAGCCATTCCAGCTGATTGCTCGCAAGGGGTCAGGTATCAAATCTTGGTCTGATCTAAAGGGTAAAGTTGTAAATATCGGCAATCCAGGGTCAGGTCAAAGAGGTACTATGGAAGTGCTTATGAAAAAGAAAGGTACAAAAGTAGGTGATTTTAAGCAGGCTACTGAACTTACTTCTTCAGAGCAGGTTGGAGCCCTTTGTGACGGCAAGGTCGATGCTATAGCTTATACGGTAGGCGTTCCTAATGGTGCTATAGGTCAAGCTATTGATGGATGTGGTGCACATTTTGTAAACTTAAATTCATCAGTTGAGAAGAGTTTGGTAAGTGCTAATCCTTTTTACGCCTTCGCAAATATACCAGCAGGTGTATTTTATAAAAGTCAGAAGAGTGATGCTACAACGTTTGGTGTAATGGCTACTTTTGTCTCTAGTGCCGATGTTAGCGAAAAAACTGTCTACGAGGTGGTAAGGGCTGTTTTTGAAAATTTGGACAGTTTTAAAAAGCTTCACCCAGCATTTAAGAACCTGGATCCAAGGCAGATGATTAAAAATGGGCTTTCAGCTCCTTTGCATAAAGGTGCTGTGAAATACTACAAGGAAAAGGGTTGGATGTAACAAAAATAAAGAATATCTGGCCCTTCAATATTTGAAGGGCCTTTTTTTTAATAGAAAATCTTAAGCATATGACCATCGAGCAGAAACCTAGTTTTAATGATCACGAAATAAAAGACTGGAATGGCCAGCGTGCGATGCTTTGGGTAAAATATGCCGATCGTCTAGACACCATGTTTGCTGCTGTCGCTGATACCCTTCTGGGCGCTGCTAATATAAGTGGGGGTGACAAAGTGTTGGATCTTGGCTGTGGTAATGGCAGCACAACACTTTTAGCTGCCAGTCAGGTGGGCCCAAATGGAAGCGTAACCGGGGTAGATGTATCGGAACCTATGATTGGACTTGCTCAGGCGCGTTGTGCCAATGCAGGAATGACTAATGTCAATTATATTTTAGGTGATGCGGCAGAATATCCCTTTGACTCGGGTTCTTTCAATGTGTTGATCTCTCGCTTTGGTTCAATGTTCTTCAGAAACCCTGGGGCGGCATTCCAGAACATAATTCCCGCTCTTACGTTTGGGGCACGAGTTGTACTTATAGTTTGGCGGAGTCCTCAGGAAAACCTTTGGGCTACAAAGCCAGTAGAGGCCGCAAAGGAGTTTATTGAAATGCCTCTCCCCCCAGGACCAGAGAAACCAGGCCCGTTTTCATTTGCTGATACAGAAAGGGTAAAAAAAATACTGAAAGTTGCTGGGTTTCGCGGTATAGACTTTACCCCTCTAGACTTACTTCTCCCGCTAGGAAACACTCTAGAAGATGCTGTAAATTACGTAATGGAGATGGGACCCCTTTCTGCACCGCTGGCAGCAGTAAAAGGTGATAAGCGTGAAATGGCGATCACAGCA
>PTLG01000252.1 GCA_002937995.1 Alphaproteobacteria bacterium MarineAlpha3_Bin7 | reverse complement strand
GTGACTTTTCAAAAGATATTATGAGCCCAGAGGAATTTAATGATCTGTCTGAAAATGTTATACCTGTTGTAGTAAATGCGCGCCCTTTTGGAAAATATTCAATGGTAGATATTGATGCCAATGGTGGTGTTCAAGCTATTGTCAAAGACCTAATGAATGCAGGACTATTAAATGGCGAGACGATTACTTGTACGGGTGAGACTCTAGGAGAGCAAATTAGTAGATTGGATCCACCTGAACCTGACGGAGAAGTAATCTACAGTGCAGAAAATCCATTTAAAGAGACTGGAGGGTTGAGGGTCCTGGGTGGTAATCTATCTCCAGAATATAGTGCTGTATTAAAATTAGCGGGCGTTGAAGGGGGACTTGAAAATAATGTTTTTGTTGGTAAGGCTAAGACTTTTGATGGCGAACAAAAGCTGTTAGAAGCTTTAGATGCTGAACCTGGCATTTTTGAGAATCTTGATATGGTTGTGGTCCGATACGAGGGGCCTGTGGGAGGTCCCGGTATGCCAGAAATGCTCGACTCTACCTCAAGGTTAACAGCTTTGTGTCGGGAAAAAAATATAGTAGTCGGTCTGATGACCGATGGAAGGTTCTCTGGCGGTTCAGTGGGCTTAGTTATTGGACATGTAGGACCTGAAGCCGCCGTAGGTGGTCCAATAGGGCTAGTGGAGGATGGCGACACTATTAGAGTCGATCTTAATAATAATGAGTTAATTTGTGAGCAACTTGAGGATGAAAAAACGTACAATAAGAGAAAAGAGGAATGGGATAAGGAAACTGGTAAAAATGGAGGTACTCATCCGTTAGCTGGAGAAGCAAATACTAGGTTACTAAATAGGATGAGGTCTTCGGCTGTTTCTGCTGTTTATGGGGCCGGAATGCATCCAGGTAGAAGCGTCTGGGTTAATGATCCTAGAAAAATAGAGCTGTCAGAATTTAAACCAACGAACAAGTTTAAAGAATGATAGGTTGCAAACAAAACTAATGACCTAGACTGTCTTTTTTCTTTGAAGAACATCTTATCTTTTACCTATGCACTCACAGCAACATTTATATGGGGTACCGCATTTATAGCCCAAGATCAGGGTATGGAGCATATTGGTCCCCTAACCTTTAATGGGGCCAGGTATTTCTTTGGTTTTTTAGTTTTGATTGGTCTAGCTATAGTGTTAGAGAAAAATGCTGTTCAAGAGTTCAGAAAAAACTCTCGAAAAATCATATCAGAAATATTTAGTATTGGGTGTTTTCTATTTTTAGCTAGTATTCTTCAACAATATTCTCTTCTCTACACTGGTGTAGCTAACTCGGCTTTCTTTACAATTTTCTATATACTTTTTGTTCCCTTTATAGCGTTTTTGTTTTTTTCTAGGACTGTGCATTGGTCTGTTTGGCCTGCTATTCTAACCTGCTTAGTTGGCGCGTACTTTTTAAGTAATTTTTCTGATGCCACTGTAAGGTTAGGAGACTCAATGGTCTTACTCGGCGCGCTATTTTGGGGTTTCCATATTGTATTTATTTCTAGAGTTATTCGTATTTTTGATTTTCCTTTGTGTGTTTCAGCAATCCAATGTTTAATCGTGGCTATATTTTCTATGGTTTTTGGTTTTATTTTTGAGACTGTTTCTTTGGAGGGAATAGGTTTAGAAATCAATGAGATACTGTATGCTGGTCTATTATCAAGTGGTCTGGCATTTTTACTTCAAATATATGCTCAGAGGCACATATCTCCTAGCTCAATAGCTGTTATATTTTCGCTAGAAGGGGTCTTTGCGACGATAGCTGCTTGGGTTATTTTAGAGCAAATATTAGGATTTTATCAAATTATTGGCTGTTTTCTTATTCTGGTTGGCGTCATTATTGCACAATTAACACCACTCATTTTTAGATCTAGAACCTAAAGGGTAGATACTATCTAGTCCAATCGTATAATATGGGGCAACCAGAGTGTGAGAACAGGAAATCCTACAATAAATGCAACCCTAATTCCGTCAGAGATAAAGAATGGTATCACGCCTTTAAAGGTTTCGATCATAGGGACATCTCTCGCTAACGAGTTAATAACAAAAACATTAAGTCCCACCGGTGGAGTTATAAGTCCCACCTCTACTACAATTAGAGTTATTACTCCAAACCATAATTTTAGATCATCTGGGCTAAGTCCAAATTCTAGACCGGCTATTATTGGCCAAAAGATTGGCACCGTTAGTAAAATCATCGATAGCGAGTCCATTATAAATCCTAAAAGGATATACATAACCAGCATCATAAGCAGGACTGTTAAGGGAGATAATCCGGATTGTTTGAAAAAGTCAGCCGCTAGTATAGGGAGTTCCGAGAATCCCAAAAATGCATTAAAAACACTCGCTCCCAATAGTATTAAGAAAATCATACCAGTTGTTTTTGCAGTTCCAAGAATAGCCTCAATCATTCCCTTCAATCTCATTTTTCCTCGAGTAACAGCTATAAGGAAGGTTCCCACCGTACCTACACCAGCTCCTTCGGTAGGTGTAAAAAAACCTATATATATGCCTCCC
>PTLG01000251.1 GCA_002937995.1 Alphaproteobacteria bacterium MarineAlpha3_Bin7 | reverse complement strand
CTCCCATGAATGAATAGTGAAAATCTGCTTCTTGGCCTACTTCTCCGCGCTTTACCAGCTCGACCAACCTATCGTGTGGTAATACTACATTAACGTCCCTATAGAACCCCGTGCGATCAAAATTAGTGGAAATATGACTCATTATAAGGTCTTCCATGTCTGTGTTGGAGGGAATGATTCTATATTCCGCCTTACCAGGAGAAAAATGCTTATCTTTACGGCGATGGAGGCCTGCCGTAGTTACAATAGCAATTCTCCGATCCTCTAATTTAGGACCACTTTTACATTTTGTTTCAGGATACTTGGGCAGATCTTGATCAACAATTAAGTTACGCGGGCCCTCTGGCATTTCATGTAAGTGAACCATTTTGCTAAAATCTCCTAAAAAGTTTTAACTCATAAAAACTAAACATTTACTGAAACTTCTCAAACACATTCATTATTTCTTGTTATTCCACCAACAGTCCTTCATAAACGCAACATAGTCATTTGGATTTATTGCAGTGGATTTTGTAAAAAGTGACATCACGGGATTATCCTCAATATCAATCTCAAGGCTATCCGTGAACCGATTCCAAAAATTAAAAAAACCACATACAAAAGAAATCTCTACAATTTGTTCTTCAGTAAAGTATTTTTTAAGTTCAGTCATAGCTAGATGATGGGTGGGTGGCCTACCAGCAGAACCTTGATAGTGTTTTTCTGTCATAACTTCAGCCCATTTCATTGCAGCCTTTTCAGCTTGAGAAAAATGAGTAGATTGCAAATAATTACCAGAAATATCAGAAATTAAGTCTTCTGAAAATCCTAACGCTCGACCGAGCGTGACATTGTGACTTGTTCAATACGCACACTGGTTGAGTGTCGAAGTTTTTAGTATAACCAAGCATTTTATTCTTTTATCCAAAATTTCAGAAATTTCCTCCCTCAAACCAGAAACAATAAAGCTAAACAAAGATTGAGCTATTTTGGGCGAGTGGCTGGCAACCCTTACAGCGTTTGCAACTCTTCCAAACATTTGCTTTGAGTGGCGAAAAATTACACTTGCTTCCTTGGATGCTTCTTCATCAGTTATTATTTTAATTAAAGACATAGTTATTGGTCCTTGTAGCAATGGTTAAATACAGTATTTTTGAATAACACCAACTTACTTGAAATATTAATAACTATAAAAATTATTTTTGTAATGGTAAATTTGCGTTACTGATTTTTCGATAGGAGTGAAAAATGGATAGAATTGAAATGATAACTGACGACGGAAATTGTTCTGCTGAAGTTAAAATGCTTTTCGAGGGTGTTGCCTCCATGTTGGGGAGAGTTCCTAACTCCTACAGGGTACTTGGTCGCGTACCATTGGTTGCAAAACTACTCCTTCCTTTTAATGCAGCTATTCAGCGGGAGGGGGCGGGAAGTATACTCTCTTGCAAGATTAAAGAAATGGTGGTTATTAAGACCAGTCACATAAATTCCTGTAATTATTGATTTGCTCATAATACGTCGCTTGGTCAAGCGGCTGGAATTTGCGAGGAACAGGTTATAGAAATAGGGACTGATGAGTACCTTGAGTCTAACCATTTTAGCGATAGAGAGAAGATGGCTATTTTATGGGCTGAACATGTTACAAAAAATACGGCCAAGGAAGAGAACGGAGTGTTTCAAAGGGTTAGAGAATACTTTTCCGAGGAAGAAATTATAGAGTTAACTTTGATATGTGGCTTTTTTAATTTATTTAACCGCTTTATGGACTCTTTATGTATTCCCCTGGAAGTTCAAGGTGAAGTGGATAAGATTAAGAAATCAGTATCACTTGATCCAGAAAAGGTAGAACAATATCTTCATAGAATGTCGGATGCTTGGCCAGATGAAATACCGCCCCCGAATAGTGATTAGGTGATTAGATTATTATCAGTTTCTTTTACACCATATAAAATGTAGATACCTGTTGATAAAAAGCAACTCGATGCCATAAAAATACATAATGGGATAGATGTTCCATCAAATAATAAGGCTAGAAAACCTGAGGTGGCAGCGCCCATCAAAGATTGAATAAATCCGAGGAAAGAAGATATTGTTCCTGCCATTTCTGGGAACGGATTAAGCGCTCTTGCTGTTGTAAGGGGAAAAACAAAAGAAAAGCCTATCATAGAAATTCCAATACAACCAAAAAATAGCATTGGTTTGATCGGCGCGATTATTGTAACTAATATAATTCCTACGGCCCCCAATATTTGGACGACTCCACCTAGTATTATTAACGAGTGCAGGCTGAAGCTTTTAGAGAGGTAATTAGAGGTTTGCGCTCCTAATAGAATTAAAAGCGCTACAAAACCAAAGTAGTAGCTATATTCTTGAGGGCTTAAACCCATTACGGATTTTCCGACTCCTGGGGAGGCGCTTAGATATGCTACAATGGCACATATGGAAAATCCGCCCGAAAAAAGGCATGTTTTAAAATTGCTACTTTTTAAGGCGAGATTTATTTTAGACTTTACCTGACCAAAATTTATTGCCTTTGGGTCTTTCTTTCGAATTGTTTCTTGTAAGCCCCAGAGA
>PTLG01000250.1 GCA_002937995.1 Alphaproteobacteria bacterium MarineAlpha3_Bin7 | reverse complement strand
GAAAACTGACCCCTTATTTTTCGTATCGTTCGTCGAGGCTTACATGCTTCTCGGGTTAGACAACAAGTGCCATCTGGCATAGGCCCCTGTTCGCATTGACCACCTGCTGAAGCAGGTCGTCTACACTTCCAGCGCCCACCTTCTTTATAAGGTCTGCACTCTGAAATGCCCCCACAACTTCCATCGTTGTTTGGTCCACTATGGCATGGTTTACCCCAGGTTGCAGCTCTGCCACATACATAAGGAAAGTTAGGCCTCAGATAAGGACTGACTTTCTCACTATATCTATCTTCCCTCAATATCATCTGGCATATACCTCAACCAATAAAAGGTGCCAAAATGCTAGGGCAACGAGCGCCACGGATAAGGGAACGTGAAACAGTAGCCACTTTTTATTCAAGTCTTGATAAACAAAATGTCTATCTACTAAAACCTTTAGATTTGCCAATTCATCTATTTCTTGAAAGTACTTTAGCTCCTCATCGTTTAGATATTTTTTTACTGGATTGTTTTGTTTATGAATCCAATTTGTTGGTTTTCCAACACCAATTGGAGTTAGGCTTCCAAAAAGGGTAGACCAATAAAATCTCGGTTTTTGGAAAAACCAGGCCAATGTGGCAGAATAGTGGTTGGCTAAAGTATCACTACCAGTTTTCTCCGTACATTCTACGATTATGTCCTCAACCTTTTCCCTAATTTCAAGTAACTCTAACGGAATACGCTCATAAATAACCTCAATTTCAGTTTCAGTGAGCTTGCGAGCATTGTTTTTTTGAATAAAGTAGCCCAAAATTCCGCTGAGGCTGACGAGATAAAAAGTGCCCGCCAAAAACCCCTCGTAAATACCATAAGGCCACAATGTCTTTGTGTGCAGCCAAAACATAGCCATACAAAGTAAGCCCCCAACTACGTGAAACACCAGCCAGGAGCTAGCTTTACCTAGGGGCAACATAGAGAGCTTTTTTCGGCTATTAAATAGGGCTACCGCCAACATCAAAATTAATAGTATATATCCCGTTATAAATGTTGAGTTCTTTAGGTTTAAATCTATCTCTTGCGAGTAGAGAAAAATCGCGACAAAAACTACGACGGCAAAAATAGATAATACTGAAATATTTTTTGCCATAGTTCTATTCCAATGAGGCTGTTGTAAATTCTCTAAAGTCAACCCTTTGCAAGGCATCGTGCGGACATGCTCTGACGCAGGCTGGCCCCCCAAGTTGACCAGAGCATAAGTCGCACTTGGTGGCCTTAACTATTGGCTTATGGGTGCTTTCGTCAACTAGTGGGGTTCCCTCTAGATCTGCAATTTCGACCAAGCTTATATTTTCATACGGACATGAGTTAGCGCATGTTCCGCAGCCAATACAAGTGTCATCATTTATTACGACCGTTCCGCCACTAATTGATCTATGAATAGCACCTGTTGGACAACCAATCATACAAACAGGGTCGGCACAGTGCATACAGGCATTGGCAACCATCCAATTCTCAACAATTTTTCCATGTCTTCTAAATCTTGGATTACCATCGTGGCTGCTGGCACAAGCCCTCACACAGTCATCGCACCTTACGCAACTATTTAGGTCAATAACCATGGTTTGGCGTCCATTAATAAAGCGTTCGTCAACAGCCCATTCCAAAAGCACATCATCAGCAAGGCTCTTATCGGCTCTTAGTTGTGCTGTATCTTCAGGCTGTTCAATATTTGGAAAAACGAACTCTGCCAACACAGAAGCTGGAACACGGACGACGTCAACATAGCCCACGGCATTTAAGCTGGACCCCAGTGCCAAATTAGAAGCTGTTGGATCCTTCCAAGCATTGTATAGGGGATATAAACCAAAGCTGTGTCCAGCCCCTAGATAAGAAATAGTTCTATTTCCGTTTCCCTGCACTATTGATTGTCTTGCAAAACCGGCTCTGATCATAAGTAAGCCGTCTGGGTAATCTCCCTGTCTGGCTATAATTGGCTCTTCTCGTTGGCCTTTACTCCTTAGTCGTTGAAAAGAAGTATACCAGTCAAAACTACCGTAGGTTTCAAATATGCACTTTGCAGCCACTTTTTTTATTTGTTTTTCGGTTAAATGTTTAAACTCATCAGATTCTTGTAGATGATTTGCAAGAGCTGTCTCTCGATAGCGCTCATCGATAATCTTTTTCCACTCATTATTGTAAGACCTCAACTCCCTTAATCCCTGCCATCGGATTTCCAATAATTCTGCACTTTTGTCCGCAAAGATACTTGCAGTTCTTGGAATTCGACCCAGAGCGGCGAGTTCACCAAACAGGGCGCCAGGCTTAATGAGAGCAGTATTATGTTCATCTAATACCGCAGGGATATCCTGCAAAACGACTCTGGCAGATTCTAGTTCTTTTCCAGCTAGTAGGTTTTCTGAAGCATATTTACTTGCGTCTCTGGTTTCAGGAATCCATTTACTTGTCCAAAGTTGGGAGACAGACTCAAAAAAAGATTTAGTAGATTCTTCGCTGCGGCCTATCGACTCTCTGGGTAATGACGGCGTGAGAACTACTCGTAGTTTTCCCTTTAGAACAA
>PTLG01000025.1 GCA_002937995.1 Alphaproteobacteria bacterium MarineAlpha3_Bin7 | reverse complement strand
TACTAAACAATAAAATATTTACTTTGACCGATTGAGATGTAATTTTTAGCACAATAATCAAGACCAAGACTTATAACAAAGAGTACTCATGTAAAAATTAAAGATGATCTACTAGGGCTTAATAATGAAAAGTTTAAATAGTGTAGTTAAATTAATTAGACCAATCCAATGGGTTAAAAATCTTTTTTTAGGAGCACCTATTTTTTTTACTCCCTCGGCAATGTCTATAGAGAATATAGTTAATGTAATTATTGGATTCTTTTGTTTTTCGTTGTTAGCTAGCTCTATATACGTTTTTAATGACGTTTTGGATAAAGATTCAGATGTTTTTCACCCAATCAAAAAGAGTAGACCAATTGCAAATGGGGAAATATCTAAGGAATTTGCCATAGCTTTAGCGATTGTACTTTTTGCCACTTCAATCTTCATTAGTTATAAAATTTCAATTAGTTTTTTTTACTGGAGTGTATTATATGGAACAATGATGCTTTTTTATTCCTGGCTGTTTAAACAATTTGCACCCATCGATATCATAGTAATAACCCTTGGCTTTGTAATAAGAGTTGAAGCGGGGGCTGCTATTATAGATGCAACTCCTACAGTTTGGTTGTTAACTCTGACTGCATTAATAGCTTTGTTCCTAGCACTCGCGAAAAGACGTGATGACCTCATTGAAGGAATCAATAAAAACCATAGGCAGAGCTTATCCGGATATAATCTAAATTACTTGGAACATTGTATTTCTATCGTCTCTGCCTCTATTCTCGTTTCCTATGTCCTATATACAAATGATAATTTGGCGATGGAGCGACTTGGGACAAGCCAGTTGTACGTAACTATACCTTTTGTTTTATTCGGAATTTTAAGATACCTGCAAATTTTGCTAGTATATAAACGTCCCAGTTCTCCGGAGACTATTTTAATAAGCGATCGCTGGATGGGTGGGGTTGTTCTCTGTTGGTTAGTCAGTGTTATGTTTATTTTACATAGCTAGGGCGCTTTTGCAAAATGATTTGGAAGAGAGAGTCAGTAACAACTTGGGGAAGGACATGTTTTTCCGAAAGCTTGGTAGGTCGACCTGAAAACCATCGTGATCTATTACAATATATAACTGATAACCAAGACCAAGCACCAATCATTGCCTATGGGGCTGGGCGAAGTTATGGCGACGCACCCTTAAATACTAACAAAAAGATTATAAAAATAGAGCGGCTAAATAGAATAATAGAATTTGACCCCGCTTCTGGCCTTTTATTGGCAGAGCCTGGTCTAACTTTTTTGGAACTACTAAAAGTTTTTGGCCCTAAAGGGTTTTTAATACCGGTCAGTCCCGGGACCTCCTTTGCGACTATCGGAGGTGCAGTTGCAAATGATGTGCATGGTAAAAATCAAGAAACAGCTGGTTGTTTTGGCCATCATTTGGAATGGCTTGAACTTATGACACCCAATGGCAAAACTATACGAGTTTCAGAGAAAGAGAATCCTGAAATATACAAATCTACAATTGGCGGGATAGGCTTGACAGGAATCATAACCCTAATCGCTGTGAAATTAAAAAAAATAAGTTCCTCTTACCTAGAGAGAAAATACATTAAGACTAAAGACTTAGAACACTCTATTTCTACTCTACTCGATATAAGCTCTAGTAAAGAATACTCTGTCGGGTGGATTGATCTTTTAAATCCAGGTAAAGGACTAGGTAGGGGAATAATTGAACTTGCTAGTCACTCTAAAGAAGATAATTTAAAAGAGGTAAACATCAACTTAAAACCGCTTATTACAGGAAACCATAATAATCTTAACTTTTGGCCAAACGGCCTCCTAAACAAATATAGTGGAAAGCTTCTTAATTCAATCTACTACCAAAAAGTTTCTACAAGCGCCAATGAACATCTGGTAAAAATCAATGATTTTCTATATCCTCTCGATAAATTGAGAAGCTGGAACAAACTTTATGGACCAGCAGGGTTTTATCAATTCCAATGCGTCGTACCAATCCATAACTCCGAAAAAATTATCCTTGATTTAATTTATATAGCTGAGAAATATCAAGCCCCACCAATATTATCAGTGATTAAGGTTTTTGGGCTTTCTGGTCTTGGATGTTTATCTTTTGCAAAACCTGGTATTACTATAGCCCTAGATTTCCCTGGAAAATCTGTAAGTAATGAACTCTTCGAGCAACTAACCACCAGGGTAATATCAGAGGGTGGTAGAATCTATTTGGCTAAAGATGCCAAATTAACCCCTGAACAATTAGGCGCTATGTATCCTGAACTAAATGTAATGAAACAGACGCTTTCTAGGTACGGTCTTGATGGTTTCTTTGCTTCGGATATGTCAAATCGCTTGGAAATTAATTAATATGAACAAAAATATAGAAACTTGGTTAATACTTGGTGCTTCATCCACAATTTCTAGAGAGTTTGCTCTCCAAATGGCAGAGCAAAATAATAAAATTATATTTGCCGGACGAGATCTAAAAAATATAGAAAAAATAAGTAACGATATTAAAATCAGGCACAATACTGAAACCGAAGAAATAGAAATTGACATCATTAGTATCCAAAACCACAAACAATTAGTTCAACAATGTGTCAACAAGGTTAGCGGGAGGTTAAATATTTTTGTTGCCATTGGAACAATGCCATCACAAAAGAATATTTTAAATTCAGATGCTTTAGCGAGTAAAGTCATAAACACAAATTTTACGGGAGTGGTAAATATATTGTTGGCATTTATGCCATTTTTTAAAAGTCAAAAATCTGGAAATATAATTGTACTAGGCTCCGTTGCTGGTGACCGAGGTAGATTAAGCAATTATATTTATGGCTCTTCAAAGTCCGGGATTCATACTTTTTTACAGGGTTTTCGAACCGAAATGGGGAAAATTGGAGTAAATGTTACCAATATTAAGTTAGGTCCTGTCGATACTAGAATGAGTTATGGTGCTGGATTTGATAAAATTATGGCCACACCCTCCGCTACAGCTGCTGCGTGCATAAGTGCGTCAAAAAACAAAAAAGGCATTGTGTATTTTCCATGGTTCTGGAAATATATCATGATAGTGATAAGGATTATTCCAGAAAAATTATTTAATAAATTTTCCCTCTAAGTGAAGTTAGTCATATTTTTTTTAAGATATTCCGCCAACCTAATAGATAAAGCTACAATTGTAAGGGTTGGGTTTGCATATCCGACCGTTGGAAATACAGAACTACCTGCGATAAAAAGATTGCTAACCCCATAAACTTTGCTGTTTTTATCCACAACACCCATTTTAGGCGAATCGCTCATTCTTGTCGTTCCCATATGGTGACTCCCGCCTTGAATATCTGGGGGCCACCTACCCTCAATATCCTCAATCCAGTCTGTCAAATATGTTCTACCAAGACCAAGTCTTCCTATTTCCTCTGCCATAAGTGTTGTTGCAATTTTTATGGTTCTTTTGTCAATTTCACTTAATTTCCAATCAAGTAATACTGTATTGACTCCAAGTTTATCTTTTTTAGGAGAAAGTCTGACACAACTCTCTTTGTTCGGAGCCTGCTCAACCTGTATTATGGGCTTAAGAAGTTCAATATTTTGGCGATCGACTAAATCTTTTTCATTAAGAAAACGTCTGAAGATCATTTTAATAATTTCATCTGCACCACTTACTGTATTGCTTAAATGTTCCCAAAAGCCTCCAGTCTTTCCAGTAATCAACAATTTCTTTAATTTTGCAGCAGACCAGGTAGATAAGGAATGATAGTGAGGATAAAGATAGAAACAATAATTAAGTATTTTATGCTTCTCCCTCATGGCAAAGTTTGTACTAAGGAAAAGCATAAATTCTTGATTGTATTTAGTGTTTGTCTGCTCCTCAAATTGTCGCCACCAATTTATTTTCTCGTTGGTTAGAACAATAGTTGCAGGGTTCCATGTGATATGTTCCATGAAATATTTGCCAACTAGTCCCTCTGAATTCCCTATGCCAACACTGCTATAATTATTGGGCAATAGAAGCATCCGAGCATTTTCTATACCACCACAAGCTAACACATATATTTTTGCCGCTATTACAACTTGATCATTATTCAAATTTTTGAATTTTGCTGAGATTATCCGACTCAAGTCCCTTGAGGGAATTAGGGAAATTAAGTTGGCGTTTAATATAATCCTTAGATTCTTGGAGTCCTGCAAATCATTTTTATAACGCTCACCAAATCTAGTGGGGACACTTAGTTGGGACAGCCCAATCTCTATCTTTTCACCATCAAATTTAGGGAGATTTTGTTCCACCCAATCTTCAGGGGTGTAATTCATGGGTCCCAGTTCACAAATTCTTTGCGCACGTTCATAGTATTTCTTCAGCACATGAAATGCAATTGGCCAACCACTATCCTTAATCCACTTGTGTGAGTAGAAATCTTCTTCATGCAATGGCCCACAAAGTCCATTCCAGTGATTAGTTGTGCCACCAAAAAACCTCAACCTACATTCATCCAGCTCATAATAATTAAGCCCAACATTTTCTCCTTTATAAAGATTTTGTGTTTCCTCTGAAAAATCATAACTTCCCGCTTCCACTATGCAGGTTTTAGCTTTTAAGTCAGATAATTCTCTGGCTAATGTTATGCCCGCTGCTCCAGCCCCAATAATACATATATCGCATTGAATTTTTTCCCCTGGCATAAAATTATTTTTATATTCTGGCATAATATCTAGTGTGATTTACAAAAAAAATGAAATTAAAGTAAATACTTGAAGTACATCTGACATTCCGAATCAGCCAAGATCCAGCCATTTATATTTTTTGTTCTTCCCAAGCGATAGTCCTCCTGGATGATTTGGTCAATTTTGTCAAAAAAGATTCTTCGACGTCGGGAATTTTGATAACCCATAGCAAGACTTTGACTAAACAATTTTTCCAACAGTAAATTATTATGCCCTAGAAAAAGTGACGCACCTTTACCAAGGTCGATTTTTAGAGCTTTAATTATATTTTCGGGAAGCCCCCTATCACGGATATATGACCAAACAATGTCCTCGGTGACGGCTGATTTTGGTGCCCCCAAAGTGCTCGTTGCCTCTCCAAAAAATACGCATAGGGCAGCAGCACCCAATAGCGCCCTTCGAGATATTTGGCAACACTTCTGATAATTATGTTTTCTATCGACTATTGTTTTAGCCGTCTTTAACACTCTAGTTCAACCTTCTAATTAATTAAGAAAAACTAATAAAACAAAACATATCTATAAAAACGTCTCTATAGCTTGGGTAAAATACTTATAACATCCTTAAAAGGCAATTGAGCATATGTAGACAGTTTGATGGTATACGCTTTTTGTCCTTTTCCATAGCTAAACCAATAAATTGTTTCACTAATTTGAGCCCCCTGAGCCCCTACCAATTTGACTGGACCTACAATAATCTCATTACCCGCTACTTTAGGGTGCAATAGCGTATGAAAATATCTGTCTATTCTTCGAAGCCCTTGCCCACTTACCTCGTCTAAAATACTGACTTTTTTCTCGGAAAACCGCCAGTTTCTATTCCAATATTCAACCCCTTTTATTCTGGAAAAAGATTTTGAAAATAGGGAAACCATATCATGTGTACTTTCCCAAACAGGCGGTGGTCCAGAAATATACTCCCTAAATTCTGTGCTATAGTAGGCTCGATTTTCTGGATAAGCTGGTTGGCCATCAATCAGAAGGACATTATGGGAAATAGCCAACCTATCAACATCTCCCTTGGGGCCATAAGATCTTCGGCCCAGGTCTATGAAAATTTTTTCTTTTTGAAAATGCATCTCAAAACTGCCAAAGTCCACATGCGCATGACCTGGATAAGGCTGCCACCCATCTCTATATTTACTCCAAATAACAGACCAAGGCTTTTGATCAAATCGCGACCAGTCATCTAAGCATCTAGCTTCGGGGTCTCTTTTATTTTTATTAATCAGATCTTTGACAGTTTTGTATGCACCTGCGTCTTGTCTCAACAACCACCCAGCCCTCTTTCCATTTAACAAACTATAGAGAAAGCTTGGCGTGCAATCTGGTGAGACATCGCCGATAAGTGGCAGTCCAGCAGGCATATCAAAGAAAGACACAGCTGATAAAGCCTTTGGTATGACTCTAAAGAATTGTTCCTCCTCCTCCCTACATTGGGCATTAGCTATTAACCAGCATTCTAAGCACCAACTAGTAATTAATAGATGATAGTGCACCGACCCTTCTCTAAGCTCACCACTGGTATTAAAGAGGTTTTTACTCTCGTTAATAATTATTTTCTTCCCAACTTCTATCCATGAGTCTATACCCAATAAAATACCTGCAATATAGAGACACCTGCCGTTATTCAGAAAATGGTTTCCCGTCTGGCCTGGGCCATAATACTCTAAGTTATCAAATATATGCTGACCATGTTTAGAGAGGATAGAGACTGTATCAGGCTGCGAATTTGGAACTCCATTAGCGACAAAAAATTTTACCAAATTAATTAATCTCTCTGAGGAGGTATATGTTTGCCAAGCCAAACCATCTTGATTATTACCATATTGAGAAACCCAATAACTCCAAAGCTTTGCTACCCATGACGGATCAACTTTTGTTGTTGGCTGATTCAGCCAAGAAAACCTATGAAATGCCATTTTGCTCTCAATATCTCTAAACACTCCAATATGGATGTTTTTATTAGGACTTATATCAATAGATTCACCTGCAAATTCTTGGGAAAACTTTTCACTCGGCACACCATAATCTATTATGGCTATTGTCTCTTTTGGCTGACTGTTAAATTTGTCGATAGAAAAGTTCCTTAGATAGGAAGGTTTTGACATTACTATTTCAGGTCTATTGTACTTACCCAACGCAAAATTAAAAACCCAGCTCCTTAAAGTTGGATCCTTTAATAACGACTTACTTTTTCGAATAAAGCTTAGCAGCCTATTATTCCCTGGAAAAAAAATATTTTAATTGTTTATTGCTCCAATTTGCCAACAAGTGATCACGCTGCAGAGCCATTAATGCTTGGCCATATCTATTTGGGCCTCGGGCACCTGTTGCAAAAGACTTATACCCTAATTTACTTGCTAGCTCGCCATGCCCTATCAAATCAAAATCTAATTCTGGCACACCATATGGGGCGCAAAGGTGTTTGCATATTTGTTTAGTATTTTTCTCTATTTCATATTTTGAGTGCTCTAGCTCATAAATAATTTGTTTCTTTGCTAATTGTGAAAGGCGCCTATGAGTAACAGTGTGGGAGCCTATTGTAACACCCTCTCCAATTGCCTCACGACACTGTTGCCAACCCATAAATTCAATTGAAGTCTCAATTCCTTTATATCCAAATGTTTTCCTAGTTACGCTTGAGTTCGGGCCAAACGTTTTTCCAACAAAATCTGTTACCACGTAAAACGTAGCTGGGATATTTAACTTTGATAAAACAGGTAGAGCATATTTATAACAGCAGGAGAGACCATCATCAAAGGTTAGACAAAAGTATCTTCCTTCTATTTCACTATTTGAATTTAATATGCTAATTGCCGCATCAATACTAATAAAATCACCGTAATTTTTCAGGTACTGGAGTTGACTCTCGAACCCTATGACCTCATCAGAAAAAACATGATGATAATAGGGGAACTGGACACAATTGTTCACATTGCTAATTTGTCTAGTAGCGGATAACAATTCAACGTATATATTTCTAACTTTTTCTCTAACACTTTTAAAAACACTTCTACCAGAAAGAGCCTCCTGATATAGCTCCGTCACAGCCTGCCCAGAATTGTCGTCAGAATGTGTCAACGTCACCTCCAAATAACACCCAATTTGGATAATGATGTATATTTACAGGTAATTCATCATTTCCAATTTCTTTGACAATAAGGGGTATTTGTTTGTATTTGAAAAAAAATCGGCTCTTTAGTATTTTTTCTCTCTTTCTGTCATTTGTTATTGTTTCAACTAGCATTACCTTTTGCTTATGAGCCTGCTTTATAATTGCTGAAACAACCGCTTTCAAACCCTCCTGATCTTGCCCAAGTAGCTCGGTAATTTGTACCCGATTATCATTAACATTGGCCCAATTAGCATTTCTCACTCCCCATATACCAGCTGCTAGGATTTTACCCTCTTTATAAGCAGAGACCCACCTATAGTCAGTTTCTGACTCTTTGGTATAACGAGAAAAAACCCAGTCTTTTCCTCTGTGAACAGTACATTTACGAGAGTGCAACTTTTTTTGCCCTAATAAATATTGTAACTCTTCTTCGGTAGGGACATCCGTTTTAATAGTCAATTTTCCAGTGCTACCAGAGGGTACTAAAGTCGATGCTAAGTCAATTATAGGCCCTAGAGCTGGTGATATTTTAGGATACTTAGAGGGCTTTATTGGCCTTATCCAATAATTTACATCGCCGCAATGATCCCAATTAAGCCGCTTTACAAAACCTGGAAATGATTTGGGGTTGGGTAGCCCGTATAATAGGCTTATACCTCTTTTCTGAGCCAAGCTTACACAGTGTTTACCTAATTCAACAAAAACTGGCCTGCCGACGTAATCCGGATCAGACATTACATCCATTGCCACACCTCCAGAAACTATTTTTCCACCAACACTCAATTTTATGGGTGCTAACATAAAAGCCCCCACAATATCACCCCCAACTATAGCTATGGAGATTTGGCTAGGACCATTTGTAAAGGTAAAATATTTCCACTTGTCGTAACCTATGGGTCTCTGATTTCCCCAAACACGCTTATATAAAGCTCGAATCCCTTCAAAATCATCTTCTTTTGCTTCTCTTATAAACCAATCTTTCTTGTCTCTTTTCTTCATACTAAAATTAACCATATATTGTGTTTCACCTAATTAGTATCATGTAAATAAACTCTGAAAAAATCTATGTTGTTAAACAATTAGATAAGTTAATTCTGTATAGAACCGTATTCACTAAATCTGGGTTTTTATTGAACCAAAAAGTACGCGAAGCTTTATATTTAAAACTAAATTTTTTCAGAGGTATTATACATCCACGTTCCGAGAGAGATTTGAGATAAAAATTCAATGGCCGCGAGCTTCTCTTTGGATCTAGGCTCGGCCAACTGATTACATGGGTAATTTTAAGTGTTTTCAGCTGATCAACAAATAACGGAAAATCAATTTTATTGGGTAGTAAATTGACCTGTGCCTGATAGTGGGAATGCCCATAGTAGTGGCGAGGTTTTAAAATATATGAATACCATCTCATTTCTGAAAGCACATGGTCGGACTTAGACAAGTTTTTGTTCATCCACTTGACTGGCTCATACCAGTTGACCGTCCTCAACAGATATTCTTCCCTCGATTCGCCAGAGAACAAATACCTAAATGATTTTATTGATGCAACTGACTGAATTCCCAATTGAAAAAAAACAATCAAAGCTATGCCATAAAATACTGATCTGAATTCTTTTTTTGTACAAATAACCCTGCAACTTACTGAGGTAAAACAAATTAATATAAGAGGAAGTATTGGTAATAAGTGCCGAACTCTTTGTGAAGTTTCTGAAAAAAACCAAAGACTATAGAATGTGAATGAAACTATTGCAAAAACGGATAGTTCGCTAGTGACTAGTTTTTTTCTTCCTAGAAATGCCCCATAGATAGCAAATGGTAGAATTAATAGTGGATACAAGCCTAAACCAAGTCTTTCCGAGTCAAATTGTGGCAAGCCATAAATGGTAGCCCTAAAAGGGTAAAATAAATACCATAAAAGATTAGCATTCACTGGTAATTCATATTTTGTGAATTTTTGCCTCTCTAGATTATGGCTATAACTCCAAAACTCTGTATTTTTCAGACCTAAAAACTCGTATAGTATGGGGAAAAACGGGTCCCCTGTATTGGTCCAATTCCATAGGTACCATTGAAAACCAGCAACCATGACAAATACAACGTAAATAAAACCATTTTTAATCCAACTTCTGCTTAGAAATATTGTAACCCCAATAGCTAACACAAAGAAAAGGCCGTAATATTTACTCCCAGCCAAAAAACCAGCTAATAGCCCAACTACGATAAAAAAAGAAGGGGAGTCATTCCGTATGGCTAAGATTGCGGCAAGGCATGCTCCCAATACAAACACAGACATCCGGGTCTCAACTTGGCCTGACCCTGATACACCTACTATTATTGGAGTAGACGCAAGAATTGTAGTCAAAATCAAACACCAGTTGATAGAGAGGTATCGCAAGGCAACAAAGAAAGTAATAAAGATCAGTGCCCACCCTGTTAAAAACATCCAACCTGTAAGGGCTACTTCGCCCCCCAATAGTAATAACGGTACATAGGTTATCTGAATTAATAAGGGAACAGCGCCGTCAATTGCTCTCGGTAAAAAAACTAAACCGTTTTGTTCCACAAGCATTTTGGGGAATGCAAAATGATAAGCCAATGTGTCTCCATCTCCGGGAGGTGTGATAGCTTCAATTAAATCGATCACAAATATATATGATAAAAGGCCAAAAAGTAGGTAGCTAAATGAATTTAGATTTTGCCTAAAAACAAGCTGGGGTCGGGGACACAAAAACACGAATCCTGACAATCCTACAGCCATAAAAAAGAGGCTACTTATTATATTTAATTGACCAAAGAATCCTAATAAGAATAAAAGCCAGCCATTCAACCCCAAACCTAATGGAAAGGCTAGTAAAATTAGTTCAACATTGGTGACTCTCCTAGATAACTTGAAGAAATACAAAACACCTAATCCCAGCCCTAAAATGGAGAGAAGTTGCAACGTTGATACTATCAATCCGCTCATGATTAATTTACTAAAGTTAAAATTAGTTGATAAGTAAGAATTAAATATTCGTTGAACTGGAAAAAATAAGAACCACAAGCCAACAAAACCCAAAACCAAACGACAATCTTTATTACTTGCATTCTCTTCACAATATTCTCATTTTTAACAGCGCCTAAAAACGACCAGTTACTGTATATTTTGAATAGATTAGTATTGTTGGCTAAAACTATCAGAAAGGAGAGCTTCTTCTACTCTCTTAATATCACTAGGACTATCAACAGAAAAATAATTCCTGTAAGGCATTATTACTGCTCTTTGAGTAAAACCACCGTCATATATTCTATTGCTATCACATGCTTCCCTAAGCTCTAATGGAGACTCAGATTGACTTTGAAACCACTTTAGAAAACTCCACTTAAACCCAAAAATACCACCAACTCTCAACGCCCCCAAATCCGCGCTAAACTTTTTTGTATAGGGTATGGGACTTCTCGAAGTATACAAAACATCAAAGTCTCGATTATGTACTAATTTAACTGTATCCGGATTTAAGAAAGATTCTTGATCCAATATAGGCACAGCTAAAATTGTTCCATTTATATTGCTGTCGTTTATAAGAGGATTTACTATCAATTTGATTATATCTGGTCCTAATAATGGTTCATCGCCCTGAACACAGACTACGATATCATCATCTTTAATTGGCTTTTGACAAACTTCTACTGCCTCGGCAACTCTATCTAAAGCTCTAGTGTGTGCATCTGAAGTCATTATTAGATTATAACTTTTTGAAATCGAAAATTGCTTTATTTCTTGATCACAGGTGGCTATCGCAAGATAATCCCAATCCCTATATAACTTTGCTCTCTCAAAACAATGCTCCAGCATTGGCCTGCCTAAAATGTTATATAGTGGCTTACCTGGAAACCTAGAAGCAGCCATCCTAGCGGGTACAAATCCGAAGACCTGCCTATTTTTTTTATCTATAGACATTTGCTTTCACCTCTAACATGTCTAAAAAATTAAAAATTTGACGATTACCACTGATTATGGTTATGACTATCCACTCTATAACATAATTCACGTTTAACTGAGCCAAAAACTTGAATCAAATAAAAGATGAAATAGCAAATAAGAAAAAAATTCAGGATTTCTGGGGAGATTTGTATAGTTCCCTTTATGAGGAAGTAGATAAGCAAATCACTAAAGAAACACTAGAGAGTGGCCTGATAGAACTTGAAAATATGTTCAGGTTAAGGTCTCATATGGCAATAAGCGAAATGTCTTTAGAAAAGCTATCCGGAAAAAAAATATTGGAAATAGGGCCTGGAGCGGGTGCACATTCTGCCTTATTTGCTAAATACAACGCAGTTGTTACAAGCGTAGACATCACCTTTGAAAGAGTACAATCTACGCAGAAAAAATTTATAGTTTTAGACAAAACGATTGCGGGTTGCCAAGCAATCCAAGGAGATGCTGAAAACCTGCCGTTTAGTGATAGCTCGTTTGATATAATTTATTCAAATGGTGTACTCCATCATTCCACAAATACTAAAACCGCTGTTAGGGAAGCCTACCGATTATTAAAACCAGGCGGTAAAGCTATAATTATGTTATATTGCAAAAATTCTTGGCATTATTGGGTAAACATGCTGTTTTTCGAGGGCATTTGTAGGGGAAAATTAGCTCTCGGCAAAAACTGGCTGGGCCATATAACCGAGTGGGGGGGTAATAAAAAACAGACCCAAACCAACCCTTATACTAAATGCTTTACAAAAAAAGAAATCAAAAGTCTATTCAAAGAATTTAAAACAATTCACCTTCGGAAGGCTGAGTTTTATTTCTATCTAATCCCCGTTATTGGTAAACTGTATAGAATATGGCAAAAAAAATACCTAGGACTGCACCCAGGTGGAGAATTGGTTTATGGAGAACCATGGCCAATCCAATCACGTTTGGAATTGTTCTTGGGAAAATATCTTGGCTGGGCTTGGTTTATTACAGTTAAAAAATGAGCCAAAAATACTATTCAATCTGATAGAAATTTAAGTGCCTTTGGAAGATCATTAAATTTTTCGATAATCCTGGTAGCCTTTATATTAGAGATTGGTATATGGCAATAGCCATAAGTGACAAATACAAACTTGACCCCAGCTCTACTAGCAGTTTCCATATCTGTTTCGCTATCACCAACAAATACTGACTCATTGGGTTTTGCTTTAATTTTAGTAAGTGTATGATTAAGATGCGTGGGGTCTGGTTTTCTGTGTTTAACATCATCTTCTGTTACTATTGCATCAAAGAATTCAATGAGCTTAAGACTTTTTAAGACAGCTATTGTTGTGGAACCAGGTTTATTGGTACAAATCGCCGTTTTTATTTGTTTCTCTTTAAGTTCGTTTAATACTTCAAACACTCCATCGTAAATTTCGGTAAATTTATCAGATACTCGAAGATATTCTGTGTAGTATTGTGATAATAAAGCTTCCAAGTTTGAGACACTACTTTCAATTTTTTTTCTCTTTATTATCTCTTCTATCATCCACCTTGCGCCAAACCCTACTAGAGTTTTCACTTCCTCTATACTAAACTCTGCAACACCCTCAGATGAAAATATGTTATTTAACGTTTCTCTAATAGCCGGGACACTATCAATAAGTGTTCCATCAAGATCAAATATAATTGCTCTGGGATATTTTGTCATAGTTAATAGTTAAATTAAAAGTTTAAATAGTGTTATGCTAAAAATTATTATTTAGGTTCCACTTATCTCTCCATTCGGCGTCAGCACAATAGATATCATATACTAAGCTCATAGTTCGAAACGCGTCCTGCGAGTTACCATTAATTACTTTTTGATTTTTAATTACGGCATCAACAAATTCATCAATCTCGTCCTTCCAAGATGGGTCCATACTATATTCTCTATAGTCTTCAATGGGTTCGCCCCGATCATCTCCTTTTCGTTCTATAATTCGGAGTGTTTCACTACCATAGCTTTTTGATCCTGACAAAATGCCACTGAGTATCAACAGTCCCTTATCAAGAGTAATTTCTAAGCTGAAACTGTGTCGCCACTGGGTCGCTGATGAATGCAACATTGCAACAACACCGTTTTCTGTTTTCATTAAAGCATAAGCATTATCTTCCACATCGTGATTCCAGTACCGATTGGAAATAATACTGTTTACATGCGTAAACTCCCCGCCAAACAACCTCATCAAATCCACTATGTGTATACCCTGATCGAGCAAAATACCTCCACCAGCAATTTTCCTGCTAGTTCTCCAGTCGTGGTCTTTTCCAAAAGTTATCAGTTGAGATTTTCCGTAAACACCACGTAAATTTATAACCTTTCCCATGTATCCAGAATCCACTATCTCCAGCGCATCTTTTACAGAGGTATGATAACGATGATTAAAACCATACTTTAATTTAAGGCTTGGTTTGTTTTTTTCACACTCAATAACCTCGCCCATCTCCCTCAAATTCCGTGCTGGTGGTTTCTCGCAAAAAACGTGAAAATCTCTATTCAAACCAGCTTTTGTGACCTCGGCTGCCATATCATTGCTCATACAAACAAAAAGAATATCAAGATCTTGGGAAATTAATTCCTTATAATTAGTAAAATAAGTAACCCCATCTTCAAATTTCCCGGACCGTTTGAAATTTTGATCACAAACTGCAACTAAATCTAGCTCAGCCATTTTAGTAATAAACTCTCTTCTGCGTTTTCCTACAACACCAAACCCAGCTATACCGACTTTCTTTTTTAAATTTTTTATCATTTATTTTTTTATTTTGGTGCCCTAAAGAGACCAGAAATTTTTTCATCTCTGCGACCTAATCTTTTTGAAAACTGGGTAAAATCTATATCAACCCAACGTTTTGCCTCATCTGACCTGTAAAAAGCATCCAACAAGGCTAGGGTGTTCATACAGTCATCCTCGCTAACGGGGTACTCCTTATCACCTCTTAAACTAGATACTAAATCTTTATATATTTGGAAGTGACCATTCCCATAAACTGCCCCCTTACCATCTATTCCTATAAAGTCCTCACTATTTATTTGGCATTGACTGGGGTCTGGGGTAAAAAGTTGGAGCTCATTTACGGCTACCCCACCAATTTGCGCAAGCCCTTTCTCACCCACAATTGAAATTGACGCCTCAAAATCATCTGGTCTTGCAGCGGTTGTGCACTCTAAAACACCAACACCACCGTAATTATATTCTAATGACCCTATAACTGTATCCTCAACCTCTATTTGGGAACCCAGCGTTCGCATTATAGAATTAACTTTAACTACCCTGCCACCCAAATAAGTTAAAAGGTCTACATGATGAATTCCCTGATTGGTCAGAGCGCCACCGTCATGTGAGTATGTTCCCCTCCACGGAGACAAATCGTAATACCGTTGTGGCCTACACCACCGAACTCTAACTGATACTATTCTAATTTTTCCTAATTCATTATTGACTATCGATTTTTTTACCCGCTCAACAGCCTTATTATATCTATTTTGAAAAACTGGAAAGATTTCTAGACCCAACTTTTTTGCTGTTTTGAAAGCTGACTGGGCATTTTGTATACCGAGAAAGGTTGGTTTTTCTACCAATACATTTTTCTTATACTTGGCAAGTATGTCAATCGCATGCTCAAAATGCATTCCAGACGGTGTGGCTACTACAACTACATCTACACTGGGCGTTTTTCTTAACATTTCGTGATAATTTTGATACGCTGGAACGCCATACATATCAGAAAATTCTTTTGCTATCTGAGCCCTCAGATCACAAACTGCACTTAGGCTGACACCAGGTGTTTGACTGATAGCCAAACAATGGTGTCCCGCTACCCTACCACACCCCAATAATGCTATTTCTATTGACCTACTCATTATAACTCTAAATGACTCTTTTTATAGTATTTAGGTAATATCTATCTACTATAAATTTGCAAGTTTTTGGTTTCGTTTCTTTTGAACCCACTTCCTGACTGGTATCTGAAGCTGTTCTGGCAAGGAATAAAATGCCGCTCTTGCTGCTTTCTGAACCCGAAACTTCAAAACATCATTAGCAGCAACTTTATGATAACTGAGGTGTTTTCTTAATTCTTTTAAATACAACTCGGCGTCTGAAAAGCCGGCGGCCCGTAATTTCGGCAATGAGCTATCAATCGATTGGTCAATTTTTAAAAACTGGCTATCACTAAAGTTTAGATATTTTTTTTGAAATTCAGCTGTCTGATATGGATTTGCTACTAACATTATCAATGGTTCAGCATTTACCTTTAGGGCTAAATCTACAAATTCTTCAATCTCCATACAGTTTTCTGCATTTAGGGTCATACTCACTTTAAAGTCAAAATTTTTATCCTGTTTAAGATCTGAAATTTTTTTCAAATTCTCCTGCACTGTATGCCACTCAGCCTTTCTTCCTCTTACTCTCAGGCTATCAAAGGTTTTTTCGCTAGCGGCGTCAAGAGAGACCGCTATACAGGAAATTTGTAATGTCTTTAGTATTTTGTAAACTCGCTCGGTTAAGAGGGTTCCATTGGTAATAAAGAAGAACCTAGTCTCTATATTGGCGTTATGGGACTCCAAGAACTCGAGAACTGGGCCAAAATAGAATGGCTCACCCCCAAAGGGATATACAATCTGTGCAATTTTTGCATAGTGAGGTATTTGTTCCATAAAGCTTTTAGGTAGCTTTGTCCTTAGAGTTGCATCTTCACGCTGATAACAATGATAGCAATCAAGATTACATGCATAACTATAGGTAAAACGAAACCACCGAGGTGCAGATGCCAAAACTTTTTTTTGCTCTTTAAATTCGGACTCATTAAGTTCCGCATTTTGTCGTTGAGCTCCATCTTCACTAAGTTCTTTATACCAATCCAGATTCTCATACTTTTTTCCACCCTGTAATACCGGACACGTATGTGGGCACATAGAGTGAGCGCCGTCCTTTATCATTCTTTTTCGGACATCTACAAATTTATTTCCGTTCCAAATAGATGATACAGTGTCTTCATTTACATTACCCAAAACAGTATTATTATTGCAGCACATAGTAACATCGCCATTGGGATTGTTTATCTCAAAATGCGACCAAGGATGTTTACAGATAAACTTGTTCATAACCTTTATATTAGCTCATTAATTGATAATTGGTCTTTCCAGACACTCATTTTAACTGGTGAATAAATTTTGTTCCACTCTAAAACGTTTTTAGGTTTTGCCCCATCTAAAAGACCCTTGAGCTCCTTTGGTAGAAAAGGGACCGCATCAATTCCTTCAGGTAAAACATTAATAGCTACCTTATTTTGAGGCCTTAACCTAAATGTTGGTATGCCAGCCAACAAACCCTCCAGCCCGGAAGCCCCAGTCCCATAAACAACAGCACTAAGTGTATTTTGCTCTGGAATAGTTTTATCCGTAATTTCGATACCGTGACTTAAAATTATATTTTTGGGATAGAGTGGGTGAATTTTAACAATAAACCTTCTTCCACCACCTTTTGCAGTAATAATGGATTGTATAAGGGATTTGGTAATATCAGTATCTGCTGAAGCTGCAACAAAAACTGGGCCACTTGGATCATAACTGACGCTTAGTGACTTTTTAAACCTGAATGCCCCACCAATGACCAATTTCTCCTCAGGAACACCCCATTTTACGAGTTGATTGTAGTAGGCTGGCCCAGAACAAATAATTGTTTCGGGAATACTATTAAGACCATCCACGTTAGATTTAGGACATGGGTTAAATTGTTGTAAACCAATTACCGCATGCTGATAGCCTATTGTCTTAATGCCTAAGGTTTTTGCTGTCCGAGTTAACTCCCTCTCCCACGGGTGATTTTCCCAAGGCCATAATATTATTTTTGGCTTCAAGGATAGCAGCAACCTTTTTTGACACTGAATTTGCCAGAAGTTACTAGCTATTGCAGCTCCGCCGTTTTCTATTGATATCGACCTTCTCTTCAACCAATAATATTTATCTTCTCTCCTTAATTCTTTAATTCTCCACTTCTTGAAAATTAAGGACAAACAATGTCTCAATGAACCCCATCCATGTAAACTTGCCGTTCTCTTGCTTAACAACCGCCGAGCAAGGCTAATCTTGCCATCAGTATGTATCAATCTTATAGTACGTGGTATTTTTTTCAATAGATCGCCAAAATAGGCATCCATGCCATCTGCTCCACTGTTGGGATGAGCATAAGCAAAAACTACCCTGTCACAAAAATTTTTATTTTCTAACTTTTTGCTAAACATTAAATTGGCATAGGCGAGCTTTGCTGCCAATCTTGACCTGGCGAGATAGCCCCTAAAAAAAAGAGGCAACTCTTCTGACCACAAATAAGACATTTTACCTGGCTCAACCCCAGGAACTTCTGCTAATTCCCGGAACACCCAAGGATCATCACAAACCGCTAGAAAAACCTCCTCCCTCGAGGCCAGTTTTTCAGTTAACTTAACCCAAGCTAACATTTGGCCAAAATCTGAATTATAAGACGCAGCCGTTGGAGCATGTGCCAAATTACCGCCGTCAGAAGCTCCCATCTCCCTCCCCAACTCCCACCACAATGCACCTATATTCGTAAATGCATCCTCTAACAGCTCGGGAATCTCTGGAATTTCTAATTTAATATTTAGTTCAACCCTGGTATTGGTTATCTCATACCAACGATATAACAAATCTCCATCAGAAATATTTTGGGAAGTCTTCAGTAGTACTGTCATTAATATTATAACCAGTCACCACCCGTCAAAGGCACCATCTGTCCTGTTATAAAATCTCCATAACCGCTTAAAAGATAAAGAACCATCGCGGCAGCCTCTATGGGATTACCGCCCCTCTTCAACGGAACCAACTCTGCTCTTTCCTGCATTTCTGCTTTTGTTTTATTGTGCCACCTTTGATGAAACCCACTCTCGAAATACCCCAGCCTTAAACCATTTACTAATATGTTGTGAGGGGCACCCTCTTTAGCCAAACCCTGCACCATACATTCAGTTCCCCTTTTAGCTATAGCGTAAGGCATTGATATTTTACTACCTCCATGAAGACTTGACTCTGTTCCAGTCATAACAATCTTCCCAGAGGTTTTATTGGAAATCATAGCCTTCATCGCCGCACGGGCTAGAAAGAATGGAAAACTTAAATTTTCTCTAATCTCGGTATTCCACTGGTCCTCCGAAATATTCATCCAGTGCCCACTAAACTTTATTGATCCATTCAAAACCACCAATGCATCTATGCCCTTTGCTCTATCAACAAATTCTTTTATTACATCACTACAATCCTTTTCCGAGTTAAAATGTCTCTTTAAAGGGATTATTCTGCTGTCTTGGAACTCGGTTTTTTTTGAGTCACCGTGTACCCCAATTATAGATTTTGACCCTTCCAAAAGTAATCTTATCAGGGCACTACCCAGGCCTCCTGTCCCACCAGTCACGATTATTTTGTAATTATCAGACAACCTCGGAACCCAATTAGGTTGGTCAAATATGTTTTTCATATATAGCTATCCTTTATAAACTGCAGACTTCTTTTTATTGGACCAATGCGGTCTTTTGAGGAAATCATTTTTTGTTCCAGTGACACATAACTCGAATAACCTAATAGTTTAAGCATTTTACCAATCTTATAATGATCAATCTTTCCAGATGAGCCTAAAATACCTAAATCTGGCTCATTAGCATGGAAATGAACTAAATATTTGGAGGCTCTGATAAATGTTTCTAAATTTAACTCTTTACTATGCAAAAGAGCCTTAGCATCCAATTGGACCCTAAACGAAGGGTGGTTAAAACTCTCGACAAGGTCTATTGAGGTTTTAGCACTATTTATAAAATCACTATCATTTTTACTCAATGGTTCAAAACAAAATATTGTACCGTGAGTCTCTATTTTAGGTAGCAATTTATCGAGAAATGTTAAGACCTCTTCGTTAGCTCTTTCGATAGGCAAACCGTTACGCCATCTCCCGCCACCATATATCAGAGTAGTTCCTCCAAGATCGCGACAAACTTTGGATAAATGAGTTAAATAGTCAAGTGTTTCAAGAGCTTTGTCAGCTTTAAATAGACCGAGTTCAGGATGATCAAAAAACAATGAGTGAAGTCCCACCACTTCCAAATCAGCTTTCTCAACCAACCCACGGTAATGTTCAACATCCGTCGGGTTAAGTTTTTCCCAAGTATTGTTCCAAACTCTGCTAGGCGCTATTTCGACTCCAGATACACCTAATGGAGATAAAGAACCTAAATCAGCCTCCTGATCATACGCTTGAAGAGCTATATTGGAGACACTTATTTTCATTTAAGTTTTTTGGACTGCTTGTGTTTTTAAAAATTTAAAAAAGGACGAATGACCGTAATATTATCGGCCCTTTCTAAGAGCTAGCATCGAATTATCGTCATTATCTACATCTCCCGCAATCTTAACTATCTTTCGAAGAGATTTGTAGTCATCTTTTGAATTAAATAAGGAACTCTTTTTAGCAAACATAAAAGAAAAGTATTCTGCTACAACTCCCAATGAGTATTTAATACCTTTTATTTTTATATTTTTTATAAAAACTAAAAATGGAAGCATCTTTCTAAATCTATAAGCCATTACAGGGTACATCATTATAGCCAACCCATATTGCCTACGGATAACAAGTGAGAACAATGAGGGTGGCACAAGCCTGTCTTTTTGAGAAGCTTTTTTGCCAAAAGATAGAGTGTCTAATAGCCTTTTAGGATTAGCGTAATATCCCGTATCGTTTGCTGGTCTATGAAAATAATCTGTATCTCTAGCAATAACTTTGAAATATTGGTCTATACCAAATCTTTTAACATAATGGTAATTAACCTCTATTGTTATTAACGGCCTCCAGGTTTCACATGTAAGTTTAGGGTAATCGGTAAAGTTTAGAGTTGTTGTTTCATCGTGGGCATCTCTATCAGATATAGCTAATAGATATTTTTCCTCTTCTTCCAGTGTTTTCCCTATTAAACCATTCTCTCTTGCATGCTCGTATAATGGTGTTCCAGGTAAAGCTTGAGCATAATTGACACTCAGATCGTTTGGATTCTGGTTTGGGGATACGGTATTGCAATACTTGGTAAACTCAATGGTCTCAGCAATCGTTTCTGGTGTTTCCCCTGGCATACCGCAAACTAACTGAACTATTGAATTCATCCCAGCCTCAATAGCCCACTTCACTGCATTGTAATTGTCTTCTATTGATACTTTTTTTTCCATAATCTCGAGCATTCTCTCGCTACCGGTCTCATTACCATAGGTAACGTCTGTACAGCCAGCTTCTCGAAGCATCCTCAAACTGTCTGGAGTTACACCCTTCGCTCGAGTACCAACGGCAAATAAAATATCTCTCTTTTTAATCTGCTCACAAAACTCCTCTAACCACCGCTTATCTGTCCCAAAATTCTCGTCAGCAGCATATAAAAAACCTACATTATATTTTTCTATTATTTTATCGAGTCGTTGCATACAGATGTCAACAGGGATAAACC
>PTLG01000249.1 GCA_002937995.1 Alphaproteobacteria bacterium MarineAlpha3_Bin7 | reverse complement strand
TTACTTGCTCACGCACTGGCAGTGATAAAGTATTCTCAGACTATGCTGATTTTGTTTTTAACTATAATTATGATTTAGCTAATGAGTCATGTATTGCTGACTTTGTTGGTATCGTTGACAAAATTTTGGACGGCCGGCCCCTAGATGCACTTGTAAATAATGCAGGAGTTTCACCAAAAGCTGAGAATCGCGAGAGACTTGGTTGCCTAAATGGAGATTTTAGTGCCTGGAAAGAGGTCTTTGAAACAAATTTTTTTGCACCTCTGAGACTCTCAAAAGGCTTAGTGTCGGCTTTATCGCGAGGGAATGGTTCTATTGTGAATGTGACCTCAATAGCTGGTCACAAGGTGCATCCGTTTGCCAGTTCAGCTTATTCGAGTTCAAAGTCTGCACTCTCAGCTTTAACAAGAGAAATGGCAAATGAGTTTTCCGGTTTAAATGTTAGGGTAAATGCTGTTGCTCCAGGGGAAATTTCAACAGATATGATTCAACCTGAATATGAAATGCTAATTCCCAGAATACCCTTGAATAGGATGGGCAGTGCTAGGGACGTAGCGAATACTATTTTCTTTCTTTGCTCAGAAGAAGCGAATTATTTAACTGGAACAGAGATATGGGTTACTGGTGGACAACATATGTATTAAACGTCGTGAGCACCAGTTCCTGTAAGTGATTCGCGAAAACGTTTTAACCACTTTAATCTTGAAGAAACTCTATCTGCGTCATGCTCTAGCCAACCAAAAAGATATTCTGATTCTGGAAATTCCTTTTTTAAGAGTTCCTCAAGTCTAATTAACTCTATATCATAAACATCTATAAAGTTATCAATTTGCGACACCTGATCTTTCAATGAAAGTAGAGAGAAGAACCTAAATTTTAGTGCCATCACTAATTCATTCAGATCATTATTTCCTGGTCGTACGCTGGAAAGCAACAAAATGTTTAGAGATTTAAACCCCTTTTCAGTAATTTTTAATTTTTTTTGTGAAGCCCCGTCTTCATATATTTCTACCAAGTCTTCATGTCTTAATAGCTCAATAGACTCGCCCATCAGATCAAGTGATGGTCCTGTAAGCATACTCACAAAATAACGAACAGAGTAGACTAACTCATCATAAGTTAAATTACCCGCCGCTTCTGATTGTGCCAATATACCTAATGCACAGAGTCTAATCGCTTCTCTTGGGGTTAAGGAATTATCAGAGTACATAAGAACAAGCTTACTAGAATTTTAATCCTTTTATAAATTCTTTCACTAAATTTAGGGTTGCCTGAGGTTTCTCAAGGTGGGGAGAGTGTCCACATCCTGATATTATTTCTGAAGTACAATTTATTCCTATGCCGTTTTTGATAGCTGTTACTTGTGCTAAGGTTCCGTACTGATCATCTTCCCCCTGTATTAGTAATACAGGGATATTGATGCCTGCTAAATATTCTTCGATATTCCATTTTAAAAAGTCTTCATCTAGCCAGGTACTAGCCCAACCCCAGAATGCGCAATCTACATTACTAAAATGATATTTCATCAATTTTTCTCTAAGTTTACCTTTTTCAAATTCTAATTTTGCTTTTTGGATACTAGAAATACTTATATCCTCTACAAATACGTGTGGAGCTAAAAGCACTAATCCCTTTATCCGCTTGTCTTGCAATCCTCCACAATTAATCAACGAAATCGATGCACCGTCGCTATGTCCAAACAATACGGCCCTTTCTATTTCGAGTGTGTCCAATAACTTTGGTAAGATCTCCAGTGCCTCCTTATGCATAAAGTCGAGGGACTTAGGTACTTTTGAAGGACTAGACCTTCCATATCCTTGACGGCTATATAACAGGCTTGGTATTTTTAATGTTTTGTATAAACTTGCTGGGAAGTCTCTCCAAAGGTCTACGCATCCTAGTCCCTCGTGTAGAAAAACTATCACTGGTTCAGATTTTTTGACTGGTTCACCAATCCATCTGATTTCAAGTTTGCTACCTTTTAAATTAACAAAATCTTTTTTCATTTTTTGGAAAATAGAAAAATAAACTCTAAGCTGCCTCTTTTAAACCGAGTTTATGCCAAACTATTTTTAAAGCATCTACAAGTTTATCCATAAGTTCGTCATTATGCAAAGGGGTTGGCGTAAACCTAAGCCTTTCTGTTCCTCTGGGTACTGTAGGGTAGTTGATTGGCTGAACATAGACTTTGTGTTCAAAAAGTAATTCGTCACTAGCCAGTTTACACAATTTTGGGTCTCCAACTAGAACGGGGACAATATGTGTATTTGTCTCCATAACTGGGATCCCCGCATTTTTAAAGCGGTTTTTTAGCGTAAGGGAGCGCTCAAACAGCTTTTCTCTAAGTTCATTATGTTTCTTTACATACTTAACACTAGCTAGAGCTCCAGAAGCCACAGAGGGTGGCAAAGAGGTAGAAAAAATAAAACCCTCGCCATAGGACCGAATAAAGTCACACAAAGAGCTTGATGCTGCAATATAACCCCCTATTACACCAAAACCTTTTGCCAGAGTACCTTGAATAATATCGACTTTTTCAGAAATATTTTCCATCTCACAAATTCC
>PTLG01000248.1 GCA_002937995.1 Alphaproteobacteria bacterium MarineAlpha3_Bin7 | reverse complement strand
AGATAATTTTTATGGACATCAAACCCTATGCCGCAGTTGATACGTCTGTTAGGTTGGCTGAGAGCAGAAAGCTGGGTCACTACAAAAAACTTATAAATGCTATTTTAAGAAAGCTGGCTAAAGAAGGACGGAGAGTAGCAGAAAAGCAAAATGCTGAAAAGCTAAACACACCAGAATGGCTATGGAATATATGGAAAAAAGTCTATGGAAGCACAACTTGCTATAACATGGCCAAAGCACATCAAATACAACCGCCACTGGATATAACAGTGAAAAAAGACCCAGAGGTTTGGGCAACAAAACTCTCTGGGATTAATATCTTTGGAAACACTGTTAGATTAAATCAAAGTCACCATATTGAGGATTTGCCCGGTTATTCGGAAGGTGATTGGTGGGTCCAAGATTTGGCCGCAACCATTCCAGTGATGTTGTTTGGAAATATCCTAAATTCTTGCGTTGCAGATCTATGTGCAGCGCCTGGTGGCAAAACAGCACAATTGTTATCCAGAGGAGCTAAGGTGATTGCATTAGATTTGTCTCATAGGAGGGTAGGCATATTGGACCAAAATATGAAAAGGTTAAAACTCGAGCCGGAGACTGTTGTTGAAGATGCGCGTATCTGGCGCCCCAAAAAGCCTCTTGACGCAGTATTAATTGATGCACCTTGCAGTTCTACCGGCACTTTGCGTAGAAACCCGGATATTTATTATACCAAAACAAAAAAGGACATAGAAAAGTTAACGGGTATACAGAAAAACCTTATAGAAACTGCAAAGAATATGGTAAAAAAGGGAGGTGTAATAGTATTTTCAACCTGTTCCTTGTTACCTCAAGAGGGAATAGATGTAATAGAAGGTGCCTTATTAGAAGACAAATCTTTATTAAGAGCCCCAATTTCGGCTGAGGAACTTGGGCTAATGCCAGATTTGGTCACAGAAATGGGGGACCTGAGAACCTTGCCAGTTCATTACAGCAGCTTAGGTGGAATGGATGGGTTTTATGCTGCTCGGCTAATTCGAAATTGATTAACTATTTGGTATTATTTTTAGGTTATTTTTTGCTTTGAATAAAATTCTAGCGTAAGGAGCGAAGAAGTTGCTCACCTATGACAGAGAACCTATTTCCTCTTATGGAATATTAGATAGACTTTGGCAATCAGCCTTCGGCACAGTCTTATATGATTACACTCTAAAAAGGAGAGTTCCCAAAAAAACGGGTAACTTCTTAATCACTACATTTCCAGGGGATGCTGTTTCTGGATATAGATTTCTTGCTGGATCGGTGATTTTTGATGGTAAAAAATATTCCCGTGATTCCTTACTCAAAGGATCTTCTTCGATACCTCTTAATGTTTTGAACTATTTTGATAGTTTCGGTTGGTTATCAGATTTGTGCGCAGTAAAGGAAGATAAGTCAAAAAGTTTAGCAGCTAGTCTCATAATAGACTGGATTATTAGAAATCAATCTTGGAGAAAAAACACTTGGAGGCCAGAAATTACTGGTACTAGACTAGTTAACTGGGTAAAGAACTTCAAATTTTTAGCCAGAGGAGATGACGAATATTTTGAAAATTTATTTTATTCCGCTCTGGTAAAACAGTCTGTTCACTTGCATAGAACCTTTTTGCGCACTGAATCGGGGGCAAGTAGATTAGCGGCTAGCAAAGGACTGGTTTTTTGCGGGATATTTTTACCAGATTCTGATAATTACCTAATTAGTGGCCTTGATTGTTTTGAAGGGCAAGTTAAAAAGCTTGTTTTTCCAGATGGTGGACATGTCTCGAGAAATCCTAAAATTCAATTAGATACTCTTCTCGATGTTGTTGAGATAAAGCTTGCATTGAATTCAGCCAATATCAGGGCACCTGCATGGCTTGAGACTGTTGCGGACAGGATGGTTCCTATGGTTAAGGCAATGCGTCACGGAGACGGAGGGTTGGCCTTATTTAATGGCGGCTCTATTGGTGACCCAAGACAAATAGATTTTGTTCTAGAAAACTCAAAAAAACAATTAAAGCCTACAAAATCAGCAATATATTCTGGGTTTCAAAGAATGTTGTCTGGAAAAACCACATTAATTTTTGATACTGGGATTAATAATACCTCAGTTTATAGAGATACAGGGATCTGTGGTGGACTATCATTTGAAGTTAGTTTTGGTAAGGAGAGGCTGATAGTAAACTGTGGTTCGGGAGACCATCTTGGTGATGGATGGTCGGAAGCTCTAAAGAGGCCAGCTTCTCAATCGACTTTAAGCTTATGTCGGGAACAATCAGGGTTTGAAAAAAAATTAGACCTTTATAAATCTCAAAAAACGAGCACTCCCAGTAGAAGAGAATACGATGGAAATACAGTGGTTGAAGGAGAACATATAATTGAATTAAGGAATTCTCCAATGTACCACCGTCGTATTTTATCTATGTGTAGAGGTGGTAACGTTGTCTGTGGGGTGGATCGGTTATCTGGAAAGTCTGGTGTCAAATTTGCTATAAGATTTCACCTTCACCCAAATATAAAAGTTATACCGATCAGAAATTTTGGTAGTGCTCTATTAAAAACTAGAAAAGGTTCCGGGTGGCAATTT
>PTLG01000247.1 GCA_002937995.1 Alphaproteobacteria bacterium MarineAlpha3_Bin7 | reverse complement strand
AGGCGAAACCAGCAATATAAAAAGAAATGCTGTTACAAAGACGCTGATTAAAGTCTTCATTCTGCAGCCTCCCCTACCTTTTCATCATTACCAAGCACTGCTTCACTAATGCTAGCTGGCAGGTCTTTGGTTTTTTCAATGAGCGGGACAAAGGGTATCAGAATTAAAAGGTGAAAAAAGTACCAGAAAGTCGCGATACGACCAATAAGAAGCATTGTCCCCTCTGCGGGTTGTGCTCCCACATAACCTAAGAGAAGGCAATCTGCGAAAAATATCCAATATAATTGTTTATAAATCGGGCGAAATCTAGCGCTACGGACTTTAGAGCGATCTAGCCATGGCAACAGACAAAGCAGCAATATGGATGCAAACATAGCTATGACGCCAGAGGTTTTGGCATCAATAATTACTGGCAGAAGACCCCAAGCATCAACAAAGTTGTCCGGTACTGCCCTTAAAATGGCATAATAAGGCAAGAAATACCATTCTGGAACGATCGCTGGTGGGGTAACTAATGGATTAGCGCGTAGATAATTTTCTGGCTCACCAAAAAGATTGGGAGCAAAAAATACTACGCCCATAAAAAATATCATGAATACACCAAGACCAAAAAGGTCCTTTATCGTGTAGTATGGGTGAAAGGGAATCTCATCTTTGTCACCTTTAGCTTCTATCCCTAACGGGTTATTTGACTTATGGGTGTGAAGCGCCCAGAGATGAAGGAAAACAAGCCCAAAAATTACAAAAGGTAATAAATAATGAAGAGAAAAAAACCTATTGAGTGTAGGATTGTCTACTGAAAAGCCTCCCCAGAGCCAAGTAACAATATCTGGCCCGACAAAAGGTATAACAGAAAACAAGTTAGTAATCACAGTAGCACCCCAAAAACTCATTTGTCCCCAAGGCAGGACATACCCAACGAATGCAGTTGCCATCATAGTTAATAAAATTAAGACACCTATTATCCAAAGTATTTCTCTTGGCGCTTTGTAAGAGCCGTAATATAAGCCTCTAAAAATATGAATGTATACAAGTAGAAAAAACATTGAGGCTCCATTCATGTGAATATAACGAATTAGCCAGCCATAATTCACGTCGCGCATTATTCTCTCTACGCTATCAAATGCTAGGTCCACATGAGCGGTATAATTAAAAGATAAGAAGACCCCAGTTGCTATCATAATCACGAGTACTATTCCTAGCAGGGAACCATAGTTCCACCAATAGCTTAGGTTTCGGGGCGTGGGGTAGTCAATAAGACTGTGTTGGGCAAAAGAAAATATGGGTAATCTATGGTCAACCCATTTAACTATCGGGTTCTTCCAGTTTGGCCCTGAATTATTATGGGTTGACGACATTAACTCGGCCTCCAATTTTGTCACCAAGGTTTTTATAAGATATCATCAAATAACTGAATTTATCTAATGCGGACATTGAGTTTGCTTCCTATCCAATCAATTTTGATTCCTATCCAATCAATATAGTATTATCGGATAAGAATTTGTAGGGTGGTATAGGAAAATTTTTGGGTGCTGGACCCTTTCTAATTCGCCCGGAAGTATCGTAATGGGATCCATGGCAAGGACAAAACCAACCATTATATTCTCCTCTTGTTTGTCCTGACTTATTACCCATCGGAATGCAGCCAAGATGGGTGCAGATGCCGACCATAACTAGCCATTGAGACTTTCCTTTTTTAACTCTTTGATCATCTGTTTCTGGATCTTTCAAATCAGACAGCTTTACTGTCTGTGCCTCATTTATTTCCCTATCAGTTCTTCTTCTGATAAAAATAGGTTTTCCTCTCCACATAGCGGTAATTGATTGCCCTTCTTCTATACCTGACAGATCAATTTCCGTAGATGCGAGGGCTAAAACGTCTTTTGAGGGGTTCATCAAGTCTATAAATGGCCAAGCGGCAAGACCCGCTCCAATAGCACCAACAGAAACAGTTGAAATCATCAAAAAATCACGACGTGTTTCCTCATGAGGGCTACCATCGTTTTCTTGGGATTCTGAGTCAGTCACTCCTACCTTCTCCATATCCTATTCTGGGTACAAAAATGAATTTATTTATTTCTCCATCTTGGTTAGAGGTATAATAGAGTTTCGCAAACTATGAAAGAATTAATAGCAGTTGAAGGAGAATTTTTATTTTGGAACCAAAAAATAAAACAATTAAAATCGCGTTGTTTGAGCCCGATATTCCTCAAAATACCGGCTCAATTCTGCGGTTGATAGCTTGTTTTGGTTTGCAGCTAGATATTATTGGTCCCTGTGGATTTTTACTCTCGGAAAAAAAGATTAGACGGTCTGGAATGGACTATATTGATACCGCATATTTTAGGCTACATGAATCTTGGGATGCTTTTCAGGAAGATAGATTAAAATTTTCAAGTAGATTGATTTTAGCAACAACTAGTGGCACTCAAAGTTATAATTCGTTTAAATTTGAGCGTGGAGATATAATACTTTTTGGTCGTGAAAGTGCTGGGGTTCCAAAATACGTTCACGAGGCTGCGGATAAAAGTGTGCATATACCAATCATTTCTGAGATGAGGTCGCTAAATATTGTGCAAGCAGCTTCCATCTT
>PTLG01000246.1 GCA_002937995.1 Alphaproteobacteria bacterium MarineAlpha3_Bin7 | reverse complement strand
TAAAAGTAAGAATTCTACATCAGGGTGTAGGGGGAATTAGTAAATCAGATGTTCAGCTTGCGAATGCTAGTGGCGGCGTTGTTTTTGGTTTTAATGTAAGGGCAAACAAACAGGCGATGGAATTATCTGAGGTAGAGGGTGTAGATATTCGGTATTATTCGGTTATTTACGATCTAGCCGAGGATATTAAAGGGCTTGTCATAGGGCTAATGAAGCCAGAAAAGAGAGAGTCTTTTCTTGGCAACGCAGAAATAAGAGAAGTTTTCAGGGTTTCAAAACTTGGAAATGTAGCCGGCTGTTTTGTGGTAGACGGTTCAGTAAAAAGAGGTGCGGGTGTTAGACTCATTAGGGATGATGTTGTCATTCATGAAGGGAGTTTATCAACTTTAAAAAGGTTTAAAGACGATGTTAGAGAAGTTCAACAGAACTACGAGTGTGGCATGTCATTTGAAAGCTATGACGATATTAAAATAGGTGATGTCATAGAGTGCTTTGAAGTTGAGGAGTTCGCTCCTCAAATATAGGTGTCTCCGATTTGCATGCAAACTTTGATAAAAGTTATTGACATCATATTTTCCAATAATAACAGGTGTTAATTAGGATTGAAGCAATGGTGAGTCAGCGACAACAGAGGGTTGCCGAAGAAATTAGACATGTTTTGGCGAGTATTATTCAACGGGGAGAGCTAAAAGATCCGGAATTAATGGGCCTGTCCGTGACTGTTTCTGAAGTAAGAGTTAGTCCAGACTTAAAAAATGCTACAGCTTTCATTGCTCCCTTGGGAGGGGGTGGCTCAGAAGCGCTTGCAACTGCTATGAATAGGGCAGCTCCATTTATAAGGATGAGGTTGGGAAAAGAATTAAGTTTAAAATACTTACCAAAAGTAATTTTTGAGGCAGATAAATCTTTTGATTATGCCCAAAAAATAGAATCTATTTTAGCACAATCAAAAAGCGGAAGCAAAAACGATTACTAGTTCGTCTAAATTGAGAGCTTTGAACCCAAGTACCTTATTAAATGGTTGGATAGTAGTTGATAAGTCGAAGGGGATTACCTCGGCAGGCGTTGTCAATCAAGTGAAGAGGATTGTAAAGGTCAAAAAGGTTGGACATGCGGGTACACTTGACCCTTTAGCGACAGGGGTTTTGCCATTGGCTCTGGGTGAAGCCACAAAAACTATAAACTTTTTGTTTTTGAACAGAAAAGTCTACACATTTGTTATGCGGTGGGGAGAAAAAAGAGATACTGATGATGCGATGGGTAAAATCGAGAGAGTTACTGAGACCCGACCTACTAAAAATCAAATAGTGGCAGAGCTACCGCACTTTATAGGTAAAATAAGCCAAATCCCCCCCGATTTTTCCGCTATTAAAGTCTCAGGAACAAGAGCCTATAAATTAGCCAGAGAAAAGAAAGACTACACGCTGAAAGCTAGGCCAGTAGAGGTCCATGATTTTCAATTATTGAAAATAATTAATGAAGATAAGGCAGAATTTCAGGTAGTCTGTGGAAAGGGTACTTATATAAGAAGTCTAGTTAGAGATTTAGCTGAACGGCTAAATACCATGGGTCACGTGGTTGAGTTGCGGCGTAATACCCTTGGTTTTTTTGATGAAAAAGATGCGATTTCGCTGGACAAGTTAAAAGATTTAGTGCAAACCACGCCCGTCAAAGAGTTGATTTGGCCTGTGCACGCTCCGCTGGACGACATCCCGGCTATAGCGCTAACTATTGAGGAGAGAAATCGCCTCAAGAACGGTCAGGTCTTAGATGGGTCCAGTATTCATCAAAGAAGTAGTCTTGGTAGTGTAGAGCCCGGAAGGGTTATGTTGGCTACATGTCAGGACCATTTAGTTGCTTTGGTTCGTTTTGAAGGGGAAAGTATTCGCCCTTTCAGAGTTTTAAACATTTAGAATTTGGAGATGCCCGGTGTCGATTACGTCTGAACGGAAACAAAAAATAATTGGTGATTTTGCCGTCGTGAAAAACGATACAGGCTCGCCTGAGGTTCAAGTAGCTATATTAAGTGAGAGAATAAATAATCTCACGGACCATCTGAAATTGCATAAGAAGGATTTTCATTCGCGGCGAGGTCTGCTTGTAATGGTTGGTCAAAGACGAAGGTTGCTTGATTACTTATTGAAAAAAAACGCTAAAAGATATGAGGACTTAATAAAACGATTAGGGTTGCGACGTTAGCTCTTATCTTATTTGCCTCTGAGTTTTTAGCACCAATTTGTTTAGTTGTTAAGAGGGCGCTCCTTACTTTGGGTTACAACGGTTTGTGTGGAGTTGTTTTTCTGCGTTTTTGTTGGTTTTAAATAGGGCGCGTGTATGTAGGGAATATATTAGGATTTTTAGTAAGGAAGGATTAGATACGGATGTTTGAAGAGTTTAGGAAGGAAATAGAGTTTGGTAGCAGTAAGCTTGTGCTTGAAACAGGAAAAATAGCGCGGCAAGCAGATGGCGCAGTTTTAGCAACTTATGGTGGAACGACCGTACTTTGCACAGCAGTTGGTGCTCGCCAACCCAAAGCGGGGGTGGATTTTTTTCCTCTAACAGTTAACTATCAAGAGAAAACTTTTGCAGCTGGAAAAATTCCAGGAGGGTTTTTTAAAAGA
>PTLG01000245.1 GCA_002937995.1 Alphaproteobacteria bacterium MarineAlpha3_Bin7 | reverse complement strand
TAATTATGTCACCTCGATAGCTTGGCAATTCCTCACCATCTATAGACTCGGTCTCTGACGACCTTGGCTTTGCAAATTGCCCTGCCAAACGGCCTACTTTCACCACCGGACGACCTGCACCGAACGTCAGGACAACTGCCATTTGCAATAGCACCTTAAATGTATCCCTTATATTATTTGGATGAAACTCTCTAAAACTTTCAGCACAATCACCACCTTGCAGTAAAAATGCCTCTCCGTTAGCCACCCTGCTCAAATCCTGCTTTAACCTTCTAGCCTCACCGGCAAAAACTAGAGGGGGAAATGACCTTAAAGCCTGCTCGACTTCCTTCAGCTTATCCTTGTTACGATAATTAGGAGCTTGTGTTATAGGCTTAGACCTCCAACTACTAGGCTTCCAATTTTTATTCATTATTTTAAATCTCTCTGATAGGATTCAATGTTGTGGTAAAATTTAACATCAATTTTGTTCTAGTTTCATAAAATATGTAACTTTTTTTATAGCGTAGTATTTATCTAGCAAAATAAAAGCCCTTAATAATTTGCGCTAATTTCTAACGCTTATTTTTCATAGTTACAAACTCTTCTGCAGAAGATGGATGAATACCCGTAGTTGAGTCAAAATCTCTTTTTTTTGCGCCCATTTTTACAGCAATTGCAATACCCTGTATAATTTCAGGTGCATCTATTCCTACCATGTGTACCCCTAAAATTTTATCGCTGATCCTATCAACTATAATCTTCATATAGGTACGTTCATCTCTACCTGAAATTGTATGAATTAGAGGCTTAAATTCACTTTCAAAGATATCGACTTTATCACCACAAGCATCCCTAGCTTGCTCTTCATTAAGGCCTACAAAAGCTAAGGGTGGCGAAGAAAAAACGGCTGTCGGAACATTTTTATAATCAACCCTTATGTCATTACTATTAAAAAGCCTCTCAGAAACTGATGTGCCCTCTTGAATTGCTATCGGTGTAAGTTGAATACGATCAGTTACGTCGCCAATAGCACATATATTTGGTATACTTGTTCTAAACTTCTCATCAACTTTAATGGCACCACTTTTTTCTTTATCCATATCAAGAGATGCAGAGACTAGGCCACTTACATTGGGAGTTCTTCCTGTTGCATACATCACTAAATCAGAGACCAGATCCTCAGTGTTTTCCGTTTCCAACTTAAATTTTCCGTTGAATTTTTTTATACCCTTCACCACAGTATTATTAATAATGGAGATATTGCGCTTGGCCATTTCATTTTGCAGTTTTTTACGAATATCGCTGTCAAAACCCCTCAAAATATAATCTCCCCGCATAACTAAAGTTACTTGCACTCCAAAAGACGCAAAAATACTGGCGAATTCAACACCAATATAGCCTCCACCTACTATGGCAATAGTTTTTGGCAATTCTTTAAGTTCTAATGCTTCATTGGAGCTAATAACGTTCTCAATACCCGGGATATCTGGAGTTGATGGCCATCCGCCTACCGCAATAAGAAGATTCTCAGCAGTTATATTATTACCCCCTATTGAAATTGTGTGCTCATCAATAATATTCCCAACGCCTTTAAATGTTATGACATTATTATTTTTTAGTACCCCTTTATAGATTTCGTGTAGTCTATCCAATTCTATATTCTTATTGTTTATCAAAGTTTCCCAATTATGATGAGCGTCGATTGTCCAACCAAAATTCCTCGCGTCAGAAATATAATCAGCATAATGGGCCCCGTATATCAGTAATTTTTTAGGAATACAGCCCCTCAGCACACAGGTGCCTCCAACTCTATCTTTCTCCAATATAGCTGAACGAGCTCCGTAGCCACCTGCTAATCTTGCAGCCCTGATGCCTCCTGAACCGGCACCAATAGTAATAATATCGTAGTCAAATTTTGATATGGCCTAATCTCAGATATTTATTGAAAATTAATCGTTGAACCAAAATAGAGATCTAAACTGTCTATCTTGTATACTTTCGTATTTAATTACTGGCACCTGCTTTGCTAGTTCATCAATGAATTCTGTTTTGTATTCTGCTTTTTTTACTTGCTCGGTTGGGTTCTGAAGTTTTACCCCCTCTCCTTTTTTCGAAAGTGTAACTACACCAGAACTATTTTCAACTACAACTTCACCAACATTACCATTCGGATCCGCTACCAAAATTATATGATTATCAGTTCCTACTTTTCCTGCCTTTCCGACCAAGCTAGTTCCTCGAATTCCAACAGTGGCAACTGGCGTATCGAGCTTCATTAAATCTGGTCCTAATTTAGCAATTGATCCACTTATTAATCTAAAGGCACCTGTGGCTATCTTTAGGTCATTAAACCCATCTTTCTTTATGGGGTCATAGACAAGCTCAGTAATGGTCAAATCAGCTAATTCCCCTAGGTTAATAAGCGACCCATCCAGCAATTTTAATTCTATTGAAGCATTTTCTTCTGTTTTAATTCTATCCGACTTATACAGACTTTCTCCCCGAGTTAGTGGTATCGAGTTGCCCTCCCTTGTAACAGTCACAACTCCCTCTACACCAACGGCGCGTGCAGCTACATCAGATGCCACAGCTTCTGAATCAAAGACTATTACTCCAAAAAGAAATGCTATAAAGCCTATATAACGTGTTACCCTCACCTCTTATGATA
>PTLG01000244.1 GCA_002937995.1 Alphaproteobacteria bacterium MarineAlpha3_Bin7 | reverse complement strand
GGGGAAATTGACTTGGATGATACCGTTTTTGGGTTGCCCGTAAGGTTAGATATTCTTAATAGTGCTGTAAATTGGCACCTTTCTAAAAGACATACTGGTAGTCATAAAACAAAAGAGCGCGCAGAGGTTAAGGGTAGTACGGCTAAACCCTTCAATCAGAAAGGTACTGGTCGGGCTAGGCAGGGAGATAAAAAGGCACCTCATCTTCGCGGTGGAGGTGTAGCGTTTGGCCCTAGAGTTAGAGATAATACGATTTCATTACCAAAGAAGGTACGAAAACTTGCATTAAAGACAGCCTTGTCCGAAAAGTTGTCGGATGGAAAGCTTATTATCCTTGATGAAGCTGTATCAAAAGACGGTAGGTCTTCAATTTTGGCAAAACAAATTAAGTCTCTGGGATGGGGCTCTGCTCTTATAGTGGTCCAAGAGTCCATTGACTCTAATTTTCGAAGAGCGGCGCAGAATATAAAGGGGTTAAATATTATGCCACAGATTGGAGCCAATACCTACGATATTTTAAGAAGTGAAATTTTAGTTTTGACCAAAGAGGCGGTTGCTTCGCTTGAGGCTAGATTAAAATGAAACGTTATTTCAGTGTTCCAGATCTTACCAAGGAAGATATGTACAAAGTTATTTTGTCACCAGTAATTACAGAAAAGGCGACAATTATAACCGAATATAATCAGGTTAGTTTTAGCGTGCCACTATCTGCAACAAAACCTGAAATTAGAGCAGCGGTAGAGGGTCTTTTTGATGTAAAAGTTGAATCAGTCAATACTTCAAGACTTAATGGCAAGGTTAAAAAGTTTAGGGGTACTGTGGGTAAAAGAAAAGACACAAAGAAAGCGATAGTTACTTTGGCTGAAGGTAACTCCATAGATATAACTACGGGCGTTTAGTTATGGCATTGCAAAATTACAATCCAACTTCTCCTGGGCGTCGAACCCTTGTTTCTGTAAGCCGGGAGGGTTTATGGAAGGGTAGGCCTGAAAAAACTCTGACTGAAGGGCTTAGTAGCAAGGGTGGTAGAAATAATAATGGGAGAATTACTACCCGTAGACGCGGTGGGGGACATAAGAGGCGCTATCGTAAGGTCGATTTCAAGCGTTCTCGTTGGGACATATCTGCAACTGTTGAGCGTCTGGAATATGATCCCAACAGGAGTGCATTTATTGCGCTTATAAAATATGAAGATGGCGAGTTAGCTTATATCATAGCGCCACAACGTTTAATGCCAGGAGATAAAGTGATTGCTGGAGAAAAGGTTGATGTGAAACCTGGTAATGCAATGCCAATGACAAATATACCGGTTGGCACCATTATTCATAATGTGGAGATGAAAGTGGGGGCTGGGGGTCAAATTGCCAGGTCTGCAGGCACCTCGATTCAATTGGTAGCTAAGGACCAAGGTTATGCGCAGCTGAGGATGGCCTCCGGCGAAATTAGGATAGTGCGAGCTGAGTGTATGGCAACTATTGGCGCAGTTTCCAATCAAGACAAAGCAAATATTAAGTTAGGGAAGGCTGGTAGGAAGAGATGGTTGGGTAAACGCCCATCGGTCAGGGGTGTTGCAATGAATCCTGTGGATCATCCTCATGGTGGTGGCGAGGGTCGAACTTCGGGAGGTAGGCATCCTGTTACACCTTGGGGTGTTTCAACAAAAGGTAAAAGAACGAGAAATAATAAAAGGACGAATAAATTGATTATTCGCCGCAGAAAGAAATAGAGGTTTTGTAGTGGCACGTTCAGTTTGGAAGGGACCGTATGTTGAAAAAAACCTTTTAAGTAAGGCAGAGGCTGCTAGAGACGCTGGAAGGAATGATGTTATCAAGACTTGGTCTCGTCGTTCGACTATACTTCCGCAATTTGTAGGTTTAACTTTTGGGGTTCATAACGGGCAAAAATTTATTCCAGTATTGGTTACTGAGAATATGGTGGGACATAAATTTGGTGAATTTTCTCCTACTCGACACTTTGCTGGGCATACTGGGGACAAAAAAGGAACTAGAGAATAGATAACATGGGTAAAAAAGCCAAAATCAGAAGAGAAGCGGATAATGAGGCCAGAGCTTTTGCCAAGATGATAAGGATTAGCCCGCAAAAGCTAAATTTGGTTGCTCGTTTAATAAGGGGTAAGAGTTGTGAAGAGGCTATTAGTATACTAATGTTTTCTCAGAGAAGGGTTGCAAATGAAGTTAAGAAAGTTTTGCAGTCCGCTATTGCAAATGCAGAAAATAATCAACAATTAGATGTAGATAGGTTGGTGGTAGCCGAAGCTACAGCTGGTCGCCAATTTGTTATGAAGAGATGGAGACCAAGGGCTAGAGGACGAACAGGTCGGATACTTAAGCCTTTTAGTAATTTGACAATAATTGTCAGAGAAAAGATAGAAAAGGGCGCTTAGTATGGGTCAAAAAGTTAATCCATTGGGATTTAGATTGGGTGTAAACAGGACTTGGGACTCTCGCTGGTATGCGGACAAGCAGAGCTTTGGGGACTTGTTACATGAAGATATTGAACTTAGACAATATTTAAATCAACGGTTAAAGCAAGCGGGCGTGAGTAAAATAGTGATAGAACGTCCAGCGAAAAGGGCTCGGGTTACCATCCATACAGCCAGGCCTGGTGTGGTGATCGGAAAGAAGGGGGCCGATATAGAAGGGTTGCGGCAGGAACTATCAAAAAAAACAGGCGGTGACGTTAGTTTAAATATTATTGAAATAAGGAAGCCTGAGATAGATGCTAAGTTAATAGCCGATAAT
>PTLG01000243.1 GCA_002937995.1 Alphaproteobacteria bacterium MarineAlpha3_Bin7 | reverse complement strand
GTCTATCAGTTGCATAATAGGCACCTAAGTTGGCTTTTGTTCTAACTTTTAGCGCAAGAAATTTTTCATTTTCATCTAGTGCTAGGGCGGCATGTGTAACGTTATCTCGGGCCTGATTGTCCGTTAGTATGGCCTCTTCTCTGTCTGAGACCCACTTTACTGGTCTATTAAGTATTTTCGCGGCCCATAGGCAGAGTGTATGTTCGAGATAATTACCTCCCTTCATTCCAAAACCGCCACCCATGTCGTTTGCTATTACTCTAACATCCTCTAGTGGAACCTTAAAAATCTCCTCAGCTAGAGCTTTCCGCACGGCGTGGGGCCCCTGCGTCCCCGTATAAAGTAAATATTTATCAGTATTCTTATCAAAAACACCTATACAGCCCCTCGCCTCAATAGAGTTGGCCGTGATACGATTTATGATAAATTTTTGTTCTACAACATGTTTTGCTTTTTTAAATGCATTTTCTACACCGTTATAGTCACCGAGTTCATGTACAAAGGAAATATTATCTGGACAGTCTCTCCAAACGGCAGGAGATTCAGGTAAAGATGCCGTCTCTGTACTTACGGTGGCGGGGAGTGGCTCGTAATCAACTTCAATCAGTTCAGCTGCATCCTTAGCTTGATTTATATTATCTGCTACGATAAATGCGACATAATCACCCACAAATTTTACGGTGTCTGATACTAAAGCTGGCTGGGGAGATACAAAGAAAGGCTCTCCGTTAGGCCTTTTCCGGGGAATTTGTGGTGACTGACATCCAAGGCCAGATTTTACAAAATCCTCACCTGTTAAGACTAGTTTAATTCCCTCCAGTGTTTTTGCCTCATTGGTTGAAATATTTTTGATTTTTGCGTGGGCATAGGGAGATCTTAATACATATCCCCTTAACTGATTGGGTAAATTAATATCATCTAGATATTTACCTTCTCCTTTTAATAGTCTTGGGTCATCAAACCTAGTAACAGACTGCCCTATACCAAATTGTCCCATTTACATTAGATCCTTGTAGCCATCAATAATAGTTTAAACATTCTAATAACACTTATTTATTTTTGCTTTTAATTTTGTCAATTCATAAACTGCTTCAATATTGGGTACAGGTACTTCGGTAATTTTTGCTAAATCTATAATTCCACCCACTAAAGCATCTAGCTCCATTCTACGTCCTCTTTCTAAATCTTGTAACATCGAGGTTTTGTGATCACCTACTGACTTTCCTCCTTCTATTCGCTTTTTTATATCAATAGGAAACTTAACCCCAATTTTCTCACCTACTTCTTGTGCTTCGGACATCATTTTAAAAATTAAATTGTAACAGTCGCTGTCTGAGCACATTTCTGCTAAAGTTGCTCCTGTTAAGGCGCTAATCGGGTTGAAGCTGAGATTACCCCACAATTTGACCCAAAGTTCATCTCTTATTTTAGATCTAATAGGCGCCCTTAAACCCGCGTTAGTAAACTCTGTGGCTAATTTGGTCACCCGCTCTGTTTTACTACCATCTAACTCACCAAGACTAAATTTGTTACCCTCGATATGGCGTATTTTCCCAGGTGCTTCTACTTCTACTGCGGGATAGACAACACATCCAATTATTCTTTCTGGTGTAATCTTTTCCCACTGTCTATTGTCCGGGTCTATGGTGTTAATTTTAGTGTTCTCAAATTTTCCAGGACATTTATAAAAATACCACCAAGGCAAGCCGTTTACACACCAGATTACGTGAGTTTTTTTGCTAAGCAATGGATTTATGTCAGCAACAATTTCTATCACGGAATGAGCTTTTAGAGTAATAATTAGGTAATCCTGTTCCCCAGCTTCAAGTGCGTTGGAATAAGCTGTTGGAAAGGTAGTGTTGGTATTACCATTTTCTATCAAGGTAAGACCATCTTCTCGAATAGCCTTGAGTTGCTCGCCTCTCGCAATCAATGAAACTTCGCTACCAGCTAAAGAGAGTTTTGCAGCTAAATAACCTCCAATAGCGCCAGCTCCAAGTATACAGATATTCATAATTTAGTTTAAACCTAATTTTTCTGATAGGCCAATTCTCTGCAGTTTACCTGTTGCTCCTTTGGGGATTTCTTCAAGAAAAATGATTTTTCTAGGAACCTTAAAATCACTAAGTTTTGACGCCGCATACGTTTTAAGGTCTTCTTCGCTTGCGGTGCCATGTTGGTTAAGTACTATCGCTGCTGCTATTTCCTCTCCTAACTTATCGTGAGGAATAGCAAAAGTAACAACCTGTTCTACGTTAGGGTGATCCATCAATACCTCATCCACCTCTCTTGGTGAAATTTTTTCCCCACCCCGATTAATAATTTCCTTTAAACGCCCAGATATTGTTATAAAACCTTCCTCATCAATAAAGCCTTGGTCGCCTGTTCGGAACCAATCGTTCATGAATAATTTTTCGTTTGCCTCTGGATTGTTTTCATAGCCTCGGAAAACATTACCACCTTTAATTACTATTTCACCAATTTCATCGGTGCTCAGGAAATTACTGCCATTCTCCTCCAAAATTGCTACTTCTGGCCCAGCAGAAAGACCTACGGTGCCAGGCTTTTGGGTATTTTTACCTAATGGATTACTTGCCATTTGATGAGAGGCTTCAGTCATACCGTAAGCCTCTATGATTGGGCATGAGAAAATACTTTCAAGCTCTTTCATGATTTGAGGGGGTAAAGAAGCCGATGAGGATCGTATGAATCTCAGTCTAATTTTGTCAATGATATGAGAGTTTCTTTTTGCACGAGATAAAA
>PTLG01000242.1 GCA_002937995.1 Alphaproteobacteria bacterium MarineAlpha3_Bin7 | reverse complement strand
AAGTTTTGGCAAGTTTCCAGCTTCTAGAAGCTACAGGACAATTGACTGCAAAAAAGCTAGGGTTGGCTGTGAAAGTTTATGATCCGACTAACTATTATGGTAAGGTAAGAAATAAATTGTTTGGTGCGGACCCACCTATCAGTTTAGAAAAGTATTAATAGGTTCATGCAGCTTGTTAACTATAATTTAGTTCCATGTTTGTATAGTTCTAGCCTGGAGTAATTTATCTTTATGCAGTTACACTCAGACTGTTTATATTTGGGTTAAAATAGCTAACAAAAACCGGATGATGAGCTGATGGCAGAAGAAAACGAAAACCAAGAACCTAAAGAGGGTGAAGAAGAACAGTCCATGGACGAGATACTTGGTTCTATCCGAGAAATATTATCGGATGAGGATCAGGAGAATCAGTCAGAAGCTGTTGCTTCGGCAAACAATACTGAAGAAGAACAGGTCGATGAAAGTGATGCAACGCAGTCACCTGAGCCTGAGGAGAGTCCTTCGGAAGATGCAGAGCCAGTTGCCCCCGAAGCTACCGCTGATACAGCTGTCCAAGATGTTGAAGCTACGTCTGACTCGGAATCAGACATGGCAGATCAGACGGAAGCTAATGAGGCAGAAGATGCTACAGATAACGAGTCCAGTGATGGCGGTTCTGAATCAGAAGTTAATTCCTATACAGAAGAGCCAAATGAATTTCTTGAGTTAACAAAGGATATGATTGCACCCCCTCCACCAGATTTTGACGCTGGCTCACCTATAGTTTCAGGAGCCACTCAAACAGCCTCTGCAGACCCACTTCAAGAGTTGGCAAAAGCGCTATTAAACAGAAGAGATATTGCCATAGGCAACCGGGACATGACTCTGGAGGGGTTAATTAGAGAGATTTTGCGTCCGCTGCTTAAAGAATGGTTAGATGATAATTTACCTTATTTGATTGAGCGTCTTGTCAAAAAAGAAATTGATCACATGGTAAATAAGGCAGAGAGACTGGATCTTTAATATAAATACCTAATCTATAGCTTTTTCAATCTTCTTCACTTGTCAGCTTTTAGCTAAAATGTTAGTGGAGTTAGTCGTTTACCACCTATTAAAAGAACTATTTTGAAAAGGAATGTTCAGCCATGCTGGACAAAGTCTATAACCCTCAAGAAATTGAAGAATACCACTACAAGAAGTGGGAAAATTGTGGTGCATTTTCATCAGATATTGAGAAGGATGCATCTATTCCATTCTCAATAGTTATTCCACCACCTAACGTAACTGGCAGTTTGCATATGGGGCATGCGCTCAATAATGCCTTGCAGGATGTGCTTATTAGGTACCGGAGAATGAAGGGTGATGATGTATTGTGGCAGCCTGGCACCGATCACGCTGGAATAGCAACTCAGATGATTGTTGAAAGACAGCTGGAATCTGAAAATAAAACACGACACGACCTCGGAAGAGAACAATTTATTAAGAGGATATGGAATTGGAAAGCTGAGTCAGGTGGCACAATAACTCAACAGTTAAGACGATTAGGAGCTTCTTGCGATTGGTCAAGAGAACGTTTTACCATGGATGAGGGGCTGTCCAAGGCAGTTACAAAGGTATTTGTAGAACTTTATAAATCTGGACTAATTTATAGGGACCAGCGTTTGGTTAATTGGGATCCTAAATTACAGACGGCTATTTCAGATTTGGAGGTAGAACAAAGAGAAACTGTGGGAAAATTATGGTATTTTAGATATCCCATTGTAGGACTAAAACAAAAATTTATAACCGTTGCAACTACTCGTCCAGAAACAATGCTTGGAGACACTGCTGTAGCAGTTCATCCAACAGATGAAAGATACAAAAGGCTCGTAGGCAAGTCATGCCTTCTTCCAATAGCAGATAGAGAAATCCCAATTATTGCTGATGAGTATTCTGACCCTGAAAAAGGCAGTGGTGCGGTAAAAGTAACACCTGCACACGATTTTAATGATTTCGAAGTAGGGCAGCGCAATAACTTGGACATATTAAATATTTTTGATAATAATGCCAAATTAAATTCTGAAGTGCCTGACCGTTATGTTGGTGTAGATCGTTTTGAAGCCCGGGATATGATAGTCAAAGATATTGAGAGACTGGGCCTTTTGGAAAAAATTGAAGATAATGAGATGACGATACCTTATGGGGATCGATCTGGTGTAGTAATTGAACCCTGGTTAACAGACCAGTGGTTTGTGGACGCTAAAACGTTGGCCGCGCCAGCCATTACACAGGTTAAAGAGGGATATACTCGTTTTGTGCCAAGTCATTGGGAAAAGACTTATTTTGACTGGATGGAAAATATTCAACCCTGGTGTGTTTCAAGACAAATTTGGTGGGGCCATCAAATACCTGCATGGTTTGGTCCTGACGGAGAAATATTTGTAGAAGCTACCGAAGAAGAAGCTCTCATTTCGGCTACAAAGCATTATGGAAAAACTATAGATCTTAAGAGAGATGAAGATGTTCTGGATACTTGGTTTTCCTCAGCACTTTGGCCATTTTCTACAATGGGTTGGCCAGAAAATACTGTTGATTTAGCGAAGTATTACCCAACGAGTGTCTTAGTAACAGGTTTTGATATTATATTTTTCTGGGTAGCTCGGATGATGATGATGGGGCTTCACTTTCTTAAAGAGGTGCCATTCAAAACAGTTTATATCCATGCTCTCGTTAGAGACGAAAAGGGCCAGAAAATGTCAAAATCAAAGGGTAATGTTATGGATCCCCTTGAGCTTATTGATAAGTATG
>PTLG01000241.1 GCA_002937995.1 Alphaproteobacteria bacterium MarineAlpha3_Bin7 | reverse complement strand
GGGTACCCCCGTTAGGGCCCCACAAGCAGGTATCATTAGAATGGCCAAGAATCTATATTTTACGGGTTGGACAATAATATTGGACCATGGCCATGGCCTATCCTCAACATTTCTTCATTTATCTGGCACAAAAGCAAAGGTGGGACAAAGAGTCCAAAAAAACCAAATAATAGGTAATGTGGGATCTACTGGAAGATCAACCGGCCCTCATCTGGACTGGCGGATAAACCTGTTAAAGAAGCGCTTAGATCCGCATCTAATTGCAGGTACAATGTCCAGGAAATAGCACCGACCATGGGAAAGCGATTTTGCTATTCCCATGATCCGATTTCCAAATTAGGCAGCAAACTGATCTTCGTTGCTAAGTAGTTTTTTTGCCTTATTGACTAAGCTAGACGGACTTCCCTTTGCTATTTCTATTTTACGAGGTTTTAAAGCTTCGGGTAATTCTCTTTCTAGATCCACAGTCAGCAAACCATTTTCTAGATTTGCTCCAGTGACTTTCACATGATCGGCCAACTCAAAACTTCTCTTGAAAGCTCTATTCGCTATGCCTTGGTGCAAAAAATCTACATCGTCGTCACGACTTTTTGCTTTACCTTCAATCACCAAGGAGTTCTCTCTTTGGGTGATATCTAGGTCCTCTTCCGCAAATCCAGCCAAAGCCATCGTAATTCGATAACTCGTTTCTCCCAAACTCTCTATATTGTAGGGTGGGTAGGTAGACGCTTGGTCCCCTCGACTAACAGCAGAACGGAGCAAATCCTCGACATGGTCGAAACCAACACTGTATCTAAATAATGGTGAAAAATCATAAGTTCGCATTTTAATATCCTCCTAAAAGCGATATTTACGGAGACCACCACCATGGTCGATCCCCTAAAAAATGTAGCAACCCAATATGGCGAGGCTACCCTACTTAATTAGTTTGGGAGACTTATTTTTCAAGTTTTGATATAAATTTTTTTGGATGATGGGGCGAGAGAGGGGATTCGAACCCCCGCTCCCCTGCACCACAAGCAGGTGCTTTAACCAGCTAAGCTACTCCCGCCATCATCAAATTATTGATAGCGCTTTACTCCTCTCGGAGCAATTTATTAATCTAGATAATCTAGATAATTAATTTGGTATTTCGATGCTTAAAATTTAGTCGATTGACTAATTATTACGCAATCTGGGTAATAACTTCGATTAAATTTTTATGATTTATATATAACTATATGTATTTATTATACTTTTTTTTCCTCAAAATTGGCACGAGAAATGCAAATAACTACAGGTAGACTAATTAAGAACATGAGATAACGGTTATGAAAAAAGTAGAAGCTATAGTTAAACCCTTTAAATTGGATGAGGTTAAAGAGGCATTGCAGGAATTGGGTCTTCAGGGCCTTACTGTCTTTGAGGCTAAGGGATTCGGCAGACAAAAGGGGCATACTGAACTCTACAGAGGAGCAGAATACGTTGTTGATTTTCTACCGAAAGTAAAAATAGAACTGATTATTGAGGACTCTCAACTTGAAGCGGCAATTGATGCGATTCAAAAATCTGCGCTTACGGGAAAAATTGGTGATGGCAAGATTTTTGTTTCCTCCATTGATGACGCAATTAGAATACGCACTGGGGAGAGAGGCTCGGAGGCTATTTAACCAGAATAGTTGTTACTGGTTATTTTTAAAGAAAGGAAAAAAATTATGTCGCTAAATTGTAAAACACCCGCAGATATAGATAAAGTGGTTAAAGATAATGATATTCGCCATATAGATTTGCGCTTCACCGACCCCAGAGGCAAATGGCAGCATCTCACTCAACAACCTGACACACTGGATAAAAATGCCTACTCAAATGGTATATACTTTGATGGGTCATCAATAGCAGGCTGGAAAGCTATCAACGAATCTGACATGGCATTGATACCCGACCCTTCTACGGCTGTTATTGACCCGTTTACTGCGCAACCAACCCTAATCGTTTACTGCGATGTTTATGACCCTCTTAATGGGAAGCCTTATTCTAGAGACCCCCGTTCGACTGCAAAACGAGCTGAAGCTTTTTTAAAGAGCACCAAAATTGGTGATAAAGCTTTTTTTGGACCTGAGCCAGAATTTTTTGTATTTGATGACGTTCGTTCGGATGTTTCCATGAATCACACATTCTATCAAATTGATCATGAAGAGGGGCCCTATAACTCTGGTTCAGATTTTTCTGATGGCAATATTGGACATAGACCGGGAGTTAAAGGTGGATATTTCCCTGTTCCACCCGTTGACTCTGGACATGACCTCAGGTCGGAAATGGTCACAACTTTAATGGAGATGGGTGTTTCAATGGAAAAACACCATCACGAGGTTGCACCTTCTCAGCATGAACTCGGGATTAAATTTGATTCATTGGTCAGATGCGCAGATAACGTGCAGGCATATAAATACGTTGTAGCCATGGTAGCTCATATTTATGGTAAAACGGCTACATTCATGCCTAAACCAGTCATAGATGACAATGGAACTGGCATGCATATACACCAGTCAATATGGAAAGGTAGCAAACCTCTATTTGCGGGATCAGGTTATGCTGACCTGTCGGACACCGCCCTTCATTATATTGGCGGAATAATAAAACACGCGAAAACTATCAACGCCTTTTCTAATCCATCAACAAATAGTTATAAAAGATTAATACCCGGATTTGAAGCACCTGTCTTGTTAGCATATTCTGCACGAAATAGGTCCGCCTCTTGTCGTATACCATTTTCCCCAAGTAAAAATGGAAAGCGGGTTGA
>PTLG01000240.1 GCA_002937995.1 Alphaproteobacteria bacterium MarineAlpha3_Bin7 | reverse complement strand
AATTGTTGATAGTATAAATCATTTGGTAGGTATTGCGGTTGCTTGGTTAACTGTATTGATGGTGATCAACGTATTTGTTGTCGTTGTCTTACGTTATGTATTTTCGATAGGTTTTGTCTGGTTGCAGGAGCTGTATGTATGGTCTCACGCGGCAGTATTTTTGCTTGGGGCTGGTTATACACTTCTCCATGAGGGGCATGTCAGAATTGATGTTATCTACAGGAAATCTAGCGTTAGGTATAAATCTATTGTAAATATTTTAGGCATAATAATCTTTGCTATTCCTCTCCTATATTTAATTTTTGAAAAAAGTTGGCCCCTGATAAGCCGATCATGGGAAAATCTTGAGAGATCGGCCGAAGCTGGCGGTATGCCGGGAGTTTTTATACTCAAATCATTGATTGCTGTATTTGCTGTACTTTTTGGTCTTCAGTTTTTCTCACTACTTGTGAAAAGTTTGAATGATCTTTTGTGGAGCTCTAACGCTTCTAATCCACAAAGTGAGGCTGATATAGGTGGGAAAAAATGAGCTCTGAATTACTTAGTCTAATAATGTTCTTAGTAGCAATTTTAGCTTTATTATTGGGCTTCCCCGTTGCACTCACGCTCGGGGGTACGGCTTTAATTTTTGCATTTATTGGCGACTCTATCGAGTTATTCAATATTGGCATGCTTTCGGTTTATCCCCTGAGGATACTTGGCATAATGAAGAATGAGCCTCTTGTTGCGGTTCCATTATTTATATTTATGGGTGTAATGCTCGAAAAATCAAATCTCGCAGGTGATTTGTTAGAAGCAATGGGTAAGTTATTTGGTGAACTTAGAGGAGGTCTAGGTATTTCTGTATTAATTGTAGGCGCTATGCTAGCTGCGTCTACTGGTATAGTTGGTGCAACTGTGGTAACCATGGGCTTACTCAGCATGCCAGTCATGTTGAAAGCTGGCTATAGCCCTAGTTTAGCTTCTGGTTTAATTTGTTCCTCGGGTACATTGGGTCAGATAATTCCACCCTCGATTGTTTTGGTATTATTGGGTGATATTTTACAGGGAGCTAATGAGCAAGCTTCCGAAATGAAGGGTGAGTTAGTGCCAGTGCCCGTTACCGCCATTGATTTATTTGCGGGAGCGTTAATTCCTGGGCTAATACTGGTAGGGCTGTATTTATCTTGGCAAATAATAATAGCATTGTTAAGACCAGATAGTTGCCCACCTATTGTTCAAGATATTGGTGAGGTTCCTATGGAAAAATGGCTGCGGCTTTTATCAGTAATATTTCCACCATTTCTATTAATAATAGTTGTCCTTGGTTCTATTTTGGCTGGTATAGCGACACCTACTGAGTCGGCTGCTGTTGGCGCTGTTGGTTCAACAATGTTAGCCATAAGGCGTAGAGCATTTAACATTAATATACTAAAAAATGTGGCACTAGATACGACCAAGATTAGTTCCATGGTATTTATTATATTGCTTGGTGCTTCAATGTTTTCATTGGTATTTCGGGGATTTGGAGGGGATGTTTTAATCGAAGAGTTTTTAAAAAGTTTACCCGGTGGAAAATTCTCGGCTATGCTGCTAGTTATGATAGTTATGTTTTTCTTAGGTTTCTTTCTTGATTTTATTGAGATAATTTTTGTTGTTGTGCCAATAGTTGGCCCAGTTTTGATAGCGCTCGGATATGATCCTCTGTGGCTAGGGGTTATGATAGGAGTAAATCTTCAAACAAGCTTTTTAACTCCTCCCTTCGGATTTTCTCTATTTTATTTGAGGGGCGTTGCTCCTGAGAGTGTTGCTACGGCGCAAATATATAAAGGCGTTATTCCTTTTATCGCTATTCAATTGTTAGGACTCTCACTTTTTTGGACTTTTCCTAATCTAGTGACTTGGCTTCCAAAGGTTATTTTTGGATAGTGTTTAAGATTTTATGCTTTCAATATTAGGATCTGTTGGTTAGTAATTTGTTAAACTGTGGATTATAGCTATGAGTAAAGTTTCTGAACGGATCAAGCGTACTTCAGTGCCAGATATTTTTAAGAATAAGGGTGGCGTCCCATTAGTGTGTTTGACCGCCTATACGTACCCTATGGCAAAAATCCTAGATAAACACGTTGATATCCTATTAGTTGGCGACTCGGTTGGAGTAGTTTTATATGGGATGGAAAATACTCATAATGTTACTTTGGAAATGATAATGGGACATGGTAAGGCAGTGGTAAAAGGGTCTGAACAGGCCTGTGTTATTTGTGATATGCCTTTTGCTTCATATCAGGAGTCACCAGAGTTAGCCTTCCGAAATGCCGCTAAAGTTATTGCTGAAACAGGTTGTGCTGGTATTAAGATTGAGGGCGGAGTAGAAATGGCAGAAACTGTTGAGTTTTTAGTAAAAAGGGGTATTCCAGTGATGGGTCATGTGGGATTAAAACCGCAATCTATCAATACTGTTGGGGGTTACAAATCTCAGGGTCATAGTGAAGATGAAGTATTAGCTATTCAGAGGGATGCGCAATCCATAAGTGAAGCTGGTGCGTTTTCTGTAGTATTGGAGTGCATGGTTGAAGAGGTTGCCGCAGAGGTTACCAAAAATATTACAGCTGTCACGATCGGGATTGGGGCTTCTGCGAGATGCGACGGGCAAGTATTGGTTACAGAAGATATGCTAGGAATTTTTACTGATTTTCAGCCAAAATTTGTAAAGCAGTACATCGATTTACAAAAGCAAATTGATGAAGCCACTCAATTATATGCTAGCGAAGTAAAGGATAGAATATTTCCATCAAGAAAACATGTTTATCAGAAAAAATGATAGTTTCTATGTGTTTAAAAGATCAAAGTCTT
>PTLG01000024.1 GCA_002937995.1 Alphaproteobacteria bacterium MarineAlpha3_Bin7 | reverse complement strand
AAGCGCTGGATATCGTTGAAAAAGAGATCAAACGGGTCAAGCGGGAACATGGCCCTGGGTCTATACTTGCAGCTCGGAGCTCTCACCATACATGGGGCAACGTGGGCTACTACATAAGTGCCTACAATCGTTTTATTAATATTATTGGCGCCTCCACAACACTCCTTAATCCTGACAGTTGGGAAGGTTGGTATTGGGGGGCAATGCATCATTATGGTCACAGTATGCGCAATGGCGCCGCCGAGATTTACGGACAAGTTGAAGATTGCCTAAAAGAAGCTGAACTCATCGTATATTGGGCAAGCGATCCAGAAGTTACAAATGGCGTTTACGGATCCTTTGAGGGAACTACACGACGCCTTTGGGCCAAGGAACTTGGAATAGATATGGTTCATATAGACCCTTATCTTAACGAGACAGCGGCTTTTTTGGGGGGTAAATGGATAGCTCCTAAACCATCGACAAGCCCTGCCTTAGCTCAGGCAATAACTTATGTTTGGATTAAAGAGGGTCTCTACGACAGGGACTATGTCGAAAAAAGAACCACCGGTTTTGATAAGTGGAAAGCCTACATAATGGGCGAGGATCAAGAGGGTGTCGCTAGAACTCCAGAATGGGCAGAAAAGGAAACTGGGGTGCCGGCTAGAGAAATACGCGCACTTGCTAGGGAGTGGGGTTCCAGAAAAACCTATCTGTCAGCTGGTGGAATGGGAACAACACTGGGTGGCGCCTGTCGGTCAGCTACAGGGGCTCAATGGGCGCGAGCTATGATTTGTCTAATGGCTATGCAGGGACTCGGAAAACCAGGAATTAATTTTGGAGGACTTCAGTTTGGTTCTCCCATCAATTATAATTTTTACTTTCCAGGCTATGCTGAGGGGGGATTCTCAGGAGAATTAAATGGATCTGGGAATGCTATCAGTCTCTATCAGCGAATGCCTCATCTGCTCAGTATGAACCCCACACAACAGGCTGTGCCAAGGCTTAAGATGGCAGAGGCAGTTCTAGAGGGTGAAGCGGAGGGTTATCCGATTGATATTAGGTCTATAGAGGGGCAGTTTTTCCCTGTAAGGTATCCCGCTCCTGGCCATTCAGAAGTGAAAATGATGTACAAGTACGGCAGTTCCTATTTAGGCACGCAGCCAGATAGTAATCGTTATGTTAAGATGTATCGTTCTAACAAGTTAGAATTTGTGTGTGCCCAGGCCATATGGAATGAGGGTGAGGTTCAGTTTGCAGATGTCATACTTCCGGCATGCACAAATTTTGAGAGATGGGATATCGGTGAGTGGGCTAGTCCAGCTGGTTATGGGTATGATTGGATCGGACAACTAAACCATCGTGTTATAGGTATACAACACCCAGCAATTGAACCGTTGGGAGAGTCCAAGTCCGACTTCCAGATTTTTTCAGAAATCTGTCAGCGACTTGGTCATGGGGCCTATTTTGGAGAGGGGCTAACAGAGCTGGACTGGGTAAAAAGAGTGTTTGATGCCTCTGACCTTCCAAAGCATATAAGCTGGAAGAAGTTTTTAAAAAAGGGTTATTTTGTGGTGCCTACGGAACCGGAAAAAACCCGGCCAAAAACTGCATATAGATGGTTTGCTGAAGGTAGAAAAAAAGATGTGCCAGAGCCCCACCCCTTGCCAGGGTCATATGGCGAGGATTTTCTGGATGGTTTGCAAACACAGTCAGGTAAAATAGAGTTTGAATCCAGTAGTCTGAAGCGCTACGGCAATGACCCAGAACGCCCGCCACTAAACAAGTATATTCCGGCGTGGGAGGGCTCGCGCAGTAAAGACTTGTTAGCAAAATACCCACTTCATTTGATATCTCCTCATGCTAGATACAGTTTTCATACCAAGGGTGATGGAAAAGATAGTTCAATTAATGATATTTCTGATCACAGAGTTTTTATTGATGGTTACTTCTACTGGATTGCCCGTATTAATGCCGATGATGCAAACGTAAGGGGGATCAAGGAGAATGATCTTGTCAAATTGTATAATGACAGGGGTGCGGTAATTTGTGCAGCCCAAATAACCCAGCGGATTGGACAAGGTCTAGTTCACTCCCGTCAGGCTTCTGCTGTATACAATCCCGTAGGCGAACCAGGTAATTCCGCTGACCGAGGGGGGTGTATAAATCAGCTTACGCCAGCAAGAACCCAGTCTCTCAAGACACATTCTGCGGCCTATAATTCTTGTCTTGTTGAGGTGGAGCTATGGGATGGTAGTGAGCAAATAGGGAAGCCAACCGTTGTCAAAAATAGTGGAAGCAAATCAAGTCTCTCAGGGATACGGGAATAAGAAATTATGAAAAAATGGAATCTAATTGTCGATGTGGGACGTTGCCACAATAGTAACAATTGTTTTTTGTCTGTAGCGGATGAGTACCAGGGAAACGATCATCCTGGCTATGCTGCGGAAATGCCAAAGCATGGCCACAAGTGGATGCATGCCCTGAGAAAAGAGCGGGGACAGGCGCCAGTTGTGGACGTGGCCTATCTACCCACAATGTGCCAGCATTGTGATAATGCACCTTGCATTAAGTCAGCGAAAAATAATGCAGTGACTAAGCGTGATGATGGTATTGTGCTTATTGATCCAGAAAAGTCAAAGGGGCAAAGACACTTGGTTGACGCATGTCCCTATGGATCAATCTGGTGGAATGAAGAAAAGGAAATACCCCAGCATTGGCCATTTGATGCTCATTTGATTGATCGGGGCTGGAAAGAGCCGAGATGCACTCAGGCTTGCCCTACCCGAGCATTAAGGGCCTTGTGTGTAGAGGATGAAGAGATGGAGAGAATCAAGGAAAAAGAAGGATTGGAGGAGCTGAATCCGGAGTATGGGACGAAACCCCGGGTCCATTATAAAAACTTACATCTTTATAAGAAATGCTTTATCGGTGGAACAGTAGTTGCCAATTTTGATGGAGTTGAGGAATGCCTCAGAGGAGCTAGGATAGCCTTTCATCACGATGGCCAGAAGGTGGGAGAAGTAGTTAGTGACGTATACGGAGAATTTAAATTTGACAATTTGGAACCAGAAAGTGGTATATATAATTTGGAAATAAGCCATGGAGACTTTGAGGTGCTCCAGTATGAAGTGGATTTGAGTGATAGTGTATATACTGGTGTCCATATATTAGAGCCTAAATATTACTAAATATTTTTTTAAGGAGGACGAGGTGGATGAAATAGTAGGAAAAATGGGCCCACATGATTTGGGGGGAGAGCCTGGCAGTAAAATTGATACTGTTGATCACGGCATGACACATTGGGAAAAGCACGCAAATGCATTAAGGATGACGCTCTCTGGAAAAAATCTCATTACAGTTGATGAAACAAGAAGGGCGGCAGAGGATATGGGCGATCATTACTTTGAAATTGACTACTTTCGAAGGCAAACAGAGGCTTTGGCAATTGTTTTGTTAGAAAGGAAGCTAATTGTGCAGGAAGCCCTTGATCAGCGCATGGAGGAAGTTCAAAATCGTTTTGCTGTTCCCATAGTCCCGTTGCCTGACAGCCATGACCATGATGGAAAGCCAATACAGGAGGATGAGAGTGGAGAGGGCCCAAACCTTCATCACGTAATGAATATATCTATGCAGGAACTGCTTCAGGAGAAAGGCTTGGTTACTGCGGAGGAAATTCGGAATAAAATAGAAATTTTTGATGGCGATTATCCAAATAGAGGTCCCAAAGTTGTCGCTAGAGCTTGGAAAGACTCAAAATTTAGAGAGTCGCTTCTGAAAGATGCAAACCCCGTAATAGAGGAAATGGGAATAGACCTCGAACATGCGGCCCGAGTCATTGTGGTTGAGAATACACCAGAGGTACACAATATTGTAGTATGCACCTTATGTTCCTGTTATCCGCGAGTTTTGATGGGTCAGCCGCCAACTTGGTATAAGTCAAGAAGTTACCGTTCAAGGGTGGTTTATGAGCCTCGTGCAGTGCTGAGGGAGTTTGGCACAGAGATTCCAGAAAGTGTAATTGTACGAACACACGATTCGAATGCTGATATGAGGTACATGGTTTTACCAATGCAACCTGAGGGAACAGAGGATTGGAGCGAAGAGCAGCTGGAGAAAATAGTATCGAGAGACTGTTTGGTTGGAGTATCTGTTCCTGAGGGGGTTGTCTGATCAATGGTTTTTGAGTCCAGCTATACACCTGCGCCAGAAGCTCTTTTCGAGGTAGGTGAAAAAGTGACCGTAATTGAGAGTGCGCCGCCGGGTCATAGAAGAACTCCAGCATATATTCGAGGAAAAACGGGGACTATTGAGAGGGTCTGTGGTTCTTTTGCTAACCCCGAGGAATTAGCCTATGGTTTTAATGGACTGCCTGAAAAAATTCTCTACCGTGTTAAGTTTCGGCAAGTAGATGTTTGGCCAAACTATAAGGGTCCAGAAGTTGACATACTTGAAATGGAGGTTTTCGAACACTGGCTCGAAAAAGGCTAACAATAAAGATCGGTAAAAAGCCTTTAGTGACGCCCCATTTTTTCGAAGTATCTTTGGTGATATTCTTCAGCGCGATAAAATGTTTTATGAGGTGTGATCTCCGTCACAATTCCATCTGGGTATGTGCCCGCTTTTTGTTTAGAGGATTTTGATAACTCAGCTTTTTTCTTTTGGTCCTCACTATGAAAAAATATGGCGGAACGATATTGGGTGCCTATATCTGGACCTTGTCGGTTAAGAGTAGTGGGGTCATGGATGTTCCAGAATACTTCCAGTAACTCGTCATAAGAAATTTTTTCAGGATCGTAATCCACCTCAACAACCTCTGCGTGTCCAGTCTGTCCAGTGCATACATCTTGATAAGAAGGATTATCTTTACTGCCACCCTCGTAACCCACGGCGACATCAAGTACACCTTCTAGTCTACGGTATGCTGTTTCTATCCCCCAGAAGCAACCGGCAGCAAAAGTAGCTTTTTCCATTAATTTCTCCCACTAAAGAATTTCTTTTGTTTGACTAGATATCTCTGTCAGTTCCTTGGGTAATTTGAATATCACATCCTCTATAGTATCTCCAAAGGTTTTCACATTGATCTCCCGAATTGCCCGCAAGTTTTCAATTAGCTCCTCTACCAGTTCCTCGGGTGCCGAAGCGCCGGCGGTAATTCCTATTTTTGAAACCCCATTTAGCCAGCAGGGTTCCATCTGGTCTGCTTCGTCAATAAGGTAAGAGGGCACACCAAGTTCGATCCCTATTTCCTTAAGGCGATTGGAGTTTGAGCTGTTGCTGGCTCCAAGAACGATCAGTAGATCAACTTGTTGGGTAAGTTTTCTGACAGCACTTTGCCGGTTCTGAGTAGCATAACATATATCCTTGACATCGGGTCCAGTGATTTTTGGAAAACGCCGCTCAAGCTCTAAAATAATGTCGCGTGTATCGTCGACGCTAAGGGTAGTTTGGGTAACGTAAGCTAGTTTATTAGGATTTTCCACTAAGATAGTTTTTGCATCAGTTATATTACTTACAAGATAGACGGTACCATTAATTCTACCCATGGTGCCCTCTACTTCCGGGTGTCCCTTATGACCAATGAGAATTACCTCGCAACCATTCTCTCTATGTTTTCTACCTTCCGCATGAACCTTAGAGACCAGGGGGCATGTCGCGTCAATAACTGGCAAAGATCTTGCTATTGCGTCATTTTCAACTTTAGAGGAAATGCCATGTGCACTAAAAATAGTTATAGCACCATCTGGTATGTCCTCTACCTCTTCAACAAATATTGCGCCTTTATCCTCGAGCATATTAATAACCCGCTTGTTATGAACAATCTCATGTCGCACATAAACTGGTGCCCCATGAATACGAAGTGCCTCTTCAACTATAGCGATAGCTCTGTCTACACCAGCGCAAAAACCCCTGGGTTGGGCAAGAAAAACGTCAATAGGATTATTGTTATTAGTCAATTTTATTTTCCGTTTTAAACAGCATCTGGTTAAACTAATTAAGCGAATTTCCCCAGTTAACTTTTACTATGATCCAGAGTTTCTCAATTTTGTTGATTCGAACTGAATCCGACATATCACTCCAGTTTCTCTTTATCAGTTTATTAAGTAATCGTTCGTACACCAACATCATTAATAACGCTGGTTTTACAATTTTTCTATCACAACTTTCAATAATTGTTCTGGAATTATTGTAGTAATATTGAGCTAATTTTGCGATTGATCTACAGCTACTAGCAACTGAAGGGTGGCAAATATTTTTTTTGATTTCACAAAGGGACCCGTTATGGCTCTCCAATAGATCTTGGGGTAGGAAAATTTTACCCTCCTGAAAATCTTCGTTAACGTCTCGTAGTATGTTGGTTAGTTGGAGGGCCTTTCCTAGGCAATCGGCGAGCGCTAACCCAGTTTCCTTGTTGAGGCCAAATATGTCATTTGATAGACGCCCTACAGAACAAGCTACCTTGTCACAATAGTTTTCTAATTCCGAGACATTTATCAAACTAAACTGGGGGTCTATATCAAGTTCCATGCCATCAAGTATATCCATAAAATCCTGCTTCTCTAATGAAAAACTCTCTATTGGTATAGCGAGACTTTTACCTAAATTTGTATTGGGTTTTCCTTTATAAATATTTTCTATTTCGGTCCTCCAGAATTTTATGAGATTTGCTTTTTCTTGGTTTGATAAGTTGCCATCAGCTACGTCATCAACCTCCCGACAAAAAGCGTAGACTGCAAAAATAGCTTGCCTTTTTTTTGAGGGCATAAGCCTCATGGCCCAGTAAAAAGAACTATCAGAATCGTTAACTTTTTTTTCTATTTCTGTTTTCATATTTCTCTATTAGCAAACAAGCTGTCCAGATATCCCGCGGGCACAACTTCTGAAATATTGCCATTTGGATAATTTAATTTTCCCAGAAAGTGGATCCATGGTCCATAGCTTATGGCGAAGTTCATGTGCAATATTGAGTATTGAGCGGGCTTGAACACGGAGTGATCTGCTACGAATATTATTTGGAAGTGGCTCTGCTTCAGCTAGAAGCTCCATAGTTTTATCTAGCAGCATACGAAAAACCATTTTCAGTCTGGGGTCAGAGCGATCCTGGGAGAGTTCTCGTGGTTCAGTGCCGCATTCATTCATCCATGACAAGGGTATGTATATACGATTCAAAGTTTCGTAATCCTCTTTGCAGTCCTGTAAGTGATTAAGAACCTGTAAGGCTATACATAACGGATCTGAAAATTGATAGTTATTTTCAGATTCCCCAAATAATTCCAATAGATAGCGACCTACGGGGGCTGCAGATTTTTGACAGTATTCAAATAACTCCTCCCAATTATTATATCGCTGTTTTGTGGCATCTTGTCTAAAAGCAGCTAGTAGTTCACCGCAATGATTTTTATCAATACCTGTATTTAAAATACTTTCTCGCATAAGTTTTGCGCTAGGGTGTACTGGAGGATTATATTTTTTACCATTTATAATGTTATCAAATTCGTTTAACTGTCTAACTTTTTCTTTGCTCGACAGCATGTTTGTATCCGCGATATCATCTGCTGCCCTTGCAAAGTTATAGAAAGTATTGATGTGATACCTAAAATGGCCCAAAAAAAACCAAGATGTAACTGGGAAATTTTCTGTTTTACTATTTTTGCCAGAGGATACTTTAGAAAAATCCATTTTAAGCAGATCCCGAAAAAAATTGTACAGGTACTATTTTTAACTTATCAAAGGAATAGAAGGCTTGAAGGTGTCGCCTGTCAAGTCTATCAACGAGAGAAATATTAAGTTGGCAATGAAGAACGTGGAAAAAACAAGGCATATAACGAAAGTTGTCAAAGTGGGTAATGTATCGATTGGCGGCATGAATCCTATTGTAGTGCAGTCGATGACGAACACGGATACAGCTGATGTTAAGGGTACGTTTGAGCAGGTAAAAGATCTTGTAGATGCAGGATCGGAGATAGTCAGAATTACCGTTAACACTGAAAAAGCAGCAATAGCCGTCCCAAATATTCAGGAAAAATTATTAAAAATTGGCTATGATGTTCCGTTAGTTGGTGACTTCCACTATAATGGACATACTCTACTTACAAAATATACTGATTGTGCCCAGGTTTTATCAAAATATAGGATAAATCCTGGAAATGTGGGCTTCAGCGATAAACGGGATTACCAGTTCGGCCTAATGGTGGAGCAGGCAATAAAATACGCGAAGCCCATTCGCATTGGCGTAAATTGGGGTAGTCTGGATCAGCAAGTGCTGGCCAGGTTAATGGATGAAAATGCTCAGAGAACTAAACCAAAAGGCTCGCAGCTTGTAACTAGGGATGCAATCGTTTTATCAGCACTAGAAAGTGCAAAACTTGCTGAGGATATTGGGCTCCTGCCTGAACAAATAATATTGTCGTGTAAGGTTAGTGCGGTGCAGGACTTAATAGCAGTATATCGCGATCTCGCTGGAAAGTGTGATTATGCCCTTCATCTGGGTTTGACCGAGGCTGGGATGGGGTCAAAGGGAATCGTTGCGTCTACTGCAGCCTTAGCGGTTCTTCTTCAGGAGGGAATAGGAGATACTATTAGGATATCTCTTACCCCTGAACCAAACGGTAGCCGGACTAGGGAAGTGATTGTGGCACAAGAGTTGCTCCAGTCAATGGGTCTTAGATCTTTTCTTCCTCAAATAGCAGCGTGCCCAGGGTGCGGACGGACAACAAGTACAGTATTTCAGGAGTTAGCCAGAGATATTCAACTATATGTAAGGAAAAAGATGCCAGAGTGGAAGCTATCATATATGGGTGTGGAGGACATGCAGGTGGCGGTTATGGGTTGTATTGTTAATGGCCCTGGAGAAAGTAAGCATGCCAATATTGGGATCAGTCTGCCGGGTACGGGTGAGGATCCATCTGCGCCAGTGTTTATTGATGGAAAAAAGGAATTAACATTGCGGGGCGATGACCTGGCCTTGCAATTTCAGCATATTGTAGACAAGTATGTCGACTCACACTATCCTCTGCGCAGTTAGTTGTAAGTTGAGTTGGGCTGCTATTTTTCATTGATCTGCCCTACGCAATGTTGGATATTCTCTAGGTTTTCTTGTAAGAGATAGACTCTAGGTAAGCGCCCGGGTAGCTCAGTTGGTAGAGCAGTGGACTGAAAATCCTCGTGTCGGTGGTTCAATTCCGCCCCCGGGCACCACTTTTGAAATAATTTTGGTGGTGGTTTTGCAGTTTTTCGCTTGGGGCATTAATAAGCATGGAGTTATGGATCAAAGAGCAGCTTTGGTTAAAACTCACTGGGCATTCATTGCTCGATATGATTCTCAACTAATAGAACGGGGTCCGGTAATGCAGCTGGATGATACGAGCATGGTTACCGGCTCTACACATATAGTTGAACTAGACAGTCTAGAAGAGGCGGAAAAATTTGTTAATGAAGAACCTTTTGCCCAGGCTGGTTTATTTGAGTCAATCATATTTCATCGTTTTCAATTAGAGCTCGGGCGAACACAGTTTGAGTTCCAGAGTATTCCTGATTATCCACGCTATTTTATTTATTGCCTGGCGAACGAAGGTCAGGAAGATCCGCGACAGGAATTAGCAGAAGCTCATGAAGCATATTGCCATAAATTCGATGCGAACTTCGTCTGCCGAGGGTCCATTTTTTCTGAAGCAGATTCATGGATGGGAAGTGTGTTCTTTATGGAAGTTCCCAGTCAGGACAAGATTGCAGCCTTTCTAGCAGATGAGCCATATAAAGTGGCTGGTTTGTATGAAAAAACCGATATTCACAGATGGACGATGGGTGGGCCACGAAATCTTAACTCTAGCGGTACACCAATCAATGATTAACACTGACCAAGGTACACCTGGCTGTTAATACTTGGGAGAAGTTGGAGTGGCACCCCAATACTGAGGTGCCACTTTTGTTATACTAACTTTTCTTAGGCTTTGCCTTAGCGTCGTCGCTAGTGGCTGCCACCCAAATAACTACCCCAAAAGCGATTTTGTTAACAAAATCGGCAAGGTTATAAATGATATTTAGAGCTTGGACGTCTCCAGAACCCATGTACCCATACAAATAACCTAAGGGATAAATTGCCCATCCAACGGTAACTATCACCCTTAAAGCGTGGAAAGCTCGTTGGGAACCTGGTGTACCCTTGTCTGCATTTATCTTACTCGCCTCACCTGCGAAGACCTCGTAAATGATATACAGCCATGCTGCTACCCCAATTATAAAGGCGATCCATAAGAAATTGGCATTGGCCGCATTAACCTCTCCGAGATATCCAGCAACGAGCATGACCACCGAAGCGATCAGCAACCGCCAAAATAACGAAGCAGCTACTACTGCAATAGCTGCCAAAATTAAATAAAATTCAATAATTTGAAGTGGAACCGTTAGTATCCAATCTACATATCTGAACACTGTGGGGCTATCACCCGTTATTACCCAAACTTCTCTCATATAAAAGTAATGAATCGCAGCAATGCCTGTAACCAAGGCTGCTACAGTTAACGATGTTTTCCACTTCCCTTCAGCTCGGTCTCTTTCGACCCAGAAAAAAAACGTAGCTGCAACCATAGCAGCCGAGATAATCCAAAAACTTACACCAACGTAGTCTGTAGGATTCAAAAGTAATTCTTTGCTCATCAATATCCCCACTTTAATTTATACTAAATCTGCTATTACTAGGGTGTTTTATCCCCTAATTCCTATTACTTAGACGAGTTCAGTCTCCAATGCAATAGTTCGACTATTACTTTTTGAATTCCTGGTTACCCACCTTGAAGAAATCGCTAATTTCCGCACTTGTTTTCGCTAAAAAGTCTGAATGAAAAGAGTGAGAGTTCTTCAGATTGGGGGTTGGGTCGCCTAAAATCTTGGCTTCTTGGACATTACTGGCTTTGACTAGTAACGGTTTAACAATCATGTTCGACTCCCATCAATTATCATATCTCCAAAGTAATACGGTTAAATTATAAGATTAGATCAAACTTGGATCAGCACAGTATGATCTATATGAGAGCAATGCATTTTATGCATTGCAGAAATGTGGCCCAAACAGCCTGAAAAATGCATACCTTATCTGAAATAATTGCACTGGTGGTTCAACTGGTTTGCGTCCAACTACTAGTTATCATTTAAGGAGAATAAATATGACTAGTGTAACTGGAAGAAGTTGGTTGGTAAATTATGGTCCCGACACGGGAGCGAAATTAAAAAGGCCATTTTTTAAATCTTTTGTGATCTGGTTTGAAAAGCTGACTAACGATAGCTATGAGGCCTGGAAAAGGGGAGAGAATGGCAAGCTCGATTGTTTTTAGGAACGGGATTGAAAGCGAAAATTAACGAGGCGACTATACCAGTCTTTTTATAGATAGGGGTGGGTAAGGTCTAATTGTCAGGCTGCTCTTGTTGTGTTTAAAATCCGGGCGGGAATCCCTTTCCACCTCTTTCTATAGTTATCCATCGTGTTTCAGTGAAGGTTTCAGTCGCCCATCGACCGCCGTGTCGACCAACGCCAGAAGATTTTGACCCACCGAATGGAGCATGGGGTTCGTCATTTACTGATGAACAATTTATATGACACATACCAGTCTCTAATTTTTGTGCAATTTCTAGACCTCTATATTCATCCTTGGTAATAACACCAGATGAAAGGCCATACTCCGTATCATTGGCTATGTTTACCGCCTCCTCGTCTGACTTAAAAGGCATGACAAATACCACTGGGCCAAATGTTTCATCCTGATAAATCGACATATCCGAAGTAATATTTGTAATTATAGTTGGGTCAACAAAACGTCCATTAACTTTCCCGCCTAGTTCAATTTTAGCTCCTTTTTTAACAGCATCTTCAATTTGATGTTTTACCCTGTCTGCCTGTCGATCGTTTATCAGTGGTCCGATAATGTGATCGAGTTCTTCAGTTGGATCACCGACCTTTAGCTTTGATGCTCTCTCCTTAAATTTAGCCAGAAATTCCTCAAAAATATCTTCATGTACCAATATCTTTTCTACTGACATACAGATCTGTCCTTGGTGCATAAAGCTTCCAAAATTTGCGGCTCCAGTAGCCCTATCCATTTCCGCATCTTCGCAGACTATGAGAGCATCTTTTCCACCCAGTTCTACACAACATTTTTTTAAATGTGCTCCTGCCCTAGCGGCGATCTCTCTACCAACTGGTGTTGATCCAGTGAAGGATACTCCTTTTACGAGGGGATTTTCTACTAACTCTGTTCCAACCTCAGCTACATTTTCTCTGGAGCATGTTACGACATTTAGCACTCCGCCAGGTACGCCCGCTTCTTCAAATATTTCAGCCCACAAAAGTCCACCCGTGTAAGGCGTCTCCTCAGAAGGTTTAAGAACCACCGTGTTTCCTGCAGCTAACGCAAAAGCCATACCCCGAGCCGTTAATATACAGGGAAAATTCCATGGACTAATCACTGATATGACTCCTATGGGCCTCCTTACTGCCATGGAAAATTTCCCAGAATCTGATGGTATAACTTCGCCGATAGCCTGATAATTGGCAGCCGCCGCAGCATGAAACAGTTCGGGTAGATAACCGGCTTCAAACATGGCCTTGCCAAACCAGCCGCCTGCTTCAGCTCTCAAAGCTTTTACTATATCCATCTTATTTTCTTCTAGAACTTCAGCGATTTTGATCATGTAGTGAGATCGTTCATTAAATTTTAAATTAGACCAATTTTCAAAAGCATGATCGGCGGATGTAATAGCATTCTGTACGTCTGTTACTTCAACATCTGGAACCGTTGCCCATAAGGAATTGTCGGATGGGTTTGTATCTTCAAAGCTTGCCTCAATTGGCCACCATCTGCCACCAACATAGATTTCCTTAAAATCTTTTCTGAATCTGAGTAGTTTATCCATCTGTTTTCTCCCGATCTTGCAAGTCTGGCCTATTAAAGCTTGTCCTTAATGAGTCAACATGGTCTTTTTGTTTTTTATTTGCTTTAGAGGTTAATTCACTTATTTCCTCACTTAAGATTGTTTTAGTAGTTAATCTCTCCGAATACCTATTTGCAAACCTAACCTCACCACCAAGATAGGATCTTAAGATTGTCTGATTACCCTTTAATCCTTCAACGGTATCCTCCGTTGCTATTCTACCTGTTTCTATAAGATAGCATCTGTCAGCAATCTCTAAACTTCTTTTTGCGTTCTGTTCTACAAGGAGTATACCCGTATTTGCTTCCCGGATTTCTGATATTGCATTAAATAATTCTGTACATAGAATTGGTGATAAGCCTAGCGAAGGTTCATCAAGCATTAATATGTCGGGTTCAGACATGAGAGCTCGGCCTACAGCTACCATCTGCTGTTCTCCCCCACTCATGAACCGAGTTGTTTGATTTCTTCGATCTGCCAATTTTGGAAAAATAGACAGTACCTTTTCCAAATTCTGTGACAATGTTTTTTGTGCACGCAGTGGATAGGCTCCTAATTTAAGATTTTCGATAACAGTTAACTCACCAAATAATGATCTTCCCTCCGGAACTAGAGATAACCCCAATTCAACAACTTCGTGGGGGTCCCAATCAAAAATAGACTCACCATTAAATAGAATTTCATTTTGGTATTTTTCATAGTGCTCCCCATAATCGTCGTCGTCATCAAAATCTATCAGCCCTGCAATAGCTCTCAACAATGTAGTTTTTCCTGCACCATTAGCACCCAATATAGCTACAATTTCTCCAGACTTTATGTTTATTGAGACTCCGTCCAGAGCTTGATGAAAACCGTAAAAAACTGATAAATCTCTGCATTCAAGCATTGCCCACTCCCAAATAGGCTGAGATTACCCGTTCATCATTAAGTACTTCATTTGGTTTGCCTTCTGCTATTGTTTGACCGCTATTCATTACAATACAGCGGTCACAAAGACTACGAATAGCTTCCATATGGTGTTCCACGACTACTACTGTTCGACCCTCATAGCGAATTCCACTGATTAAGTTAATGCCGATCTTCATTTCTGTTGGATTTAGCCCAGCCAGCCATTCGTCAAGTAATATTATTTTAGGATCGGACATTAAAGCCCGAGCAAGTTCCACCCTTTTCTGGTCAATATAAGTCAGCATCGTTATAGGAAGCATGCCTTTGCCCGTCAGTCCCACCTGGGACATCATATAATTAACCTTGCGATCTAGTTCTTTTCGTCTGTAACGACGAAAGCCAAAAACACCTCCCGAGGCTATATTTTCTTTTACATTTAAAGTAGGTAACATCCTGACAAGTTGAAACGTTCGTGAGACACCGCGCCGAGCTATTTGTGCAGATGTTTTGCCAGAAATCTTTTTATCATAAGATATTATCTTTCCACTACTCAATCGAAGTAAGCCAGAAACAAGATCTAGTACAGTTGTCTTCCCTGAGCCATTTGGACCAATTAACCCAAAAACTTCATTATCGCGGATATCAAAATTAACTTTATCAACAGCAGTAAGTCCGCCAAAGTTTTTGGTCACATTTTGAAAAGAAAGTGCTACAGAATTAGACACGGAAATCCCTCCAATGTTTAAATTTACCCCAATATTTCTCACCCAAACCAGCAAAGCCATGAGGTATGGCATAAACAATTAGCAAAAATGCTAATCCCAGCATAAGTGCTGTTTGATTTGGAAACTTAGCGGTAATAAAATCCCAACATAACGCAAAGGGAATTACCCCGAGAATTGGACCCCAAAGTCGATGCGCTCCTCCAATTAATGCCATTATTACTACTAGAAATGAGAGCATTGGACTAAAAGCTATTGTTGGTTCGATGTAGGTCCAGCGAGGTGCTAGAATGGCACCTGTAATTGAAGCAATAGATCCTGAAATCATAAACAAAACGATCTTGACCGCCGCTGTATTAATCCCAACGTGTCGGGCGACTTTTTCGTCATTTCCAATGATTTTTAGAGCAAAACCAATTTTCGAGCGGTTGATGCACCAGCCAATAAGGAAAACAAATGCTGCTATTGTTAATAATTCCCAATAAATTTGGCTCTCAGTTACGTCAATCAACACATACAGTCCGCTGCTTGTTCCCATCGTAGTTTGCGCCCAGGTAACAAGTTGCCTTATCAATTCAGAGAGACCTAACGTAAAAATTACAAAATAGACCCCGGACAAGCGAAGTGTTGCCAAACCAATTAAAGCCGCGAGAATAGCCCCAACGCAGCCTGCAATTGCAATTAAGATAGGGAAAGAATATATTTCTAACCCTCCTCCAACAATATACATGCCAATTCCAAAAAATGCTGCGGTTGCTAAGGAAATATAATGGGTGGGGCCAGAGAAGAGAGCCCAGGATGTCGAAAGCACCGTGTACATTACAATTGTTACACCAAGAGATAACACATAACCTGTATTAAATATTGGTAAAGTAGCAGCAAGTCCAAAAGCAAAAATACTTGCTATAAGCCCATAGAGCTCTCTACGCTTTATATTGAGACTATAATTTTCTCTATGTTTCATGTCGATCTCTTGCCAAAAATACCTTCTGGCCGAAATAGAAGTATAAGAATAAAAAGAAGATAAGCTGCAGCTAGAGTTAATCCGGGATCTATCAAACTTGCGACTGCCGTCTCTGTAAGTCCCAATATAAATGCGACTAAAATAGTGCCGCGAATATCTCTGACACCCCCCATAATAACTATTACCAAAGCTTTCATGGTGAAAATCACTCCAACGGATGCGTCAAAAGTAAGAAACATGCTGAGCAGTGAGCCACCTACTGCGGTTACTGCGCCTCCGAGACCAAAGGCCAGGGCAGAAATATTTGGTACATCAATGCCAACCAAACCAGAAGCTTCGGGATTTACAGATACCGCTCTTAATGTGAGACCAAGTCGGGTTCTATTTAGCCAAAAGTATAGAACACAGCAAAAAAAGATTGCAAAAAGAAAGGCCACGACCCTATTCAATTCATATGGTTGACCAAATAAGGTGTAAGGCTTTTCTAGGTATGAATAACTAAAATATTCACCTCCAAATAGGGCCAACATTAGTCCGACTAAAATAAAGCTTTGGCCAAAGGTAGATAGTATACTATTAACTTCTAGTTGACCTTCCGACCGTGCTTTTTTGACCAGGTATCGCATAAAGATTTTGTATACAAGCCAATTAAAAATAAAGGCCATGGGTGCAACTACAAGAATGGCCAGTAATGGACTTACTTGGGCGCTAGTGAAAAACCAAAAGGCTGCAAAGGAGCCCGCGACCAGCATTTCTCCATTTGCAAGATTCATAATTTTTGCAACGCCATACTGTAACTGAAGACCCATTGCCATCAGAGCGTAGGCACCACCCAATAGTATGCCGACGATAACTATGTCCATGAAAACATTCTCTCAACATATTTTGGCGCCACTTTTAGGAGGCACCAAAATATCCGAGTTTCAAACTACCACTTTGGTTTTACCTTGGCGGCCTTTTCTCCGCTTCGTCCTGTCGAACTGACGCCGTAAAATTTACCATTCTGCCATTGTCCTACAGTCCAGTATTTCTTATTGATTTGGTTGGTAAATGAAATTTTACCCATTACCGTATTAAAAGTATTGCTCTTGACATAAGCGGTAACAGCTTTTCGGTCTTTAGTTCCAACAGCCTCTATAGCGGTTCTGAGTATTTGGAAAGTAGCATAAACCATACCACTAGCCCAATAATCTGGGGTTTTACCAGTAACAGCCTTATGGCTAGCAAAATAATCTTTCATTGCCTTAGTGTCAGGATTAATTCCCCCAGCTCCCAAAATACCCTCTGCAGATTTACCAAATTTTCCACCAAAAGCAGGAAAAGCTGTAGCTACTGCTGTATAATAAGCTTTAACATTCAGCCCCTGAACCTTGGCTTGGGCAGTTAATCCAAAAGTGTCAGGTGGATAAGACCAAGCAACAAAAGCATCAGGTTTTACTCCCTTTGCACCACGAATAATGGGTGAAAGATCGGGAGACCCCAACGGATATGATTTATCATAAATGATATCAAAACCTGCTTTTTTAAATATTGGCCTCGCAGCATTTGCAAGCTCGATACCAAAGGCGTCAGCTACATTAACCATAGCTACTTTATTGCCAATCGTACCTGCTGCCTTCATTTTACCCAAAACCGTAGCAACTGAACCAGCAAAGTCAGTTGTTGTGCCCAAAGTAAAGAAAATATTAGAGTATCGTTTGGTAAGTGCCTCAACTTTGTCGGTTATTGCAGTATGGGTAATCAAGGGGTAATTAAACTTTGCAAAAATAGGCGCAGTAGCAAGGTTAAATCCAGTACCATATGGAGCCAATATGAAATCAACCTTATCCTGTGTAGCTAATCTCTGAATATTTTTTATAGCTTCACCTGGGTTGGTTCGATCATCATACTCAATAAGTTCAATTTTTGCTTTTCCACTTTTGAGCTTTATTCCACCAGAGTCATTAACCTGTTTAACCCACAATTTCACATTAGGCCAAAAGGTTACGGTTGAGCCACCAGCAAGGGGACCTGTTTTTGGAGCTGAAGCACCAATCTTTATAGTATCCGCATTAACAGCGGGGAAAAAAGATAAAAACAAACCAGCAGCTAGAATACTAACCACAGTTAACTTGTACTTTTTATACAACATCGCTTATCTCCCTGAGTAATTTTATCCACGTCCCTTGCGACTATTAGGTAGCCGAAAAGAGTTAGTGTTTATGATTAATCAACAGAACACTAGACCATGCATTTAAATTAATCAATCTAAGCATTTCTTACAATTATAATAAATTTGTTGACTTGATGTTGTAATCTGTTGGATACTACAGGCCGTTCATCCCTTAGGGACGGAAGTAGGATAGGCCGAAGGAACGCTCTTGTTTTTCTTTAAGGAGGATTACAATGGACGCTCTGGATGTTAGACTTCACTCGCATTTGAAACTAGAACAAGCCAAACGACAATTCGTTCGTCTTTGGAATAGGAAGCTTCTGAAAAGAAAGTTTTAGGGTTTTTAACATCTTTGAATGGTGGCTAGACTGGCAGTTTTAAACTGAAGTTGTCATGGTCAGCTAGTCTAGCCACTTTTTCTATTTTTTAGAACATATATTTAAGCATGGTCAGACGTATTTTGGGCTATTCGCTTGGAAACGATCCGTGCGGAGCATCTGGACCAACTTGTCTGTTAGGGATAGGTTTCTTCGGGCCCCACATGCGGTATTCAAAGGGAGGTTGCGCGTCCAGGAATGATTTTTTGGACTTAATGTTTTTAAACCATGCGGTTACTCTGGGACATTCTTCTAAAACCGAGAGTAAATCGAGATATTCTATTCGGTCGAGTAGGGGGGCGATGCTTACATCTGCCAATGAATAGTCTTTTCCACAAATCCAGGGGCCACCGGATACAACTATCTGTTCTTCGAGACGCTCCATATGCCACCTAAACTTTTCGATAGCCTGATCTAATGCGACTTGATCAATTGGAGAGGATACCCGATTGAGATAATCTTGAGCTCTTGCCTGATCTGGATGTTTTGTTGACCAAATTTGGAGTTGCTCCATTCCATAAGCTTTTTCTCTAAGTGTCATCATTAGATTGAAGCTCATCGTAATAACTAGAGGAAACAAGAAAGTCTGCTCATCCTGCATCCATTGTCGCATTAGAGCGCGTTGGGCGGCAGTTTCTGGTTTTAGGCTTGTCTTTGGGAAAACCTCATCCAGATATTCAATAATAACGTTAGATTGGAAAATGACTTTACCACCATGGATAAGGGTAGGAACAATACTATGTGGATTAATTGCCTGGTACTCAGAACCCAAGTGTTCGAATTGTACTGAAGCTAATAGCTTCGGGGTCCAGTCGACCTGCTTTTCCGAAAGGGCCATCCTTACTTTGAAGCAACACGGAGAGTCCCAGAAGTGATACATTTTAATCATGTCCCTAAATAAACTCCTTTATTTCATAATAGATAGGAATTCTTCAAAAAAGCAAAATGAAAACAACTAAAACTCTTGAACTAAGTGCGAAAATAACATAGTTATTGAGAATGAGAATTAGAATCATTAGCAGAAATAATCGGAATGTTAAGGTAAATCAACCTAATCGAGCAAACAGATTAGACTTACCCAGCGTTCTTGATGTTTCCAATAGTTATCAACCAAATTCATTGAAAACACCCCATCTTATTCTCCAGTGGGCGATCCGTCATTGGTGTTTTGGTCAGGTAAAAGGTTTTGACCCAATAACCTTACTGAGCTCACTGTTTAAAAGTGTTGGTATTGAGAATAGAAATCAGAGTTGCTCACTATTTTTTGATGATGTTCTGACAGCAATAGTGGTTTCCTGTCCAAAAAATAGAGAGAGAGCGGTTCCCGACAGTATGCTAACTCGAAAATTATTGGAATTACTGCCACTCCTTTTTGCATTGGGTCAGGGTAACAATATTTACTTATTGAATAAGTTACTGGAAACACAGATTCCGAAAACCACAGCCCGTTTCATTTCACCCAAAATAATTAAATTGGCTAAGGCCTTCGCTGAAGCAGGGCTAGTTATGACCATGTCTGAATTATATTTGGATAGAATAGCGATCTTGTTGGGTTCTAACTCAATAGATCTGACAACATATTTTCAAAGTAAAAATTAATTAAACAAGGAGTAACTTTATGATCGGTAAGCAAATTCCCAACGTAGTTTTTAAGACTCGAGTAAGAGATGACAGTATTTCAGGTGATAACCCATTTCGTTGGCAAGACAAGACAAGTGATGATTATTTTCTTGGAAAAAAAGTTTTAATTTTTTCGCTTCCTGGAGCATTTACTCCCACATGCTCAACCTATCAGTTACCAGATTATGAAAAACTTTATCCAGATTTCAAAGAAAAGGGAATTGAAGAAATCTATTGCATCTCAGTAAATGATGCTTATGTGATGAATGCTTGGGGGGCAGCTCAAGGTGTTGAGAACGTAAAATTAATTCCCGATGGGGGAGGTGAATTTACTCGGAAAATGGGAATGTTGGTTTACAAAAATCCAGAAGGTTTTGGGGTCCGATCGTGGCGGTATGCTGCCATTGTTGAAAATAAGAGTGTAAGTAGCTGGTTTGAAGAGCCTGGATTTCGGGATGATGCCGATGATGACCCCTATGGAGTGTCGTCACCTCAAGCTGTATTGGAAGCGATCTAGTGTTTTACTAATCGCGCAGAGGTCTGGCCTGCAATTCGCCCCAAGGTAACTGCGCTTAGTAAACCGTTTCCCGACAAATAGCCCCAATCTGCTGGGCCCGAGATGCCGTTGGCAGCACCGCCCGACGCAAGTAAATTGGGAAAAGGCTCACTATTTTTTTGCAGAACCTGGGCGCATCCGTTTACTGTCAATCCACCCTGAGTGTGAAACAACGCACCAGTAACCTGGATGCTGTAGTAAGGGGCCTGTAGGGGTGGCTTGGACGTAAAATCCCGTTGAAGGACATCCTTTTGTTTTCCGCTAGAAAAATCCTCACACTCTTTGATGGTGGAAACTAATCCTGCTGGTGAGATGTGAAGTATTCCAGCTAACTCCTCGATTGTTGAGGCAGTTTTTACGGCTCCTAATTTGTTGGCTTCTCGGTATTCCTCAAATTCTAGTCCAAGCTCATGAAGACGATGGTCATAGATATTCCATGCTGAACTCTGTTTTTGGGCTATAACTCGAACTGCCTGCTCAGAATACCCCTCATGTTCATTTGTAAATCTTTTGCCGGCTGAATTAACTTGGATACCTCCCTCAGTCATAAGCGCCCACGTAATGAGGATGCCATGAGGATGAGCAACAGAACCATGACCCTGAAAAGATCCGAGGTTTTCCATTTGCGCGTCTAGTATTTTTCCCCAATTTATAGCATCACCTTGATTACCTGGGTGTCCAAAATAAATGGCTTTGGCCATATCTGGAATATATTGCTTCACCATTTCTTGGTTCCCACCAAACCCGTTACAAGCCAATATTAGTACCTCACATCCAATCTTCTCCTTTGATCCATCTGGTCGTTCGATTCCTATGCCTATTATTTTGTTACCTTCTCTATAAAGGTTCTTCACGTGGGCTTCCGTTAGGATATCAATCTCAGTTTTTTCCGCTGCCAAAGTTAAATTGCTAATTAGGTCTATTCCTTGGCGTGAAGGTGGCGCATGCATACGCAGTCTGCTATGTCCGGGATATACAAAACCCTCAACCAAAGTCAGTTCGATTGCGTGAGTATCAACAAGCCAGTCAATTGTTGGTCCAGAGGTTCTACAAATAGCATCAACAAGTTCTAAATTCACCTGACCTTTTGCCTTATTAACTATGTCAGAAGTAAGTAGTTCTATAGAGTCTTCAATTCCCTTCTGTGCCTGTATATTCGTTCCACATGCGGGTATCATTCCCGATGATAGTCCAGTACTTCCCCTGGGGATTTTATCTCGCTCCAAAACTAATGGGGCAATACCGACATCAGTAAGAGAGAGGGCAGCTATCAAACCAGCAGCTCCTGAGCCTAC
>PTLG01000239.1 GCA_002937995.1 Alphaproteobacteria bacterium MarineAlpha3_Bin7 | reverse complement strand
CCATCACTAATTTCTTGTTGTCCATCGACGGATATCAAACCAATAATAGCGAGGATAATTAAATATGGTGAGAGCAAAGGCGCCAGCCGTTTACTCTCCCTAGAAATAATAACTAAGAGCAGATATACTATTAAACAAATAAAAATTGTTACGCTTAATGTTGCTGATAGGTCCGCACTCCACCCCCTAGCATGGCGAAAAAATAAATCCAACCCAACAACTACTAGGTTAAGACTTGATAATATAATATAAGTTAAACGGCTTGAATTAGGCTTAGCATAAGCGAAAAATGCAAATAAGCTCAGCATTCCAATAGATAGAAAAATTAAGAAAAGTATATCCACAATTTAATAACCTCATTTGCGAATGATTATTATTACCATAATTTTTTATATAAGTTAGGCCAACCACTTTTTTCCTTGCTTACTATTATCCCCGTTTCCAATTTTCAAATTTGAAATGGTAAGATACACTCGTAAGAATATCGTTTATTCCAAAATTACAAAAGAACTATAGCAAACTTATGAAAATTGTTTCACTAATACTAGCTGCTGGCGTTGGAAGTAGAACAGGCCTATCAATCCCTAAACAATATTTTGAGTTTGAGGGCCAAAGTATTTTACTAAGAGCAATTAGACCGTTTCTTAGTCATAAACTTATAGACAATGTACAAGTTGTTATTCACCCAGAACATTTTGACCTCTACCATTCCGCTATCTCCGAAACAAAAATATTACCACCAGTGTTTGGAGCAGAAGATCGACAAGGCTCCTCGCTCATTGGATTACAGGCAATAAGAAAACTTCAACCAACTCATGTTCTGATCCATGACGCGGCTCGTCCCTTTGTTTCACCAGAGTTAATTGACCGAGTAATAAGTGAACTATCTAACTCCGACGCCTGTATTCCAGCATTACCAATAACAGAAACCATCAAAAAAGTTAAAGATGGTATGGTTCTAGAAACATTAGATAGAGAGCGTTTACAAAGTATACAAACCCCGCAAGGGTTCGACTTCAAAACTATACTTAACGCCCATTTAGCAAATAGAAACCTAAATTTTAATGATGACGCGTCAATTGCTGAATTGTCTGGGATTACCGTAGCTATTGTTGCAGGCAGTCACAAAAATATTAAAATAACTAATGATAGTGACGTTAGTGATATTCAAGATAGATCAACAGAAAAACAAATTGGAGAAGTAAGGGTCGGTAATGGCTATGACGTTCATCGCTTCCAAACAGGTGATCACCTGATGTTATGTGGAGTCAAAATACCATTTAACAAGGGGCTCTCTGGACATTCTGACGCCGATGTAGCGCTACATGCTATTACAGACGCTATACTTGGCTCTGCTGGAGCTGGAGATATAGGAGAATATTTTCCTCCAGAGGATCCTAAATGGAAAAATAGCCCATCTGAAATTTTTCTTATAGAGGCCAATAATATTGCAAGAAAAAATAGCCTAAAGTTAGTTAATATAGATCTCACAATTGTTTGCGAAGAACCGAAAATAACCCCATTTAAAAAGGTTATGCTAGAATATCTTTCAAAAGTTCTAAAAATAGACAGTAACAGAATAAATATTAAAGGTAAAACAAGTGAAGGACTTGGTTTTGTTGGTAGAAAAGAAGGTATAGCAGCTTTTGCTGTTGTTAATGCTCAAAAATTCTGAGCGGTTTCCTAATCAAAATATAAGAGATTAATAATCAAGAGCTCGGTCTACCCAATCAAAAAACTCCTGTTTCCCGTCTGACAACTCCAATGCTACTATTGAAGGACAGTCATAACTATGAAGCTCTTCTATCCTTTTAAGTAATAACTGAAGTTTTTTCTCGTTAGTCTTTATAAACATTATATTTTCACTTGTCCTCTCCAATTTACCATCCCACTCAAATAAACTTATAGTCTTCCCTGAAATATTTACACAAGCTGCCAATTTTTCCGACAATACTAATTTCCCTATAGTTTCAGCCTCCTCCTCTCTACTGACGGTGACATATACTAGATAATGCTTCATCATATTTTATCCCTAAAGAATGTGGACTTTAATAATAACAAGAGTTAACGTATTCTCTTAACTAATAATCAGAATGATTAAGGATACTTTGTTTTGGTTCCCTCATTAACTAAACACAAGCAAAAAAAACCAACCCAACCACAACGAGAGTGGTTAGAAAAAGGTTTAAACCAACCCGGTGGGAAGCTGCCATTGTTTGATTTTAGGGGGCAGCGTATTAGCTCAAGAACAGTAGAGTCTTGTATTAGTGAAGGCTGGGCAGAACCATGGTTCAATAATCCAATTAAACCAAACTGGAAAGTTTGCAAATTGACAGAAATTGGGCGCCAAGTTTTAGAAAAGTAGTCAAATAAAGGCCTATTAATCCTTAATTAGAATATTTTCCCCCAAAATATAACTATCTAAAGCTTTTAGATACTCTCCCTCGCAAGGTCCTTTTACACAAAACCCATCATCAATTCGAAATAGAGCTCCATGTTTAGAGCATTGCAAATAGGTTTTATCATGATTAAAAAACTGCCCAGGTATTTGGTCAATAAGAACTTGATTGTGAGGGCACCAATTTAAATATGCGGAAACTCTTTGCCCCCTCCTTACAACAAATATATTTCTTTTTTTTCCAGCAACCTCTGCGACCATCCCAACAGCATTTCCATCAGGAATATTTTCAAGCTTACATAATAAAGTCAAAATACATCCTACCTAATACTGGTCGGAGCGACTGGATTTGAACCAGCGACCCCTACACCCCCAGCAGAACGCCCCAAATAAATTTGAGTTGCATACAGTTATACTAGCTATCATAAGTTGCAGTATTCTGCCGATTTTTAA
>PTLG01000238.1 GCA_002937995.1 Alphaproteobacteria bacterium MarineAlpha3_Bin7 | reverse complement strand
TTTCATCCGAGACTCGTTTACCAATTACTAAAATTGATAATAGCAGTAAAAAGTTAGTTGAAAAGTGTTTACAAGAGCTAGAGGTATCTAGTTAGCAATTAGTTTGAGTTACTCTGAATGAAAAAGCCACAAAGCTCTGTTGTAGCCCGTAATCGTAAGGCTCGTTTTAACTATTTTGTCCAGGATACTGTGGAGGCTGGATTAGTTTTGAATGGGGGCGAAGTTAAGAGCCTGAGGGGAGGTAAGTCTAGTATTGAAGAATCATATGCAGCGGAGGTTAGCGGTGAGTTTTTTTTATTAAATTCGTATATTCCTAAATATGGGAACACTTTTACTAGAGAGTATGATGATCGCCGACCAAGAAAGATATTATTACATAAGAAAGAAATGATAAAATTGATAAATAGTATAGCTCGTGAGGGTATAACTGTTATTCCACTTTCTCTATATTTTAATATTAGGGGCTACGCCAAAGTTGAACTTGGTGTTGCCAAAGGAAAAAGAAAACATGAGAAGAGGGCGTCTATTAAGGAGAGGGAATGGAAGCGTGAGAAGAGTAGGCTTCTAAAAGAGCAGTAGAATCTGGCATAGGAATTAGTTTTTTAGGTAATATTTGAGCTCATTGTAATTGTTAAAAGTAGGAAATTTTGGAAATTCCTTAATGATTGAGCTAGGTGCATTAAACAAATAGCCCTCGTTGGCGGCTTTTAGCATAGAAATATCATTATATGAATCACCAGCTGCTTTTACATTAAAGTTTAATTTTTGGAGGCTTTGTACTGCCATTCGTTTGTGGTCTTCCATCCGAAGCCTGTAACCAGAAATTTTGTTATCATTTCCAACTTCTAGATGATGGCAGAATAGTGTTGGCCAACCCAATTGTGCTATTAATGGTTTTGCAAATTCGTAAAAAGTATCTGACAAAATGATAACTTGAAATTCTGTCCTTAGCCAGTCTAAAAAATCTTTTGCTCCAGCAAGAGGCTCTAGTTGGGAAACTACTTCTTGTAAAACTGACAGGTCAAGTTGGTTTTGATTCATAATTCTTAGTCGGTTTGACATGAGCTCATTATAATCAGGAATATTTCGAGTCGTTAATTCTAGTTCTTTTATGCCAGTCTTATGAGCCACTCCCTTCCATATCTCAGGCAGAAGGACACCTTCTAAGTCCAAACACATAACATCCATTTTATACTCCAGTTAACAAATTTATTTCTATCCCCGATAAAAAAGGCTTATTTTCAGAGTTAGTTGTACTAATACAATAAAAAAATAATAAAATAAAAATGATTTTATTGAATTAATTAAAATTCAAAATTCTCATAAGAGAAATAAATACCTCTCTAAACATTTCTTCGGTCAGTCTTCCTGTATTAGTATTATATCTTGAACAATGATAACTATCGACCAGAGTTATACTCTCATTTAAATGGTGCTGCGAATTATGAGCAAACTTGTGATTGCTTTTGGGGCAACCAAATATATCTAGCGCAGAGTTATGAGCTACGGTTCCTAACGCTAAAATAACCCTAAGTTTTGGCATTGATTCAATTTCTGACCTTAAAAACTTTTGACAATTCTTAATTTCGCTAGCTACAGGTTTGTTCTGTGGTGGAACGCATTTAACGGCATTAGTGATCCTGCAATCTAATAATTTAAGATCATCTTCAGTTGAGGGGTTAAAAAGCCCCGATGATAAATTAAATTCACTAAGGGTTCTATATAATAGGTCTCCAGCAAAATCTCCGGTGAATGGTCTACCTGTTTTATTTGCTCCCCTTAAGCCAGGTGCTAGGCCAAGAATTAATAGTCTAGAGTTGAGCGAGCCAAAACTATTAACTGGTGCATTGTGCCAATCGGGCCATTCTTCATTATTTTTTTCCCTAAAATCCAAAAGGCGGGGGCAAAGTGTGCAATTTAGAGCGGGTACTTTCATCTTGTATCAATCCTATCACCCAAATTTAATATTTGAAACTGACATAGATTTTATTAAATTGAGTTTATTAAATTGGATAAAATATTATAAATTGGTATTTTTTATTAGTTAAATGCTAACTAGATATTGCAGGTAGTATCAATAAATTAAAACGCATTGTTAATAGTGAGCTAAGTATAATTTATGATAATTATAGGACTAGGGTCTAACTTAACATCTAACATAGGAAACAACCCCCAAAAGAATTGCCAATTAGCATTAGAAAAAATGAGAGAAGTTAATATATTTCCTATCAAAGTTTCCTCATTTTTTGAATCTGCTCCTTTACCAGTCTCTACACAGCCCTGGTTCGTAAATATAGCTGTAAGTGTAAAAACTGAGCTAGATCCTCATAAATTACTTAATGTTCTGTTATCGATTGAGAGTGAAATGGGAAGGAAAAGGGGGGGTAGAAACGCGCCACGGGTCATTGATTTAGATATTTTAGTGTTCAATAATATGATTATTAAGACAGAGAACTTAGTTCTACCTCATCCAAGAATAGTTGATCGGGCATTTGTTTTATACCCTATAAAAGAGCTAAATCCCAGCTGGGAACACCCAGTTTCTGGAAAAAATATAGCGAATTTGATTAATAACTTGGGTAATGAGCAATTAATTAGAGTGATCAATAGATAACTTGTCTTTTTCCCCATAGTATTATAGTACTGATTGTTCAAAAGGATCGAGCTGGAGGGATTTCTATGGCGCGAGTTACAGTTGAGGATTGTATAGATATAATAAACAATAGGTTCGAACTGGTCATGTTGGCTTCCCAGAGGGCTAGGAGCCTGTCGTCGGGGGCGGAGCTAACTGTGGAAAGAGATAATGATAAAAATCCGGTCATCGCGTTGAGGGAAATAGCAGAGTCTAAAATT
>PTLG01000237.1 GCA_002937995.1 Alphaproteobacteria bacterium MarineAlpha3_Bin7 | reverse complement strand
TAGCATATCTGACTTTGAGCCAATTACAGGAAGTATTCATCAACCGCCTCCAGCTCATCAGACATTTGAAGGGGATCGGATACGGTTTTGTCCCAGATTTGTGCTGAGGCTCTTCAGGTACCTATAGAGAATGTTGCATTGTCCAGCCCTGACACTGATGGATCGCCGTTCAACTGGGGAACTACAGCTAGTAGGGTTACTTATACTACTGGACGAGCAGTTGTAGGCGCCTCGAAGGAGGCCGAAAAACGGATTAAGCAGGCTGCATCAGAAATGTTAGAATGCTCTGCTGAAGATATTGAGTTACTACCTGGTGGGAGAGCTGGAATAAAAGGAGTTCCAGGTCGAGATGTATCATTTTTTGAAGTTTCTAAGTATACTCACTGGGGCGTTGGTGGTCCAATTATTGGTTCAAATTCGCTAGTCTATGATAATCCTAGTGTAGATCCCAAACGTGCTATTGTGTCAGGGGTCCCATTTTCTCAAATTGGTGTTTATGCATTTAACGCTACGCTTGTAGAAATTGAAATTGATAAAAGGACTGGTCAAACCAAAGTAGTTCAGGCTTGGACAGCAACAGATGTGGGAAAGGCTATAAACCCCCAACTTGTTGAGGGGCAAATCGAAGGAGGTTTTGTTCAGGGACTAGGTCTCGCTCTTGTTGAGGAAATGGTATGGGATGGCGGCCGTTTAGCTAACCCTAATCTTATGGATTACAAAATACCTGGATCTCTTGATGTGCCATATGAGATAAATCCTATAATTGTTGAACATCCAGAGCCCGATGGTCCTTACGGAGCGAAGGGTGTCGGTGAAATACCACTTGTTACAGTCCCAGCCGCTATTTCTAACGCCATACAAAACGCATCTGGCGCGCGTATCAGGACACTACCTATGACCTCTGAGAAAGTTTTTAATTCTATTACAGAGAGGAAATCTTAAGATGAAACCTGAAGATTACCCAGAGCAAGATGAAGTGAGTGAATTTGCTCGGGCGTATGTAAATAAAATTACAAAACTTGGTTCTTCTGTTTCTGGCGAGGACGTCATGTACGGCAGTAACCCATATCAAAGTATTGGAATACACTGCCCCAAAAATCCATCTGGTTCCGTATTTATGTTTATCCATGGAGGTGGCTGGACCACTGGTTATAAAGAATGGAATAACTTTATGGCGCCATTACTTCTAGCCAATAATATTATTTTTGTTACTGTGGGTTATCGACTAGCACCCATAGACTTATTTCCAGCTGGTTTAAATGATTGTGTTGACGCGGTAACTTGGGTTTATAAGAATATTGAAAAATATGGAGGCGATACAAGCCAAATTTATCTAGGGGGACACTCCGCTGGCGGGCATTACGCAAGTTTGATAAGTGTATCGAATGAGTGGCAGGAACAGGCCAATGTACCTCTAGACGTAATTCGGGGGTGTGTTCCGGTTTCAGGTGTGTTTCTTTTTGGCGAAGGGTCAGGTTTAACTCAACACCCTCGCTTTTTAGGCAAAGAAGGGAACGGGATGGCAAAAAAAGCCAGCCCAATCCTTTTTGTTAACAAACCTACTCCAAAATTTTTTATTTCGTACGGAGATAGTGATTTTCCGCATTTAATAACTCAGGCCCTAAAAATGGAACAAGCTTTGAAAAAGGTAGGCACAAAAGTTACTCGGCTAGAAATGGCAGGTTGCGATCACTTGGAGGCCCATTTAGAAACAAGTAGTCCAAATGGAAATTGGTTAAAAACGTTGACCTCATTTATGTCCATTTAATGTAGTAAATTGCTTTTACAGAGTTTAGCTTAAATGCCGAGATAGACGGATTTAATAGTCTCATTAGCTAGTAAGTCTTCTGCTAATCCCTGCATTACGATTTTGCCATTTTCTATAACATAACCTTGGTCAGCAATTTCTAAAGTTGACCTTATGTCTTGTTCTACAATAAATACTGTTACTCCTAACTTTTTAACTCGAATGACCATTTCAAACAGAAACTTTGTAATGCTTGGTGCCAATCCAAGGCTGGGTTCATCAAGTAGGAGTAGTTTAGGGTCTGACATTAAACTTCTAGCAATAGCAAGCATTTGTTGCTCGCCGCCAGACAAGGTGCCACCGCTTTGTTCACGTCTTTCTTTAAGCCGGGGAAATAGTTCGAACATTTCTTCCATGCGTGATGTAAGTTTTCCCTTTGCTCGTGGAGTGACTGCCCCTATACGAAGGTTTTCTTCTACTGAGAATTCGGGAAATATAAGCCTACCTTCTGGAACCAGTGATAACCCCATATCCACACGTTGGTTAGGTGCCCAATTACCAATAGGTTCATTATCAAAGATAATTTTTCCATGTGTTAGAGGAAGTAAACCAGATAGAGTCCTCATTAGTGTTGTTTTTCCCGCGCCATTGCTACCGACGAGTGCAGTCACAGATCCTCTTTCAACGCTAAGACTGATACCATTAATTATAGAGACATCATCATATCCAGAGTATAATTTTTCAAGTCTTAGAAATTCACTCATCGTTAGTTACTCCAAAATATGCCTCGTTTACAACAGGACTTTCCGAAATTTCTTTAGGTGATCCCTCTGCGATCTTAGATCCGTGATGTATTACTACCAATCTCTCGCTTAGGTTCATTAAAGCTCTCATAACATGTTCAATAATAATGAGTGTAAGCTTTTGTTCCTTTTGAAGAGCCATTATCATTTTTGATGCCTCTGAGACCTCTGCAGGAGTTAAACCAGCCATTACTTCATCAAGTAGCAGTAGGTTGGGCTGGGTTGCGAGAGATCGTGCAATCTCCAGTCTCTTTCTTCCCGCTAGTGTTAAAGTTCCAGCCATATCTAATTTTCGGTCTATTAGTCCAACTTTAGCCA
>PTLG01000236.1 GCA_002937995.1 Alphaproteobacteria bacterium MarineAlpha3_Bin7 | reverse complement strand
CAAGAACTTAAGCAAAATGCAGGTTGAAACAAATATCGACGAGGCGGATATAGGGCAGATCAGAGAAGGGCAAGCCGCTAAATTTACTGTAGATGCTTATCCAGTAATGAAATTTAATGGTATCGTTACGCAAATTAGGAAGAAGCCCCTGACTGTGCAAAATGTTGTAACATACACGGTGGTTATAGCAGCTGATAACACTGAGCAAAAATTACTTCCAGGTATGACCGCAAATGTGCAAGTGGAGGTGAGCAATCGGCGCAATGTTATTAGGCTGCCTAACAAGGCTCTGCGGTTTGCACCACCAAGTATAAACTCAAAAGTAGTATCAAAAGGTTTCGGTTCTGGGACGGGTGCGGCGCAAAGTACCGCTCGGCCAGACAGAGCTGCACGTAGAGAGCAGGTACAGGCCCGAATGAAGCAGATGATTAAAACACTTAGTCTTACCCCTGACCAGCAGGCCAGAGTTCGTGAGTTTGGTCAACACATGCGCCAACGGATAAGAACACTTGCTCAAGGTGGCAGGGGGCCAGGTTTTAGAGATGCAATAAAAAAACTCCGAAATCAAAATAGTACCAAGATTATGACCATACTTACGCCTGCACAAAAAATTAAATACCAAGCGATAATCGCAAGCCGTTTATCCAATCCCGCAGCTCCAGGTAAGGTTTGGATTCTTAAAAACGGAAAGCCATCTCCTGTTAATGTGATCATTGGTGTAGGTGATGGAAATGTGACGGAGTTGGTCAGCGGAAACCTAAAAGAAGGCCAACTAGTTCTTACTGGTATTAAACGCGGTAAAGATGGTTAAAAATGGTTTTGCCACTTATCGAAGCTAAAAATATGTCGAGGGATTACTTGTTAGGGGATACCACCGTACATGCACTTAGAGAAGTAGATCTTGACATTTATGAGGGGGAGTTCGTCGCAATTATGGGTCCCTCTGGGTCTGGCAAATCAACAGCAATGAATTTAATAGGCTGTTTAGACACACTCACATCGGGCCAATTTCTATTTGAGGGGAGTGATATTTCCAACCTTACACCCGATGAACTGGCAACCATACGGAATGGGAAAATAGGTTTTGTTTTTCAGAGTTTTAACCTTCTTGCTAGGACTACGGCCTCGGATAATGTTCAGTTGCCACTGCTATATAGTGGTATGCCAAGAGTGGACAGGGTTAGAGTTGCTGAAAATGTATTAAATGAAGTTGGTTTGGGGGATAGGGTGGATCATCACCCCTCTCAACTATCTGGAGGTCAACAGCAACGTGTTGCTATTGCCAGAGCCCTAGTTAATGGGCCGGCACTCATATTAGCTGACGAGCCTACCGGTGCTCTCGATACTCGCACAGGGATTGAAATAATGTCACTTTTTCAGAAACTGAATGCGACGGGTATCACCATAATTATTGTTACCCACGAGGCTGATGTCGCGCAATTTGCGAATCGTATTATACGTTTCCAGGATGGTCGAATTATCAGCGAGGAGAATAACAAGGAAAGTGTAAATGCTGAGGAGTTGCTGCAAAACTTTAAACCAGTGGATAGGGCGGGATGACTTATAACGACTCAATCTTCGCAGCAATAAAAGCCATCAGGGTAAATGTATTGAGAAGTGTTCTGACAGCCTTGGGTATAATTATTGGCGTAGCTGCCGTGATAATTATGATTGCGGTGGGAGCTGGTGCACAGTCTCAGGTTGATAATCTAATAAAGAGTTTGGGGTCAAACCTTGTTCTAGTTTTACCCGGAACAACTACTTCGGGCGGGGCTCGGGGGGCACGAGGTTCTAGACCTACTCTCACCGAAGATGACGCAATTGCGATACAAAATGAAATTGACACAGCTCAAGTTGCTGCACCAGTAGTGAGGGGCAGTGGTCAATTGATTTATGGTAATCAGAATTGGTCTACTGTGATTTATGGTGTAACACCTGAATTTAAGGAGGCTAAGGAATGGAAAATGAAAGATGGACGATGGTTTAGTAGAGATGAGGTGAGATCAGCCGCAAAAGTAGCACTTGTGGGCAAAACTATAATTGAAAACGTATTTGAAGGGGTTGATCCTGTTGGTGAGATTATAAGAGTTAAACGAATTCCGTTTACAATAATAGGAACTTTAGCACCTAAGGGTGAGACGCCCATGGGCACGGATCAAGATGACACGGTAATAGTACCTCTTTCGACAGCTAAAAAACGACTTTTGGGTGGGCGTCGTCTTTCTGGGAAGCTCGTGCGTACAATATGGGTTAAGTCCTATACGGCCGAGGGCGTCGATGAGTCGGTCAGGGCGATGACTGAATTGTTGCGGCAACGGCATCGTATCCAGCCCGGGCAACCAGATGATTTTTATGTTCGAAATCTTAGTCAAATATTGCAGGCTAGGGCTGACTCTTCGAGAGTTATGACTCTGTTATTGGCAGCGGTAGCCTCAGTATCTCTAATTGTTGGTGGTATTGGTATAATGAATATTATGCTGGTTTCTGTAACTGAAAGGACTCGTGAGATAGGTCTCCGCATGGCAGTTGGGGCAAAGGGAATTGATATTTTGCTTCAGTTTCTAATAGAAGCAGTCACACTCTCGCTAATAGGTGGCATTATTGGGGTTCTATTGGGGCTTATGGGCTCTGTAGGTATAGCAGAAATTGGAGGTTGGCCAGCTATTATCCAAATTGAATCGGTGTTTCTAGCGTTTGGCTTTGCCGCAACTGTTGGAATTTTTTTTGGTTTTTATCCAGCTAAAAAGGCAGCTATGCTTGACCCTATCGAGGCTCTCCGATACGAGTAACCCAATAAATATTAGGTGAGTTTTTCATGGATATAATAGCTTTCGACTGGACGCTTTATTGGTTCATGTTTCCAGTAGCAATATGTGT
>PTLG01000235.1 GCA_002937995.1 Alphaproteobacteria bacterium MarineAlpha3_Bin7 | reverse complement strand
AAAAGAAATAACACGGTTTGCCCCATCCCCACAGGGCGGCTTCATTTAGGCCACGCGTTTTCAGCCCTTTTCGCTCAGAAAGAGGCAGAAAAACGTTCTGGGAGAGTTTTATTGAGAATGGAAAATATAGATAAAGCTCGGTGTAAAACGGAGTATGAGGATCATATCAGAGAGGACTTGCGCTGGTTGGGATTTGATTGGAATGGAGAGATTAGGCGACAATCTGACCATATTAAAGATTACAAAATCGCTCTACAAAAATTGCAGGAAATAGGTGTTCTATATCCCTGTTTCTGTTCTCGTGGTGAAATTTTAAAAGAGATAGAAAATTCATTTGGAGCTCCACATAATAGCATTTTGGGTCCAGATGGACCTACCTACCCTGGCACTTGTAGGTCGTTAACGACAGATCTTCAAAGTGAGCAGATTGCCAGTGGAAAGAAGTATGCTCTGAGGCTGGATGTAAGAAAATCATTGAATATTGTTGGAGACATAAGTTGGTTCGATGTGGAGTCTGGTGAAACGCGTGCGGAGCCAGAGATTTTTGGTGATATTATATTAGCAAGGAAGGATGTTATGACAAGTTACCACCTTTCCTGTACAGTAGACGATAATATTCAACGAGTATCTTTGGTTACCCGAGCAGAGGATTTAACCCTAGCAACGCACATTCATAGGCTCCTTCAACAATTACTGGATTATAAGGTTCCAGAATATAAGTTTCATAAAATCATAGTAGATGAAAATGGAGATCGCCTGGCAAAGAGAGTCAAATCTAAAACTATCTATGCCATGAGAAAAGAAGGTCTTACAGCGAGTGATATAAGATTAGCCGTTGGGCTTTAAAATAATAAAAATAATTTATAGATTTCCGTTTATTGCATAATCAAGTATTTGAACCACCTGGGATGGTGTTTTAGCTACGGCCAGAGAGGCGGCGTCTACTTCTTTTAGGGCATGAACTAAATCATCGTCATGAAGAGTAATTATAGGCTTACCCAGAGCTGCGGCAAATCCAGCATCGAATGCGGCATTCCATTGCTTATATTTTTCCCCAAATCTAACAACTACGATGTCAGAATTGTCAATTAATGTTCTGGTCCGAATGGCATTAACTTGAGCACCTTTATGGTCCTTCCAAAAGTCATTTTCTTCATCTCCCAATATTTCCACACCACAATCGTCACTGGCTTCATGATTTGTAACTGGCGCTAATAATTCAACTGGCAATTTTCTTGCTGTACATCCATCTTTAATTTGTTCACGCCAGTCAGAGTGTATTTCACCAGAGAGATATATACGCCAAACACTGTCTTTCATCCTAATCTCCTAATCAGACAAAACAATAACGGATCAGAACATAATAATATGCCTATGGAAGGGTTTTTGAAAGACCAATCATCAGGCATTTTACTAGCGATTTAGGAGAAGTTGTTAACTAATTCTTTTAGGTCTATTCCTATGCAGCAGCTGACTGACGTTTTTTAGGCGGCACATAGGCTATTTTACAATGTGCTTCGCAGTAAGGTTTGCTGGGAACTGCCAGTTTTCCGCAAAAACGAAAGCTGTCTTCACCAGGTTCACCCTCAGGCCAAGAGCATTGTGTTGACTTTAATCTTTCCAGGGTCACAATGTTTGGCAATGCCTTGGGAACAGCGGGTGCTCTTCGCATAGCAAGGTTAAGCCTCCTAACTTTCCCAACTACAGCGTTTTTTGTAATTCCCAATTTTCGCCCTATTTCACTTGCGGAGAGCCCAGTCCCCCATAGTTTAGTTAGTTGATCTACTCTTTCAGGAGTCCATTCGTGATTTGGTGGCATATTCATTAATTTTTCCCCAATTTTTTACCCGTCCCAAAAATACTACTATTATTAAAAAAATAACATTTTAACACTATATATAGATATTTAGTCGTACATAAGCATACCATACTAGATCTAGTTGTAAATACTATAGGACATACATCATTTGGGAATATATAGAGGGACTATAACCTTACTAATTTGAAGATAAAATAATTTTGGTACTGGGAGTTTTTACAAAATTGGAGCCATCCAGGATCTAAGCTACTTATCTTTTGATCGTGAAGATTAAGAAAATGAACATTTTTACTAATTTTATTTTTATGATGATTCTTATAATTTCATCGCTAATTTCTTTAGTTGATGTTCATGCGAAAGGGAATGAGAAAAAAAGCTTTTTTAACGGTATGGTGGTGGGGGCTTACAGTCATTTTTTAGCGCTTAAGGAGCTTAATATAAGAAGCAAACCTATGACAAAGTCAAAAAGATTGGGTCGAATCAAGAAAGGTGAGCGAGTAGAGGTTTTGGGCCGTGTCGGTAGAACCCAATGGTTTATAATCAAGCAAGGCGGTAAAGCCAAAGGCTTTGTGTATAGAAAATTATTAGCTCCTATATTAGATGGTTCAATTTCTGAGTCGCTTACAGGAAAGCTTGGATATGGCACCTTTCCTTTATGTACTTATATTCTTAAATTCAAGAAAAAGGAGTCCATTAATAATAGTTTACAAGTCATTTCTAATTACCTCGTAAACTTCTCATGCCAGGATGGAAAAAAAATATTTTCATTTGAGGTGGACATGTTTCTGACAGAGCTAGCTTACCGATACAAAAAAAACTATATTTTTCAGGTAAACTTAGACCTTCCAAATGTTCTTGACAAAACTGGTGAGCGAATTTCCATAACAAATTTGTATCATATAAAAGAAGGTGCTTTAGAGCCTTTATCACATAGCAATCCCAAAATTTCCTCAAAAAATCAAAAAATTAGTAAGTATACTTCCGTCGAAAAAGTGTTGAGGTCAGCGATAGTTAACTCTTACATGAAATGGGGTCACGACACTTGGAAAAAAATAATCTTATCAAATT
>PTLG01000234.1 GCA_002937995.1 Alphaproteobacteria bacterium MarineAlpha3_Bin7 | reverse complement strand
AAGAGCTAATACAAAAAAGCTACTGGGGGAAATGATCGAGAGAGCCCCTGATTTTATGGAATTCGATGCTGTACAGTCCGAGGTTATAGATTCGGAGGAGGGTACTTCTGGGCCCCAGACGGAAGAGTTCAAAGAAGAGGAGAAAATGATAGAGTCTGATTTGGCTAAAAGTACTGAGGAAGACGAGATTGATGTTGGAGAAACTTCAATAGATGAAGAAAACATGGAAACTTCAGTGGAAAAGGCAGCGGAAATAGAAATTACATCAGAAAAAGAAAATATAGAGGTTGCAGAAGATAATCCTGGCATAGAAAACCAGCCAAATGGTGGGGGTGAAAGCCAGGCATTAGGTGATGAAGCTAATGAGGTTGAAAGTGATATTATAGTAGAGGAGTCTGCCATAGAGTCGGAAACAATTAGTAAGGGCCAAGAAATCGAGGTTAATAAAAATAGCGAAATTGAAGAGAGGGCGGAGGACAGCTCCGCCAGTGAAATTAGTGATCAGACAAATCAATAGTATTTATTTTGTTTTAGGGCTATTTAAAAAGTTTCCCAATATATTATGAGGTGTATTATTTTCATATCTTCTCATTGTAGATTTACTATAGAACTTATGGAGTACCAAGAATGAATACTGATCCGATAGTAATAATTGGAGCATCTAGAACGCCTAACGGTAGTTTTAGAGGTGAACTATCCCATATGAGTGCACCAGAATTGGGTACTATTGCAATAAATGGTGCCTTACAAAAAGCCTCAATTAATCCTGACAAAATAGACGATGTAGTTATGGGATTGGTTCTTTCAGCTGGTATTGGTCAAGCACCTGCCCGTCAGGCGTCTTTGGGAGCAGGCATACCTTTAAAATGTGGTGCTACAACTATCAATAAAATGTGTGGATCTGGAATGAAAGCCGCTATGTTTTCGCATGATTCTATCCGCTCAGGTGCTCATGACATAATGGTGGCAGGTGGAATGGAAAGTATGAGTAATGCTCCTTATCTCTCGAAAGAATCTAGAAACGGTATCAGGATGGGACATAGTGGTTTAGTTGATCATATGTTTCTTGATGGTTTAGAAGATGCCTATGATAAGGGAAAGTTGATGGGCGTTTTTGCAGAGAATACCGCCGAATTATTGCAATTGACGAGGAATATGCAGGATAATTATGCTATTGACTCACTTGATAGGGCTATGAAAGCTTCAAAGGCTGGCGCTTTTGAGAATGAAGTCCAGCCAATTAAACTGAATTTTCGAGGTGAGCAGACAACTGTATTGTCTGACGAACAGCCCAGAAATGCCAATATAGAGAAGATTCCTTCGCTTAAGCCAGCTTTTAAGGAAGGGGGGACCGTCACAGCAGCTAACTCTAGTTCTATTTCTGATGGGGCGGCTGCAATGGTGATAACAAAATTATCTATTGCGGAACAACTGGGGGTCAAACCTTTAGCAACTATAGTTGCACATGTAACCCACGCTCAGGAGCCCGAGTGGTTCACTACAGCCCCTATAGGCGCTATTAAGAAAGTGTTAGAAAAGACTAATTGGGGTAAGGATGAGGTAGACCTCTATGAAATTAATGAGGCTTTCTCGGTAGTAGTTTTGGCTGCCTTAAAGGAATTAGATTTAGATAGAGAAAAAGTTAATATACATGGTGGTGCTTGTGCAATTGGTCATCCAATCGGTGCATCTGGTGCTAGAATAATGGTTACACTTTTGAACTCACTTGAAAAATATAGTCTGAAAAAGGGCGTGGCATCCTTATGCATTGGCGGTGGAGAGGCGACCGCGGTTGCCATTGAAAAATTTCATTAGTTTAGTAACGATATTACGGGGTCTATAATTTGCCTGAGGTCGTACAGAAAATATTAAACGGAAATGGGGTCGCTGAGATTACTCTTAACAGGCCAGAATTGTATAATGTGTATAATGATGTCTTTTTGGAGAGTTTGAGAGCGGCTTATTTGAATTTTGGAAGTAACCCGGATGTACGAGTAATTCTTTTAAAAGGTAATGGAAAATATTTCTCGGCGGGGGCTGATGTTGAATGGTTTCAGAAGTTATCTAAATCATCAAGAAGTATTCAATTAGCAGCAGCAACCCTAAGTACATCAACATTTGAAGTTATATGGCAATGTCCTAAACCTACAATAGCATTAATTCATAGAGGTTGTTTTGGTGGTGGAGTAGGTTTTGCTGCTGCTAGTGATATTGTTGTAGCTGAAGAAAAGACAAATTTTGCAATTACTGAGGTACGGCTAGGTATTACTCCTGCACCTATTTTATTTCCATTATTAGGGGCTATTAACGCTCGTTACCTTAAGCGTTTTGCTACGACAGGAGAGACATTCGATGCAGAGATTGCCCAAAAGATCGGTTTGGTGCACGAGATTTCTCCTGCGGGTAAATTAGACACGACGATAGAGCCAATTATTGATAATCTATTAAAAGGGGGGCCATTAGCAGTCAGTAAAACAAAAGAACTTATTAATAAAATAGCTTTTAGTTCTTCAGAACAATTGGATTTAGGTGACCTTGCAAAAATTAGCGTAGAGGGTAGATCAGGTGAGGAGGGTGTTGAGGGCTTTGATGCTTTTCTACAAAAACGTGACCCCAGCTGGTCTTCAGGAATAAAATCATGAAAATTCATTTAATTAGAATGGCAGCTGGTATTGGTAGTCTTGGGGAACTTAGACAAAGACAGTCATATCGAATAAGTAAATCGGGGAAAAGTGAGGGTAAGCTTTACACCTATACTAGAAACATGCCAAAGAGGGTCAACGAACTTACCGAAGGAGGCTCTATATATTGGGTAATTAAAAGGTTCATAAGAGCTCGACAAAAGATAATTAGTATAGAAAAGAAAACAAATGAGGAGGGGAGAGTATTTTGTGCAATA
>PTLG01000233.1 GCA_002937995.1 Alphaproteobacteria bacterium MarineAlpha3_Bin7 | reverse complement strand
GAAGCCACTCAATTATATGCTAGCGAAGTAAAGGATAGAATATTTCCATCAAGAAAACATGTTTATCAGAAAAAATAATAGTTCCTATGTGGCTAAAAGATCAAAGTCTTGCCATGACGAACCATTAAAGTACTCCAGAGGTGAAAAGTTTTGTTTATAACTCATTTTTGGACTGTTCTGGACCCAATATCCTAAATATACATGCATTAGATTATTTTTTTTGCACTCATTAACAAGAGATAAAATCATCATAGTCCCTAAGCTATTTTTTTTATAAAATGGGTCAAAAAAACTATAAACTGCAGAGAGACCGTCTATCATTTCATCAACTAAGCAGACTGCTATCAATCTGTTAAAATTTCTAAATTCAAAAATGCAAGTATTGGTAGATGTTTCTTCAATCATTGCTTTATAATCAATAAAATCCATATTGGACATATCGCTATTATTATGTCGGGTACTTTGGTATTTCGAGAATAGGCTGTATTGCTCGGTTGATGCATGAGCGCCCATTTTTTTTACGTTTATTGATTTGTTTACACTTAAGACGCGTCGTTGTGATTTAGATGGCATAAATAGATCTGCTCTGACCCGCACCGGCAAGCATGCTTTACAGTCTTCGCAAAATGGGGTGTATAAAACATCATGGCTTCTTCGAAAACCATTGTCACTTAGAAGAGACTGCACAACAGATTCGTCGCAGCCTCTAGTGTCGGCAATTAAACGACGCTCTTTTTTCCCGTGAAGATAGGGGCAAGGGGTTGGTTCTGTGATGAAAAAAAACGTTTCAGGATTTCTAAAAAGTTGCTGCATTATCTTAAGTCATATTTTATTAGCGAGTTGACCACATTGTTATACTACTAACCACTCTAGTTTTAATGGCTGTTGCATTCTCTATCAATGTGAATTTTCAATAAGGCTGGCGGCCTCCAAAGCCAAGTAAGTGATAATGCCATCTGCACCTGCCCGTTTAAACGATATTAAGGTTTCTATTATAGCCTTGTCATTATCTAACCATCCGTTGTTTATCGCCGCTTTTAGCATAGAGTACTCGCCGCTTACCTGGTATGAAAATGTTGGCAAACCATACGTTTCCTTTATTTTTGCTAAAACATCCAGATAAGGTAGTCCTGGTTTTACAAGAAGCATATCCGCACCTTCGTCAATATCAAAACCGACTTCTCTGATAGACTCACTAATATTTGCTGGATTTAGCTGATAGGTATGTTTGTCACTTTTGAGCAATGTTTTAGACCCTATAGCATCTCGAAAGGGGCCGTAAAAATTTGAGCTGAATTTCGCCGCATAAGACATAATGGCTACATCTTCATAATGTTTTTCATCCAGAGCCGCTCTAATGGCGCCAACTCTGCCATCCATCATATCTGAAGGGGCTATAATATCACACCCTGCTTCAGCCTGAACTATTGACTGTTTACATAACAATTCTACGGTTAAGTCGTTGTCTATTTTCCCGTCCAATACTAATCCATCATGTCCATCAGCATTAAAGGGATCAAGTGCGGCATCACAAATGATACCGATGTCTTTATTCATATTCTTTATTTTACGTATGGCCTCACAAACGATATTGTCTGGATTATAAGCTTCTTTCGCATCAATTGTTTTACTTTCTGGCTTAATTTCTGGAAATATAGCAACTGCGGGAAGCCCATGGTCCACCGCTGATTCTATAATTGGTTCCAGTAAATCTAGGCTGAACCTATTTACCCCTGGCATAGATGTTATTGGTTCGCTTTTATTAACTCCATAGGTAATAAAAATTGGTAAGATAAGATCCGAAGAGGAAAGGGTGTTTTCTGCGACCAGATCACGAATCCATCGTTCCCTTCGATTTCTTCGCAACCGTGTAACTGGGAACTTACCTCTAACTTTCATTCAAATACCTTGTTTGAGTATATGGAACTACTTTCCAATAATCGCCTTTAGCACTAAAAATTTAGGGCAACCCTAAATATATGCATGGGTTGCCCAGATATCAAAGAAAAAGTTGGATGTAAGTATTCAAATAGAAATCAAGTTGTATAACATTAGGCTTTTGCTAGCGCTTGATCCAGATCTGCTATGATATCATCTATATGTTCTATTCCTATAGAGAGTCTAACATAACCGTCGGTGACGCCAGTCTTTAGCTGTTCTTCTGGTGTTAATTGTGAATGAGTAGTTGTTGCGGGATGAATAGCTAAGCTTCGTGCGTCCCCAATATTTGCAACATGGTAAAATAAATTAAGGGAGTCGATGAACTTCTTACCAGAATCCTTCCCGCCTTTTAATTCAAATCCCAAAAGAGAACCCTTGCCAGCTGGCAGATAGGCATTGGCTCTTTCCAAAAATACACCTTCTTTAGCCGAAGGATATATTACATTTGAGACCTTTTTATGAGAAAGAAGATAGTCTTTTGCTTTTTCAGCATTGTCGCAATGCCGCTCCATTCTAAGTGGTAATGTTTCCATTCCCTGGATAGCTTGAAATCCGTTAAACGGGCTCATCGCTGCGCCAGTATCTCTAAGCATTACCACTCTGGCTCTGAGTATATAGGCAATAGGGCCCAGAGGTTTAACTGCTTCTGTCCAAACTGCACCATGATATGAAGGGTCTGGTTCGTTCAGGGTTGGAAATCTTTCTTTGTTCCCCTCCCAGTCAAAATTACCGCCATCAACCAAAATACCGCCTATAGAGGTTCCGTTACCTGTGAGGTATTTTGTAGTAGAATACATTACAACTGCTGCGCCGTGATCTAATGGCCTGCAAATATAGGGTGCTGCAGTATTATCCATAATCAATGGTACCCCCAAGTCCCTACCAATATCTGAGACCTCTTTAATAGGAAAGACATTAAGTTTTGGATTTGGAAGTGTTTCAGCGTAATAGCATCGGGTTTTATCATCCGTTGCATCTC
>PTLG01000232.1 GCA_002937995.1 Alphaproteobacteria bacterium MarineAlpha3_Bin7 | reverse complement strand
TAATATTAGGAAAGGGGCGGCATTAAATACTGTCCAAATATCTGAAGCTCTTATAGATGACTATCTAAGCTAGTGCTACTTCTACATAAAAAAGATTCTCAAACTATACAGTTTGAAGTAAAACTAGTATTAAAATGGGAAATCTATAAATTTTAAGCCGTAACTAACTTTGATATAGAACCCACTAGGCCAAAGCCTTTCCTTTATCTTCAGAACTGCACCTATTTGTCTAATATTCCATAACCTTAAATCTCGGATTTAACTTGGAATTTCTATTTCACCTAGGCGAGCAGTTAGTTTTCTATTTTCATCGTAATCTACCGGTACTGCTATCAAAGCTGGCCCATCTAGACTAAATGCTTCTTCCAAGGCAGGTACCAACTGGTCAGCAGAAGAAATTTCTTTTCCCCACATTCCATATGCTTCCGCCAGTTTAGCAAAATTTGGATTCCCAAAAGCAAGGTCAGAATGTTTGCCATCGAACCCATCCTGTTGCTTCCATTTTATGAGCCCGTACTCACCATCTACCCATACCATAGCCACAATATTAAGTTTGAGTCTAACGGCAGTTTCTAGTTCTTGCACATTCATTGCAAATCCAGCATCGCCGCTGATGGAAAGGATTTTTCTGTCTGGATACGCATATTTTGCACCGATAGAACCGGGCATGGCAAAACCCATTGTACAGAATCCATTAGATATCAGGCAAGTATTAGGTTCTTGGCACTGATAATATCTTGAAATCCACATTTTATGCGCGCCAACATCCGACAATAATATGTCGCTTGGTCCCATAACTTGTCTTACATCCCAAAGAATTTTTTGTGGTTTCATTGGACAGCTTTGGTCATCCTTTTCCGCTGCAAAATCTTCTGTTAGTTGAGTTCTCAAATTACCTCTTGTTTTGATATCGAATAAGGGCAGTTTCTCCTTATGCCTCTTTTCTAATAGTTTGTTAAGTTGCCATAAGCCGTCAGCTAGATCTCCAACGATTTCAACGTCTGGCAAGTAGTCTCGATCAACTTCAGCCGCCCAGAAGTCCATATGGATAATTTTTTTATCTTCTTTGTTAGTTCTATTCCACTTTCCTGGAGCATATTCAACCAAATCATAGCCACAAGAAATTACTAAATCTGCTGTATCAAAAGCCAAGTTGTTGTAGTCTCCCTGACCTAGCCCCATTGTATAAAGGCAATGATCATCATCCATCGAGATAGCTCCCTTTCCCATGAACGTATTAACTACACCTACGCCTAAATTATGTGCAAGCTTAGTTAGTTGATTTGCCGCTCTCTTGCGAATGGCACCGTTACCAGCCAGTATTATTGGATTCTTTGCTTCACCAATTAAGTCGGCTGCTAAGCTTACAGCCTTGTGATCGGCGGCAGGTCGACGAACCGTGGTTCTCGTCATGGGCTTATTGTCCACGTCTTCTTTAGCAATATCTTCAGGAAGCTCAATAACCGTTAGCCCCGGTTTTTCTTCTTCAGCAATCTTAAATGCTTTTCTAACAATTTCCGTTATAGTTCCTGCGGCCAGAATTGTTTGAGACCATTTGCTTATGGGTTCACACATTCTTATGGAGTCCATGATTTGGTGACTTTCTTTATGTAAGCGTTTTGTGGAGCCCTGCCCTATGATGGCAACTACTGGAGCTCGGTCCATGTTTCCGTCAGCTATTCCTGTTAACAAGTTAGTAACCCCCGGTCCAAGTGTGCCAAGACATACGCCAGCTTTACCAGTAAGCCTGCCATAAGCATCTGCCATAAAGGCGGCGGCTTGCTCGTGCCGGCAAAGTATAAATTCAATATGGCTATTAATGAGAGAAATCATAAAATCAGCATTTTCCTCGCCTGGAACACCGTAAATTCTCTCTACGCCCTCTTCCTCCAAACACCTAATCATTAAATCTGAAGCTTTCATGTTTTTCTCTCCTGTGTGTTATACCTTTTTTTAGTCTAGTGCCCTAGAGCGCCAAACCATCATCTTTTCAGTTTGCATTTCATGCACTGTATATGGAATTCCTCCAACTCCGTGACCTGAGGCGCGTGCACCCGCAAATGGCATCCAATCCACTCTAAATGCCGTGTGGTCATTAACCATAATTGCAGTACCATCTAGATGCCGATAGCAATGCATGGCAGTGTCCAGATCCTGAGTGAATACTGCCGCCTGAAAACTTACGGGCAAGCTGTTGGCTTTGCTAATGGCTTCATCTAACTCGTTATATGGATAGACACATATTGCTGGACCAAAGACTTCAGCGGTGGAAATCTTAGCCTCAGGCGGGGGGTCCAATAATACCGTTGGCCTATAGCAGCTATCAGATAATTTTTCTCCACCGGTTATTAATTTAGCACCGCTAGACACCGCTTCATTTATCCAGGTTTCAACCCTTTGGCACTCATTATGGTTAATCAGTGGCCCAACATCTGTATCGGCAAGTGCCGGGTCTCCCACTTTCATGCCGTCTGCTTGGGAGCTAAGGCCCTCAGTAACTTTATCTATTATATTGGAATCACAAAAAATTCTCTGGACAGAAACACAAACCTGGCCGGCATGATAAAAACCGCCTTTAGCTAGACTTGGCAGTGCCATGCCTAGATCTGCATCGGAGGTAATAATAGCGGGGGCAACTCCCCCATGTTCAAGAGCACATCTGGCTCCAGGAGCCAATTTGGATCGAAGCATCCAGCCAACGCCGCTAGAACCTATAAAACTGAAGAAGCCCACTCGAGGATCCGCTACTAGCCTAGTAGCCAGGTCTAGGTTTTCGGGCAATACCATAGTGACCCACTCGGGCGGAAGGCCCGCTTCCAGCAAAATATTGATAAAAGTCTTGCACATCAAAGGGGTAGGTGGCGCAGGTTTTACGACTACTGGGCAGCCAACAGCGACAGCAGGAGCCACTTGATGGACTATCAAATTAAATGGATGATTAAATGCACTAACTG
>PTLG01000231.1 GCA_002937995.1 Alphaproteobacteria bacterium MarineAlpha3_Bin7 | reverse complement strand
GATTTTAAAAAAGCTCTAATAATAGGAAGCAATGATCCACTTGCTAACTCAGGAGCTTCATCAACTTTTGTATAAATTATATCTGCACTAACCTTTTGATGTTTTTCTGCCATATTTAAAATCCCCTAAACCAGCAACATTTTTAGCTTGTTCTAAAATATTTTGATATCACGATAATAGAGTTATCTGCCTTTATGCCTTTTTGACATCCGACGTTTATAAAGAATGAAGGGACAATAAAGTTCAGACTAATTCAATGCAAGAAACTAAGCAGGAAAAATTCAAGTTAATTGAGTTTTTTAGCAGTCGCTATTAATCAAATATAGAAAAAGCATCGCTAATATTATCTGCCACGCTAAATATCTCGCTAATATTGCTGTGTAAAAAGTCATTTTTTACGAGATCTTCTATCAGTGTGTTAATAGAGTCCCAACAACCCGACACATTAACCAATATAACTGGCTTATTATGTTGTTTGAGTTGTTTCCAGGTAATTATCTCAAAGAATTCATCCAATGTTCCAATTCCACCTGGAAGTATAATGAAGGCATCAGCTCTATCAAACATGGTTTGCTTCCTAATGTGCATACTATCTACTTTTATCAACTCGGTAAGGCCAGCATGTGCTATCTCATGAGAGTCAAGGAATCTTGGTATTACACCAGTAACTTGGCCACCATTGTCTAAAACTGAGTCTGAGAGAGTACCCATTACACCAGTACCTCCGCCACCATATACTAATCTTATTTTGCGTAATGCTAGCTCCCGGCCTAATTCCTCCGCTACTAGCCTGTAAGCAGCATTGTTACCTGGCCTGGCACCGCAATAGACTGCTATCGACTGAATTTTTTCCATGTACATATGAACAAAACTTGTTTAACTAAAATGTAACAAAAATGGTTCTTATTCAAATAGTATTTTTTTGGTTACTAAATTTAACAATACATTTAATTAAAAAAAAATCAGCTGGAGTTCGAAATGAAAAGTAAGAAAATAATTTTTTCAGCGATTATCTGTGTGACCCTTTTTCTATCTTCAGTAAATACCAAATCAATTGCAGCTGGCAAGACTGTTATTCAAAAGGAAAAAAATACATATATGAAGAAGCTTTCCTCTGCCATGAGACAGATAAACTGGGCGGAAAGTACTATAAATATGAAGGCACCAACTATTGTAATTATAGAATCTACTAAAAAACTAAAAACATTTTGGCCACCTAAGTCCAGTGGAGATAACACCAGAGCAAAAAAAGAAATATGGGAAAATATTAATGATTTTGATAAAAAAATGTTATCGATGGAAGCTGCGGCATCGACATTACTTAAATCAATATCTGAAGCGGATATTATATTAGCCAAGAAAGCATTAAGGGGGTGGGGAAAACTTGCTCCTCCTGTCATAAGTTATACCGTGGACCCAAAGTGGATTAAAACGGGTATTAAAATCTAGGTTCTTATATTTTCTAATAATAATTTACCCGAGTTTGTATAATACAACTATATAGCACTCATATGATTAATTTATTTCTCATTTTTCTTATTATTGGAGCTGGAATTACCAGCCAAACTCGTGCAAATGAAATAAAATATGATAAGGAACGCGGAAAATACTTGTTTAATATTTCTGGCTGTAAAAATTGTCATACCCAAAAAAAAGATGGAAATAAATTACCAGCGGGTGGTGTTAGAATAAAGACTCCATTTGGTATTTTTTATGGGTCAAATATCACCCCAGATAAGGAGTTCGGTATTGGAGATTGGCGAGACATGGATTTTCTTAACGCTTTAAAAAAAGGAATTTCACCAACTGGAAATCATTATTTTCCAGTTTTTCCTTACAACTCCTATACCCAACTAACAAATAGAGATATATTGGATATTAAATCCTATATATTTTCCCTACCCCCTGTAGCTATAAAAAATATAAAACACGAGTTGAAGTTCCCAAAATTAATGCGAAAAGCTACCTACTTTTGGAAATTATTATTTTTTAAAGAGAGAGACTTTGAGTATGTTAATCAAAAAAGCCCTAATTGGAATAGAGGTGCTTACCTAGTTAGGGCTGTAGCACATTGTGGAGAGTGCCATTCTCCCAGAAACATATTTGGTGGCATCAAAAATTATAAGAGCTTAAGCGGGAATATGACAGGACTTCATAATTTATCGGCCCCTAACATTACGCCAGACATTGCAACTGGCATCGGTAAGTGGACGAAGTCCGAATTCATTGATTTTTTACAATCAGGTATGCTTCCCAACGGTGATTTTACCGGAGGTAAAATGGCTGAAGTTATAGACAATTTTTCTGTGCTGAAAAGAAAAGATACCAAAGCAATTACTGACTATATTTTATCTCTAAAACCCAGAAAGGGTAATATTGGTGGATAATATTAGTTATAATATTGAATAGTAACAAAACATGATGCCTTTACAAACTTATGCTACTTACTCTTTCTAAGCTCTCAATAGTTAGCCTACTAGGTACCTTTATTTTTGCCGCTATTATATCTTTTACTAGCAGTAAAACACTCAAAGAAGTACTAGTGCCAGCGGTCGCTGGTGTAGGTTTTTGCTGGATTTATTCTTATTTTATACAATTCCCTAATTCAATCTCAAATCTAACTGATATTCCTGAATTGGCTGTTTTGATTATCACTGTTTTTTTAGCAGTAACCATCGGTTCCCTGCAAAAGATAAGATACGAGAAACAAAAAAATTGGTTTAGTATTTTGGCCGATCTATTTTTATGTTTATTAGCCTTTTTTTTGTTGATAGTTCCTAATATTTCCCCAATCACTATATTTATATTTGTGATGTGGTGTTTGACTCTATACCGAGTAAGGTCATCTCACCAAGATTATCTAAGAATAATATTAATGTCCTTTTTTGCCCTTGTTGGGTTGTCTATAATAGCGTGGCAATATGGCTTGTTTGCAGAACTAGGTTTAATTATTGGCACATTATCTATCATCATTGGCATAGGTGTGTGGCTAATTCTAA
>PTLG01000230.1 GCA_002937995.1 Alphaproteobacteria bacterium MarineAlpha3_Bin7 | reverse complement strand
CTTTTGTTGATCTGATGAGAGTCCAAGGATATAGGACCGGGTTAATAGGAAAAAGCCATCTTATGAATATGGAATCTCGGGAACCATTTTATGAGAGACCAGAATCAACTGGCAATAAAACGCCTGTTCCCGAGAAATTTAAGACTGCTGTACCTGTTGACCATGATGATGATTTTTACCAACAAGAGCAGCCACATAATTGGTCTGAAAAGTCTGACTTTCAAATCCAGTTACCCTTTTATGGCTTTGAACATGTCGACTTACAAACCAAACATGGAGATCTCGTCGGGGGCGATTACTTGAGGTGGTTAGAAGAAAAACACGAAAACTCTAAAACTCTGAAGGGCCCAGAAAATTCACTAGAACACCAATATTCTGCACCACAAGCTTGGCGAACTTCTATTCCGGAAGAGCTTTACCCAACATCTTATGTTACGAAAAAGACAGTCAGTTTTTTGGAAGACTTTGCGCAAGAGGATCAAAACCAGCCGCTTTTTTTGATGTTATCATATACAGACCCCCACCATCCATTTACACCTCCTGGTAAATATTGGGATATGTATGACCCCAAAGATATGGTTGTGCCAGCATCCTTTTATTCAAATGTGGCGCCCCCTCCCAATGTTGCTTGGGCTTACGGTAAAAGAGAGGATGGGTCCCAAGTAACTACATCGCAAAATTTATTTGCCACCCAAAACGAGGACGAATTACGACAATCTATGGCATTAACATGTGGCATGATTAGTATGATTGATGACTCTGTAGGCCAAGTTCTCCAAAAATTAGAAGAACTGGGTCTTGCGGAAAATACAGTGGTTATATTTACTAGTGACCATGGCGATTTACTTGGAGATCACCAGTTAATTTTGAAGGGGCCAATTCACTATAATGGGTTAATAAGAGTGCCTTTTATTTGGGCGGACCCTGAAAATGAGGGCAAAACTGGTAAAACTTCTGCAGTTTCAGGAACTCTAGATATAGCACAGACAGTTTTGGATAGAGCTGGTCTGGAACCTTATTATGGTATCCAAGGAAGAAGTTTGATGCCCGAAATAATGGGTGAGGAAGATACAGGCCCAGGTGCCGTTATAATCGAACAGGAAGATCAGCGAAAGTACTTTGGTTTAGAGCCGCCTCTTAGGCTTAGAACTCTTGTGACTGAGAGATACAGAATGACCATATATCATGGTAATGATTGGGGAGAAATTTACGACTTATCTGATGATCCTTCTGAAATTAATAATCTATGGGGAGATAAAGCGAGTCAAAAGCTGAAGGCTGATCTATTGGAAATAATGTCGAGACGACAAATGGCCTTAACAGATCTGGGGCCACTTCCCACTAGGGTGGCATGACCCTTTTTGATGAAACTTATGATTACATAGTTATTGGATCTGGTTCTGCTGGCAGCGTTGTTGCATCAAGGCTATCTGAAACATCTACATCTCGGGTGTTAGTTATCGAAGCTGGTGGCCGGGATTGGATGCCCCTCTACAAAGTTCCTTTAATGGCTGGGACTTTATTTCGTTACAAATATAATAATTGGTGGTACCAGACACTTCCCGAGCCAAACCTAAAAGAGAGACAAATAAGGTGGCCTCGGGGTAAAGTTCTTGGCGGCTCGAACCAAATTAATGGGATGGTATATACGCGCGGACATCGCTTAGATTATGATGTTTGGCAGCAAATGGGATGTCTGGGTTGGGGGTATGATGATATCCTGCCTTTCTTTAAAAAATCCGAGAATTTTATTGGGCCAAATTCTATTTATCATGGAAAAGAAGGGCCTCTAACGGTTAGGCCTCATGGAATTGAGAATCCACTCTATGATGCTTTCATAGAATCCGGTGTCAAAGCTGGATTTGTTAGATCTAAAGACTTTAATGAACCAAACAGAGAAGGCTTCGGTCGTTATCATTTTACCATCAAAAATGGTCAAAGATGGTCCTCGGCGAGTGCCTTTCTAAAACCCGCCATGGATCGATCTAACCTCACAGTAAAAACAAAATGTCAGGTAATGAGAATTTTGTTTGATGGTAAAAAAGCGATAGGTGTCACCGTTAATTATAAAAATAATCAAGTGAACATAGGTGCTGAGAGGGAAATTATTTTGTGCGGTGGAGCTATAGGCTCACCACAGCTTCTTCTATTGTCGGGTGTTGGTCCAAAAAAAGACCTTGAGGAACTAGATATACCTATTGTAGAAAACCTACCAGGCGTTGGTAAGAACCTTCATGACCACCTAGTTGCCCGTATGCAATATACCCTCAAAGAAAATATTGATCTTTACGATCAGTTGCGACTTGACAAGGCGGCTATCCATGTAATCAACGCACTCCTTTTTGGGAGGGGCCTTGGCACCTCCTTCCCCTTAGAAGGTGGTTGTTTCATCAAAACTAATCCAAACCTTGATGCTCCAGATATCCAATGTAATTTTGTACCTGCACTAGTTCCAAAATCATATCTGCCGTTTTCCACACCAGCTTTTGGACACAAACATGGGTTTTATAACGGAGTACATCAAACTCAGCCAGAAAGCCGAGGTTCTATCAAGTTAAGATCTACCGATCCACTAGCTCACCCCCTAATTTTTGCAAATTATCTAGCTACAGAAAATGATAAGCTAACTATGAGAAATGGCGTAAAACTTATGAGAGAGGTTTTCAACCAGGGACCAATAGCAGAACTTATCAAGAGCGAACTGCAGCCAGGAACGGACGTATTATCAGACCAACAGTTAGACCAGTGGATAAGCCAAGTGGGCGACACAGTTTATCATCCAGTTGGCACTTGCAAAATGGGTATAGATGAAATGGCGGTCGTTGACCCCAATCTAAAAATTTATGGACTAGAAAATATCAGGGTTGCTGATGCGTCAATAATGCCAATTATCAATGGATCCAACACAAACGCCCCAACCATCATGATAGGGGAAAAATGTTCAGAAATGATTACTTCTGGTAACTAAAACCCGCCGAAAAGGTGATTAGCCCTCTACTGCTACGCCTTTTTCTGCAAACAACTCCCCAAGTTCGCCTGACTCTTGC
>PTLG01000023.1 GCA_002937995.1 Alphaproteobacteria bacterium MarineAlpha3_Bin7 | reverse complement strand
AGGTAGAAAAATTATTCTGGTACCTAATGAGGTGAAAAGTTGAGTTCTCCGTCGAAAATACTTAATTTACCAAATATTTTGAGCTTAATCCGATTAATATTTGTACCAATTACTGTATGGTTATTGCTGGAGGAACTCTATGATTTCACTTTTTTTATATTTATATTTTGCTGTTTAACTGATGGGCTGGATGGATATATTGCAAAAAGGTTCAAGTTAGAGACCAACTTAGGCCGCATTTTAGATCCAATTGCCGATAAGGCTTTATTAATGAGTGTATTTTTAGCACTAGGATTTGAAGGTTTTATGGAGTCTTGGATAGTAATTGCGGCCATATTTAGAGACTCATTAATAATTTTTGGATCTGTTTTGTTATACATGTTTTATAATGAATATAAAATTCAGCCAATTTTTATCAGTAAAATAAATACTCTGTTTCAGTTTTTATTAGCAGCAATTATTATTAGTAATTTAGCTTTTAATATTTTTCATCTAGATGTGATATATTTATTGGAACTGGTAGTAGGAATTACCATAATAGTATCTGGAGTGGCTTACGTTGTTCATTGGGGTAGGTTTGCCCTGCAAATGGAAGAAAAAAGATGACACGGGTTCAAAAATATATTGTTTTCTGGTTGATTGTTTTTACCGCTCTATTACTTTTTTTTAGTTTGAAAGAAATTCTTTTACCCTTCGTTGCTGGCATTGTGGTTGCCTACTTCTTGGATCCTTTATTGGATTATCTTGAAAATGCTGGGTTGAGTAGGATGGTCGCAGCAACATTGGTCACAAGTATTTTTTTCCTATGTATTATAATCTTGCTTATTTTACTCATTCCAATTTTACAGAAGCAACTGTTGGGTTTGTTTGGCAAGTTGCCCCAAATACTTGACTCAGTTTATGTCTTACTTGAGCCATTGCAGAGGTGGTTACAGGAGGCTATATCGTCTGAACATTTCAAGGACCTAAATAAAATACAAAATTCTTTTTCTGCGGATGATATAAGCTGGCTAATTAATATAGGAAAAAAAGTGTTTGAGGGCGGAATGGCGATCTTTAACTTTTTTTCTTTAATTATAATAACTCCACTAGTGTCTTTTTATATCTTAAGGGATTGGGATGTAATGCTGGATAAAATCAAAAATTTAATTCCAAAAGATATGGAATCGTCGATTGGTCAATTGGCTGGAGAAATTGATATGGTCGTCTCTAGTTTTATAAGAGGGCAAATGATTGTCTGTGCTATACTTGCTACTCTTTATAGTATTGGTTTATCAGTTATTGGCTTAGATTTTGGATTGTTAGTGGGAACTTTAACTGGCTTTCTAGCCTTTATACCTTTTTTCGGTATTTTAATTGGCATTTTTTCTGGATTGACTATTGCATACTTTCAATTTGGGACAGCGGATATGATGCTTATTACTGCATCAATTTTTATTATAGGGCAGCTCATAGAGGGATTTTTTTTAACACCCAAGCTTGTCGGTGAAGCTGTTGGCATTCATCCCGTATGGGTGATTTTTGCCTTGATGGCTGGTGGCTTGATGTTTGGGTTTTTAGGTATTCTAATAGCAGTGCCAGTAGCTGCAGTATTAGCTGTATTATTGCGATTTGGCTTAAGTCGGTACAAGACTACGCCTTTATATTTAGGAGATGATTAAGACTTGTTTTTCAGTTCGGAGAGAAAAAGTTGACTGGAAAAAGCTATAACCAAGAAACTTTCGATTTTGAAGTAGATATTTTATCAAAGGAGGAAGATTTTTTGATTGCTGATTCTAATTCAGAAGCAATGAGGTGGGTGGATAATTGGAAGAGCTGGTCTACTCCTTCCATAATTATTTATGGCCCAAGAGGTTGTGGAAAGACGCATTTAGCTAATATTTTTATCCAAAAGTCAGGTGCAAAGAATATTATCCCTGAGGCTTTAACTAATAATTCGCCGCAAAGTTTCTTGGAAAACTCAAATATGTTTGTGTTAGAGGATATAGAAAATAATTTAGATCAGGAATCTCTTCTACATTTTTATAACAATACAATTGATTCAGGGGGGCAAATATTATTCACCGCTCGATCAGCACCGAGTCATTGGGGGATGTCATTAAGAGATTTAGAATCCCGTCTAAGAGCTGTTCCTTCTATTTCGATAGGTATGCCCGAGGATGCTTTGCTGGAGCGCGTTTTGGTGAAACATTTTTCGGATCGCCAGCTTTTAATAACTTCTGACGTTGTAGGATATTTAATAACTAGAATAGAGAGATCGCTAGAGGCAGCTGGTAATATTGTTAACAAAATTGATAGTTTGGCTATTTCCTCGGGTAGACCCATTACTCTTCCTTTAGTCAGAGAAGCGCTTGCTATAGACAATTTAAAGAACTAATAGTTTTTTGAATCATTAGCTAACCGACCGAAAATTGTTCTATAATGTTGGATATAATCATAAAAAACAGGCAGATAAAGATATAACTAAATATTTAGAATATGAGACAAAAAGTTATTTTGAAGCCCAGCGAAACTAACCTCACCTTGAGGCGTAGCTTTTTCAATAGAGAGGTATCTTGGCTTAAATTTAATGAGCGGGTTTTAGAAGAAGCAGAAAATAAGAAACACCCTATTCTTGAAAGGCTAAAATTTCTCTCAATTTCAGCATCTAATCTAGATGAATTCTATATGGTAAGGGTGGCAGGGCTAAAAAGTCAAATCGCAGCAAAAGTTGACGAGTTAAGTGATGATGGGTTGACGCCCTCTCAGCAGTTACAACTTGTAAAGGACGTTGCAAGTAAGCTAATGGCAAGGCAACAGCGTTGTTGGGAAAAAATAAAATCAGAGCTAAAAAAAGATGATGTATTTGTATTAGATCCAAAAGACGTTGACTCTAGTCAAAAAATAATTTTAGCAGACTATTTTAGAAGCAACGTTTTTCCTGTTTTAACACCCGTTGCTATAGATCCTGTGCATCCTTTCCCCTTTATACCCAATCTCGGGATTTCATTGGTACTATTACTAAGACGTGAAACAGATGGCGAAGAGTTGAGAGCTTTATTACCCTTACCCAATTTGATGGATCGTTTTGTACCCATTACGGGCGCTGAGGACACGTTTATTGCTTTAGAGGATCTAATAAGTCTTAATCTTGATTTAGTTTTTCCAGATTTTTCTGTTCTTAAATCGGCTTGGTTTAGGGTTATACGTGATACTGAGTTTGAGATTGATGAGGAAGGTGAAGATTTGAGACGAGCTATGGGCAGCGCGTTAAGACAGCGAAAACATGGGTCCATAATAAAGCTATCTGTAAACTCGGATATTAATAAAGAAATTTTTGAAATAATTGCAAGTGAGTTAGATGTATCCCTGGATGATATGGTTAGGCACCGGTCTATGATTGGGCTATCTGATACTAGTGAGCTATATAATTTAGATAGACCTGATATGAAATTTAAATCCTTTCGAATCCGTTTTCCAGAGAGGGTAAGAGAACTCGATGGAGATTGTTTTGCTGCAATTAGAGCTAAAGACTTTATAGTTCACCATCCCTACGAAAGTTTTGATGTGGTAGTTCAGTTTATAAGACAGGCTGCGATTGACCCCAATGTAATAGCTGTAAAACAAACATTGTACCGGACTAGCAATGACTCACCTACAGTTGCAGCATTAATAGAGGCAGCGGAAGCAGGAAAGTCTGTTACTGCTATGGTTGAATTAAAGGCGAGGTTTGACGAGGAAGCAAATATTAAGTGGGCTAGAGATTTAGAAAGGGCAGGAGCAAACGTTGTGTTTGGTTTTTCAGATAAGAAAACACATGCAAAGATCAGTTTGGTAGTAAGGAAGGAGGGAAGTCGACTGCGATCTTATGCACACTTTGGAACTGGCAATTACCACCCTGACACGGCTAAGGTGTATACTGACTTATCTTTTTTTACTTGCGATTCAGATATTTGTGAAGATGCTTCAATAATATTTAATTTTATGACCGGGTATAGTAAGCCAACTAATTTAAAGAAAATATCTGTTTCCCCAGACGGTTTGTATTCTCAAATAAAATCGTTAATAGATGCAGAGATTGAACATGCTCAAAACGGTCGTCCAGCGAATATAATAGTGAAGGTTAACTCCCTTGTAGACCCCAGTGTAATCAGTGACTTTTATCGAGCCTCAAATGCAGGAGTTGTTATTCAGCTTATTGTTAGAGGTGTTTGCTGCTTGAGGCCAGGAATAAAGGGTTTATCTGAAAATATTTATGTAAAAAGTATAGTTGGACGATTTTTGGAACATTCGAGAATATTGATTTTTGGAAATGGGGAGGAAATACCATCTGATAAAGCCAAAATATTTATTACTTCGGCAGATTTAATGCCAAGAAATTTGTATTGGAGGGTAGAGGTAATGGTCCCATTAGAAAATATGACTGTGCATAGGCAAGTTATGGAACAGGTTATGGCGGCAAATCTAAATGATGAGGCCCAAACGTGGGAAATGAAAAGTAATGGGAATTATGAACGAGTCAAATCAACTCCAAGAGCTTTTTCAGCTCATGAATACTTTATGACCAATCCAAGTCTATCAGGACGTGGAAAGTCTCTTGAACATAATCCGCCAAGGAAGCCAGAATAAATTCATTCTGGTAAAGACTAAAATGAGGAAAAAGTTATGAGTGTAGTAGGTAGGGGGGATAGTGTTGGTTGGCGACTTGAGATGGCTAAAGACAAAAAGTTATCAAGAATTGGAATTATAGATATAGGCTCGAATAGTGTGCGTATGGTGGTTTTTGCTTCTCAGACCAGACTACCAATCCCCATATTTAATGAAAAAGTTACTTGTGGGCTGGGCAGAGATATAGGCAAAACCAACCAGCTGAACCCAGAGGGATGCGATTTGGCTATTCAAACTTTAAAGAGATTTTGTGGAATGGCCAAGGAGATGCAGATTGATAATATAAACATAATCGCCACATCTGCGGTTAGAGAGGCCGATGATGGTAAGCGATTTGCTAAGATAATTGAGAGATCTTTTGGTCACAAAGTGAATATATTGACTGGTAGTGTTGAAGCAGAGTTATGTGCTAAGGGTGTACTTGGGGCCAACCCGGAGGCAGATGGCCTGTTAGGTGATATGGGCGGTGGAAGTTTAGAACTTGTATCTTTAAATCAAGGTTGTGCGGACAAAACTACTACACTTCCCTTGGGACATCTCAGAATTTCAGATGCTGTTGAGGAAAGTGGGTGTGTTGCAGATACTATAATTGATGAGCATTTAGAAAAAATCGGATGGCTAAGTGATCTGGAACAAAAAGACTTCTATTTAGTTGGCGGCATCTGGAGGGCAATAGCTAGAATCTATATTCAACAAAAGGATTATCCAATAAAAATAATTGATAACCTTACTATAAACAAACAGGACGCAATAGCGATTACGGAAGTAATTTCTAAGCTTTCAAGGAGTTCTCTGAAAAAAATCACATCTGTGGGGAGACGCCGCATAGATACCTTGCCCATAGCTACTTTGGTCCTGAGGCGAATTATAGATAAAATTTCTCCAAAACGCCTTATCTTTTCTAGCTATGGAATACGTGAGGGTAAGTTTTTTGAAATGGCACCTCGTGAATTAATGGACCAAGATCCCTTGATTAGTGCGTGTGAGTATTATGGTTTTCAGGCGGGGAGGTTTTCGGTTTCACGTGATGAAGTATTTAGTTGGGTTAAGGTAATATTTAAAGATATTTACTCCAGGGAAATACGCTTAATAGAGGCGGCATGTTTACTTGGTGATATAGGTTGGTCAGAACACCCTGACTATCGTGCCATGCATAGTTTTACAAGGGTATTACGACTTCCAATAGCTGGCATAACCCATAGGGAACGCGTCCTTTTAGCGCTATCGATTTACCACCGCTATGATGGGGATGAATATGGGCCAGAAATCACAATTACTACAAAATTGATCGATCAGAAAGATAGAGATCTAGCGTTAATATTGGGTTTAGTGCTAAAGCTTGCTCACAAATTATCTGGGGGTGTAACAGGACTTCTTATTCAAACCAAATTAGTGAAAACAAAAAATGGGTATTTAGTTGATTTTTCAAATAAAGAACATTTGTTTAATACAACGTATGTTGCAAACTTAATAACTAAAATAAATAAACATATAAGATCGATAGAGATTTGTTAGCTTTAGTTAATTTTATCAAATATTTTTAGTTTCTTTTCTTTTATTGTAATTCCTAAAGAACCAGAAGCCAATTTTAAAGCATCCTCGCCAAATATTTGCCTTCTCCAACCACGTAATGCTAGCACATCGGCTTTCTCTCCATAGGCAGAAATTTTTTCTAATTCTTGAGTAGTTGAAATCAATTTTTGAGCAATTCCATGCTCTTCACTTCGCATCTTAAGTAACACCTTTAAAAGGTCAGTGGCTGGGCCAATATCCCTGGGGAGTTGTTTTTTATTCTGAACAGTTGGTAATTGGTCATTAGGAATATTACTACCAAATTTGATGGCTTTTAGTAATTTCTCTCCATATTTGTCTAATATTTTAGCTTTGTCTAATCCACGAATTCTTAGCAGTTGGTCAATAGAGTGGGGTGTGCGATGGGCTATTTCGATAATAGACTCGTCACGAATTATTCTATTTCTAGGTAAGTTCTGCTGTTGGGCTTCAGTTTCTCTCCAAGCGGCTATCTCTTTTAATATAGCGAGAAAACGAGGGTTAGATTTCTTAACTTTTAATCTTTGCCACGCGGTTGATGGAGAAAATAAATAGTTATCAAGTTTTGTTAGATTGTTTATTTCTTGGTCTAACCAGCTTTCTCTTTTATTTTCTTCCAACTTTTTCTTTAGTTTTAAGTAAATTTTCCATAAGTGGGTGACATCTCCCTCAGCATACTTTATTTGACTAGAAGAAAGGGGGCGTGACGTCCAGTCCGTGTGCCGTATGGTTTTATCTACTTCAACATTAATTAGTTCTTTTGCTAATTTATCATATCCTGTGGCTTCACCAAATCCACATGCCATCGCTGCAATTTGAGTATCAAAAAGGGGTGCTGGTAAAGTCCCCATTAGTTTATAAAATATTTCGAGGTCCTGCCGGGCAGAATGGAAGACTTTTGTTATGGTCTGGTTTGCCATGATTTCGAGGACAGGATCAATATCAATTTTTGGAGATAATGCGTCAATTACTATGGTTAAATCAGGAGTGCCTAACTGAATTAAACATAACTGTGACCAATATGTTTTGTCTCTCATGAATTCTGTATCAACAGCTATAAATTCTGATTCTGTCAAAACCTTACATTTTGTAATTAAAGTTTTTGTATCAGCTATTAGTGTCATAATAGATAAAAACCATCCAAATTACCTAGAGCCTTTTACTGCTGATTTTAAATGATACCATTATCAAATTAATTTAGATTTGTAATTTTAGGTAGGTAGTCGTAAATTCTTATTCAAATTAGTCAATACTTTAGCCCAAACAGGTGAGTTTATTTGGCTGCCTTGATTATTACCCTAGTAGTAAATTCCTCATATTCGTGTCCTGAAATAGTAATATTCTTGAAGCCAGTTTTTTCTAATAGTCGCAAAATATTTTTTTCTGTTGTAACTCCCCCCAAGGAAGTAGTGTGGGCAAGGGGGTTTTCTATTATTTCTCTTGGAAGCGGTATATCTGAAACTAAGTCGGTAGCTACGAAAATACTACCAGGCTTTAGAAGTCGAAAAATCTCTTTCATGGCTGTTGCCTTATCTATAGTTAAATTTAGTGCGGCATTACAAACAATTACATCTGCTATTTCGTTAGCTAGAGGTACTCGTTCAATATCTCCGCTAATCGGATAAATGGGCAAATTTTCCAGCGGTTTCCCAAAGGTCGATAAATTAATTGGAGAGAGATCTAGTGAGATTACTTTTCCGGAATCTAGGGATAAAGCAAGCAGAAAACTATCGATCCCCGCACCAGCACCAAGGTCTATGATGGTCTCATGTCCAGAGATTTGAAGTTCTGCTACTGGGCAGCCGCACCCCGAAAAGCGACTAATTAGCTCCTTTGGCAGTTTGTCAATCAATGCTTGCTTGTAGCCGTAAAGTTTTAATTTAACTTTGGCGTCAGAGTGTAGTCCGCCAGAATTATTTTGTTCAGTATATCTGTGTCTTATTTGGCGCTTAATATTAAGCTCCCAATCAGACGGGTTCCTCGGCATAAGTATTATTCTTAATCACTTTTTAAAATAAAGATATATAAGGGTAACCAAAGTTTTAATGAGGCATATGGCTAGGATTCCAAAATTGACCTGATCTGATCATTCCAGCTATTCTTTCACCATGCTCAATCCAACTATTTTCATTGAACTTAGCTTGCTCTTCGCTATCAAATTCTACCCGCTCGGCTCTGCAGTTCCATTTTCCGGTGCCCATATATTCAACTACAGCATATGACGGTCTTGGGTCTCCATCCCAACTCATTCCCACAGCAGCTGCGCACACTAATTGTTGCTGTTTGCCATCTGATCGTGGGATGTTTCGGACTGAAGGCCCATGAATATGCCCATGAGCCATTACATCATAATCATACCCTTTTAGCTTTTCAGCAATTTCATCATCAGTTAGTCGAAATGGGAAAGCATCGTTATCACCTATGTCGTATGGTGTGCCGTGGAAAATATGGAAATCGTGTCCTAGATCTTGTGAATAGGTGATAGAAAAAGGGCGCTTATCGAGCCATTCAATTTGACTATCATTAAGCCTTTGCCTTGTCATCTCCATCATACGAAACATCCATTCTTGATGAGGGCTTTTTGGCTTAGTAGTCTCCCAGACTTTTCGAGTTACCCACAAATCTACATTACCTACGACCACATCTATCCAAGGCTTGTCCATAAAATGTTGAACTATTTCTCCAGGTTCCGGGCCAAGGCCAACCAAATCTCCAATAACGACTATTTTGTCGGGATTTTCTTCTTCGACACCTTTTTCAACGGCCTCTAGCTGGGGTATTTGACCATGAATATCCGAATAAAGGCAGAATTTGTATGACATATTATTAACTCCCAAAATAGTTTAACCCTCTAATGTCATTTATTTTGATGACAAAGACTATTAAATCGTTAGAACAGAACCATCTCCAACATTTCCAAATACACATATATACCAAATATAACAGAAAAGGAATAAATTCAAAAAAATTTTTTTACAACGCTTTTGATTGTAATTTGTGGGGAAGGGTAGTATTTCAGCACTCTTGTATGGTTAATTTATAACTAAGAGTTATTGGGGGCAATAATGGATGATAAAGATAAGGTAGATATTGAAGCTCAAGAGACCATTCGCAAGGTCAGGGATGAAATTAGTTTACTCGATGCTGCGGGTAGACAACTTATTTTCACCGGAGCTAGAACCTTTAATGGCTGGCTTGAGGAAAAAGTCTCTAATGAACAATTGAGAGAAATTTATGACTTGATGAAGATGTGCCCGACTAGCGGAAATTGTTGCCCAATTCGTATCAAATTTCTTACTACTGACGAAGCCAAACAGAAATTGGAACCCATACTCAATGAGCCCAATAGAGCAAAAACAATGTTAGCTCCAGTTATCGCAATTTTTGGTAATGACCATAAATTCTTTGAGCATAACGACTTCTTTGCACCCCACAGACCTGGTGTAATTCGTAATAGAATGGAAGAAAATCCAGATTTGGTGCTACCGTGGGCTAATCTTAACGGGACATTACAGGCTGCTTATTTTATTTTGGCTGTGAGAGCAGTAGGTCTAGATGCTGGTCCAATGCAAGGACTAAACAAGGCCAAAGCGGATGAGGTTTTTTGGTCGGGAACAGATATTAAAACTAATTTTGTATGTAGTATAGGCCGAGGAGATGAGGACACAGTTTTTAAAAGGCTGCCAAGATTTGAATTTAATGAGGTTTGTGAAATAATTTAAAGTTGGTTACTTCGCTTAGTTGATTTTCTCCAATTTTAAATAATTTATAAACTTTAAGAATTTTTGCCATTCATTCTTATTGTTAGTGGAATAGTAAAATGTCGAAGGAATCAGAACTTCATCCATATCGTACTCATAATTGTGGTGAGTTAAGAAAGGAGAGCATAGGAGAAATTGTTAGACTTTCTGGATGGGTTCATCGAATCAGAGATCATGGAAATCTGTTGTTTGTAGATTTAAGGGATAACTTTGGGTTCACACAACTAGTTGTGGAGGCCGATAGTACAAACTTCGAAAGTGTTAATTCTCTTAAACCAGAGAGTGTTATAACTGTTACTGGGGTTGCTGAAAAACGGAGTTCGGACACAATAAATACAAATATTTTAACAGGCGAAATTGAGGTGCGGATCCAAAATATTACTATTGACTCAGTTGCTGATGTTTTGCCGTTTCCAGTTTCTGGCAATCATGAATTACCAGAAGAATTAAGGCTTAAATATAGATTCTTAGATCTTAGGAGAGAGGCTCTTAGTAAAAATATTAAGCTAAGAAGTAATATAATATCATCTATAAGAAATAGGATGGTTAATCAGGGATTCCAGGAGTTTCAGACGCCAATATTGACAGCATCTTCTCCTGAGGGCGCTCGTGATTATTTGGTTCCAAGTAGAATCCATACTGGCAAATTTTATGCTTTACCACAGGCCCCTCAAATTTTTAAACAGCTTATTATGGTGTCAGGTTTTGATAAGTATTTTCAGATAGCTCCGTGCTTCAGAGATGAGGATGCACGTGCTGATAGATCGCCTGGAGAGTTTTATCAGTTAGATGTCGAGATGTCATTTTGTACCCAAGAAGATGTTTTTCAAAATTTAGAACCAGTTCTAAGCGGTGTTTTTGAGGAGTTTTCCGAGGGTAAGGCTGTAACAAGTTCGCCTTTTCCTCAAATTACTTATAAAGATAGTATGTTAAAGTATGGGTCTGACAAACCAGATCTAAGAAATCCCATCATTATTTATGATGTGTCTGACGAATTTCGTGATTCCAATTTCGGAATTTTTGCTAAAATAGTTGCTGCTGGAGGTGTCGTGAGGGCTATACCAGCAGTAGGATCAGCAAATAATCCAAGGAGTTTTTTCGATAAATTAAATGATTGGGCGAGAGAAGAGGGTTTTGGTGGGTTGGGATACATTATGTTTAATGACGATGAGGGCAAGGGTCCAATTGCTCGTAATTTGGAGTCAGAACGTAGTACAGCCATTAGAGACCAATTAGGACTTACTAATGGGGATTCGGTGTTTTTTGTAGCCAACTTAGATGAAGTGTTGGCATCCAAGTTTGCCGGACAGGTTAGGAATAGAGTATGTGACGAACTAGGTTTATTAACGAAAGATTCTTATGAATTTTGCTGGATTGTTGACTATCCCATGTATGAAAAAAATGTAGAAACCGGGGAAGTTGAATTCAGCCATAATCCATTTTCTATGCCACAGGGGGGAATGGAAGCTCTTATTAACAAAGATCCTCTGGATATATTAGCTTACCAATTTGATATAGTTTGTAACGGGGTAGAGTTATCCAGTGGTGCTATAAGAAATCACCGTCCAGAGATTATGTACAAAGCGTTTGAGATAGCTGGTTATGGTAAAGAGGTCGTTGAGGAAAAGTTTAGTAGTTTGTTAAACGCATTTAAATTTGGTGCTCCTCCACATGGTGGTTCTGCTCCTGGAATTGATAGGATAGTCATGTTACTTGCTGGTGAACCCAATATTAGGGAGGTCATATTATTCCCAATGAATCAACAGGCAGAAGATTTGATGATGGGTGCACCTGCCGAAATATCCAAAGAAAGATACAGAGAGCTACATCTTAAACACATTCCTACTAAGAAAGAGAAAACTATTAAATGATTGTTTTGTTGGTTTTAGGGCCAAAGCGAAGCAGCACCCCTTACTCCACTTGAGTCCCCGTGCTGGTTTTTTAACAATGGAGTAGATAGCTCAGAAGTGAACACCCATCTTTTAAGTAATTCAGGAACTGTTGCATATAAATATGAGATATTTGATATCCCCCCCCCAAGGATTATTACATCTGGGTCGACCAAATTTATAACGTGGGCTAGGCTTCTTGCTAGTCTAGAGGCATAAATTTCTAAACATTTTTGGGCTACTTTATCTCCATCTTCAAAGTTTTTTACTATGAGCTCTGGAGTAGTAATGGTAGAGGCTCTAATTTTCGTGCTAAGATCCTCATAAGTTTTTACCAGTCCTGCTCCAGATAGAAAAGTCTCTATACAGCCCTTTTTTCCACAGTAGCACTCTATTTCTGTTGAGCTTGTATAATTGATGTGATCATCAGTCCAAGGTATTGGATTATGGCCCCATTCGCCAGCAATAGAATTAGGCCCATTCCAAATCTTGTTTTCGAATGATATACCGCCACCAACACCTGTCCCTAATATCACTCCAAAGACCAACCCATAACCAAGTCCGGCACCATCTCTGGCTTCTGACATTGTAAAACAGTTAGCGTCATTAGCTACCCGCACGGGACGTTCCAATATTTGCTCTACATCTTTTTTAATATTTTTTCCAATAATCCATGTAGAATTTGAATTTTGGACAACGTTACTTTGACGCTTTAATGATCCTGGTATTCCTATGCCAACTGTAGGACGTATATGATCATTTGAGTTACTAATTTTTTCTTCAACAGCCCTTACAACAAGCCTAATGGCTTCTAAGGTCCCTTTATAATCACCTTTTGGTGTCTCTATCCTTTTTCTGGCAATTTCGTCACCAGTCGCACTAATAGCTATTGCTTCAATTTTTGTTCCGCCTAAATCAACACCTATTCTCATTTATCAACTTCATCATGTAAGACTAATTAAGAGCCAAAAAGAATGCGGTTCAACCCAGGCATGAACCGCATTCTTGCTCCCCCAAACCTCATAAACAGCTAAGATCGCTGAATATGAGGACAGAAACTAATAAACTACATCATCGCTATATGGTATTGGATGAAATTCGCCACGAATGAAGCGTGCCCCTGGAAACCTCTCAAGACTATAGGACTCTGATAATTCTGATGAATTATTGCCAGAAGCAGAATTAAGTATATCAATAGTATCTTTATTTTTTTCTACTTCATTACCGTGTAACGTTAACATATCGTATTCTCCTAATAATACTGTGTCGTTACCCTGGTATGTAATATTTGATTCGCAACATTATTTATTACAAATCATTATTTATTTTATTATTGACTCAATTAAAGTAATATTTATACAAATATAGTCTATATATTGTTATAAGTCAAACAAATAAAAACATTATATAGTATGTAATACACTATACTGTTGCATAAAAGACTCAGTATTATAAAGAGTCAATATTAAATAAAATTGAAATATAGGCTGATAAAAAATTATAATTATTTATATATTTACTGAAAAGTAAATAAAGAACTCTTCTATTATTTGAAAAAATAGAGTCAATAAAAAAGTTATACTATAATAAATATTTTGAAATAGGTTAAAAAATAACGAATCAGTTATTTATCTAAATAATACTTAATCTTAGGGGTGGTCTTAAGTATAAATAGTTTATACTTATTCTCTTTATTAATTTACAAATTGTGATGCCAACCGCTTTTTTTTACCATAATGATTGTTTGGAGCATGAAACAGGTGAAGATCATCCCGAGACACCTAAACGTCTTGAAGTCATATTAGAGCTCTTAAAATTAAATGAGTTTAAGTCTCTCGTCTTGGTTGAAGCACAAATGGCTGACTTATCTCTATTAAAGTTGGTACATAGTAAAGAATATATTTCTGACCTCTACGATCACTCACCATTCACTGATTTAATCAACCTAGATGCTGACACCGTAGTGTCCTCTGGAACACTCGTGGCAGCTCGAAGAGCAGTAGGGGCGGTGTGTGACGCGGTGGATTATGTATTGGATTCTAGTTACAGAAACGCTTTTTGTGCTGTTCGTCCGCCAGGTCACCATGCTCGTTACAATATGGGGATGGGGTTTTGCATTTTTAATAACATAGCTGTAGGTGCCAAATACGCTCAGGTTTTTAAGAAAGTGGAGAGAGTGGCAGTGATAGATTTTGATGTTCACCATGGGAATGGTACAGAGGAACTTTTTTCTGGAGATGACAATCTTTTCTATGCATCAAGTCATCAATTCCCAGCTTATCCTGGAACTGGCGGTGAAAATAATGTTGCAAAAAATAATTTAATAAATGTGTCCCTTAGACCGTATTCTGGTTCAGAAGCTTTCCGCGATGCTTATGAAAAAAAGATACTTCCATCTTTAATAAAATTTAATCCAGAACTTATAATGGTCTCTGCTGGGTTTGATGGTCATAAGGATGATCCATTGTGTCAGTTAAACTTGGTAGTCCAGGATTTTAATTGGGTGACTAAGGAACTAACTAAAGTTGCTCGTCAATGTTGTCAGAGCAGGTTAGTATCTGTACTTGAAGGTGGGTATCATTTAGGTGCTTTGAAAGATTGTGTTGCCTCGCACTTATCGGCATTATTGTCTGATGTTGATTAGCAATGTAAGCTGTGATCGCTTACCTATAAACTCGTAAAATTTATAAAGATGAATACTTGAGACTAAGATGTAGGATTTTAAAATGGGCAAAAGTAAAATACCAGAAGATATAAAGAAGTTAAGTTTTGAGGAGGCATTGGCCGAATTGGATGAAATTGTGAGTAACTTAGAACAAGGATCTAACAAGTTGGATAAAGCCATTGGGGCCTATGAAAGAGGGTCTCTTCTTCGAACTCATTGTGAACAAAAACTTTTTGAAGCTAAAGAAAAGATAGAGCAGATAAAATTTGACGAGTCTGGTAATTTAGTGGCTGAGCCCTCAAGTATCGAATAGGTGTAAAATTGGTAGTGCTGGCCAATCTATTTAAAGAAATCTCAAAACTTACCGAGTCTGAGTTAGATAAAATTTTACCAATTGTTGAAGGTTCTGAGAGTCGTTTACATGAGGCGATGCGTTATTCTTCCATGTCTGGTGGCAAGCGGGTCAGGCCTTTATTGGTGGTAGCCTGTGGTGATTTGTTTGACGTAGATAGGGATAAATTAATTAGAGTAGCTGCTGCCGTAGAACTAATACATACTTACTCATTGATTCATGATGACTTACCTGCAATGGATAATGATGGGATGAGGAGGGGAAAGCCTACTTGCCATATAAAGTTTGATGAGGCAACAGCTATCCTTGCGGGAGATGCATTGTTAACTATTGGTTTTGAAGTGTTAGCAGATCCAAAAATTCATCCAAGTGCTGATATTCGTATCCGACTCATTGCAGAACTTTCATCTGCAGTTGGTCCAAGAGGAATGGTTGGAGGTCAAATGCTCGATCTGCTATCAAGTAAAATAAAATTTACAAAATCAGAGGTGCTTAGACTTCAGAGCCTTAAAACAGGTGCCCTTATTGAATTTTCATGCAAAGCTGGTGCTATTTTGAGTGGGGTCGGGAGTAGGGAGACTGAAAAGCTTACAAGTTTTGCTCGCGATTTGGGTTTGATCTATCAGTTTACTGACGATTTACTTGATGTGGATAGTACGTTAAAAGAGACTGGAAAAATGGTTAATAAAGATGCTGATTTAGGGAAAGCTACTATTGTTTCACTATTTGGTAAAAAGGGGGCTAGGAAAGAAGTTAGTTTCTTAGAGGAAAGGGCTTTAAAAAATCTTGAGATTTTTCAAGAAAAAGGCGAAGTTCTTGGGGCTTTGCTAAAATTTGTAGTGAATCGTCGTAATTAGTACTTTTTATATTATTAATAAATGGGGGCGTAGTTGGTCAAGAAAGCTAAAGTCGGATTGTTAGATACTATTAATGTTCCTTCTGATATCAGAAAACTTCCTGAGAGTGATTTGAGTCAACTGTCTGAAGAGTTACGTTTAGAGACAATCAGGGCCGTTTCCGTTACTGGAGGTCACTTAGGAGCAAGCCTTGGAGTTGTGGAATTAACTGTGGCTCTTCACCATGTGTTTGATACACCTCGTGATAGACTAATATGGGATGTTAGTCACCAAACGTATCCCCATAAGATTATTACGGGTAGAAGAAATCGTATAAATACACTTCGGCAAGGGGGAGGATTATCTGGTTTTAGTAAACGATCGGAGAGTGAATTTGATCCTTTTGGAGCCGCCCATAGTTCTACTTCTATTTCAGCGGGTTTAGGTATGGCAGTTGCCCGAGATTTGAGTGAAGATACGAAAAATGTAATAGCGGTTATTGGTGATGGAGCAATGAGCGCTGGTATGGCATATGAAGCCATGAACAATGCAGGATCTATGGATACTGGATTGGTCGTTATATTGAATGACAATGATATGTCTATAGCACCCCCTGTCGGGGCGATGAGTGCTTATCTCTCTCGATTAATTTCGTCCAAATCTTACAGATCAATTAGGCATTTTGCTAAGGAGATGGCTTCAAAATTTCCTAAAAAATTAGAAGAAACAGCAAGAAGAGCAGAAGAATATGCTAGAGGTATCATAACAGGTGGTACATTGTTTGAAGAACTTGGTTTCTATTACGTGGGACCCATCGATGGTCACAATATTGATCATTTGCTCCCAGTTTTGAAAAATATTCGGGATAGTAAGGAAAAGCTTCCTGTCTTACTTCATGTGGTTACTGAAAAGGGAAGGGGCTACAAGCCTGCTGAGGACTCTCCAGACAAGTATCATGGAGTGTCAAAGTTTGATTTGGTTACCGGAGAGCAAAATAAATCTAATAATAAAATACCGACTTATACAAATGTTTTTGCTAACTCATTAATAAGTGAGGCTAAGAAAGATAAAAAGATTATTGGGATTACAGCTGCGATGCCTTCGGGAACCGGGCTAGATAAATTTAATAAAGAGTTCCCAGATAGAACATTTGATGTTGGTATAGCAGAGCAACACGCAGTAACCTTTGCCGCAGGCTTAGCGGCTGAGGGCTATAAACCATTTGTGGCTATCTACTCTACTTTTTTGCAGAGAGCTTATGATCAGGTTGTTCATGATGTTGCTATTCAAAAATTGCCAGTTAGATTTGCTATCGATAGAGCAGGTTTAGTTGGAGCCGATGGGCCCACGCATGCTGGCTCTTTTGATTTAACCTTTCTTGGTTGTTTGCCAAATTTTATAATTATGGCGCCCTCGGATGAGGCTGAGCTAATGCATATGATAGCTACTGCTGCCGAAATTGATGATAGACCCTGTTCCTTTCGTTTTCCAAGAGGGGAAGGTGTTGGCTTAACACTGCCTGAGTTTGGAAGTCCTTTGGAGATTGGTAAGGGTAGAGTATTGGTTGAGGGAAGCTCCATTGCACTCCTAAACTTGGGGGGTAGGTTGGGGGAGGTGTTGTCTGCTGCTGAGCAATTAGCTTTAATGGGTTGGTCAGCTACCGTTGCAGATGCTCGTTTTATGAAGCCTCTAGACGAAGAATTGATTCGGCAGCTGGTGAACAATCATCGGATATTGATAACTGTTGAGGAAGGTTCCGTGGGAGGATTTGGATCACATCTAAGTCATTTTTTGACACGCTCAGGATTACTGGATAATGACATAGTGTTTAGAACAATGTGCTTACCTGACGAGTTTGTCGAGCAAGATAGTCCAGATGAGCAGTATTCACATGCAGGCTTGATGCGAGAAAATATTTTAGATTTAGCTCTAACATTATTAGACCCTAAATCTGATTCTGGCTTAATTTCGCGGACAAAAAGTGCCTAACTGAATTATTGTGGCTGCTGCAAAACTTAAAATTAGATTAGATGAACTCCTCGTAGAACGAGGACTCGCTGAGTCAAGGAACCAGGCCAAGAGCTTTATTTTAGCGGGGAACGTGTTTTCCAATGAAAACCGACTTGAGAAAGTGGGAAAGATCGTAGACTACGACGTCCCTTTAGTAATAAAGGGAAAAGATCATGTCTGGGTTTCCCGAGGCGGAGTAAAGATTGATTACGCAATTTCCTATTTTGGTTTTGATATTGGGGAACGGGTGTGTCTAGATCTTGGAGCTTCGACAGGTGGTTTTACCCATGTTCTTATCGAAAGAGGTGCCAAGAAAGTGTATGCAGTAGATGTTGGTTACGGTCAGCTAGACTGGAAAATACGTAATTCAGCTGAGGTCATTGTTCTTGAGAGAACTAATGCTAGGTTTCTTACCAGTACTGAAATTCCTGAACCAATTTCATTTTTATGCTGTGACGCCAGCTTCATTAGCTTAACCAAAATTTTACCCAATAGTATGGGTTTAGTAGACAGTGGAGGAATTTTGTTGGCACTTGTTAAACCTCAGTTTGAACTGGATAAGAAGCTTGTTGGTAAAAATGGGATTATCAAGGATAGTTCTAAACATCAATTAGTATGCGAAAAGATATATGATTGGCTTGATAGTTTTCCAAATTGGTCACCTATAGGTATAATAGAAAGTCCTATAAAAGGAGCAAAGGGTAACACAGAATTTTTTATAGCTGCCAGTAAATTGTGACTTTTTATGGGTTTATGTAGAATTAGAATAAAGACAAAGTCATGTTGTTAAATAGCGTATGATAAAGTGCAATTAGAACCCATCCATCAACCTATACCTAAAGTTAAAGTAATTATCTCTGATTTTGGAGTTTTTAGTTTAATTAACGCAGTAATAGCCTTTCTATTTGCGGCTTCAGCACCTGTCGCCATTATTTTAGAGGTTGGAGTAAAGGGAGGGCTCTCCGAGGCGGAGATGTCTTCTTGGATCTTTGCGGCATTCGTCTTAAATGGAATACTTGGTATCATATTATCAATAATCTATCGACAGCCATTAGTTTTTTTCTGGACTATATCTGGAACAGTTTTGGTTGGTCCCGCATTAGAACATCTTAGCTTTCAAGAAGTTATTGGGGCTTTCTACGGAACCGGGGTTTTATTATTGATTTTAGGCGTTAGTGGTTGGGTTAAAAAAGTTATGGCTATTTTACCAATGCCAATAATTATGGGAATGGTTGCTGGGGTTTTTATAAATTTTGCAATTAGTTGGATTAAGTCTTTAACAGAAAACCCGATGATAGCTGTGCCAATGACACTAATATTTGTTATTTTGTCACTCAATAGTAGGTTGTCGAAAAATTTTCCACCTATGATTGGGGTTTTAATTGTTGGGTTAATTTCTGTTCATCTTTTTTCGGGATTAGAAAAATTACAGCTGGAGAGCCCATCAATTGTAATACCCAAAATTTTTGTTCCTGAGTGGTCAATGTCTGCAATTTTAGAGCTGGTTGTACCTCTAACTATTACTGTGTTGGCTGCCCAAAATGCCCAAGGAATTGCTGTTTTGAGATCAAGAGAACACAATCCACCAATCAATTCGATTACGACGGCATGTGGCTTTATGTCCTTAATTACAGCAATATTCGGATCCGTCTCCACTTGCTTAACTGGGCCTGTTAACGCAATATTATCCAGCAGTGGTGAGAAGAGTCGGCAATATTCATCAGCTATAGTAATATGTGTTCTCGCCATAATCTTCGGACTTTTTTCGCCATTTTTTACAGAGTTAATGTTAAAAATGCCTTCGGCATTTATTGCCACTCTGGCCGGTTTGGCTTTAATCAGAGTTTTACAGACGTCATTTTCTATATCTTTCAGTGGTCGATTTACATTTGGTGCCTTAATCTCTTTTCTTGTTACGGTAGCAGATCAACCCATACTTGGCATAGGTGCTCCATTTTGGGGTTTAGTTTTTGGTTTTTTGACCGCTTGGTTACTGGAAAAAAAGGACTTTCGAGACAGTTAAGCAAAATATATCTAAACTTCCCGTAATGCCTTAGCTCTAAGAAAATGGTCGGCTAGAGAGCATGCGATCATCGCTTCCCCGACGGGAACCGCTCTTATGCCAACACAAGGATCATGTCGACCCTTTGTTGAGACCTTGGTTTCCTCACCTTTGACGGTTACTGTTTGCAAGGTTTTCAAGATTGAGCTGGTCGGCTTCACAGAAAATCGAGCGATTATATCTTGTCCGCTGGATATTCCTCCCAAAATACCCCCAGAGTTATTACTAGTGAATTCTGGCTTTCCAGAAACAATTCGCATCTCATCGGCATTTTCCTCTCCTAGCTTGGCGGCAACTTCTTTCCCGGCGCCTATCTCAACCGACTTTACAGCATTTATGCTCATTAGACCTTTCGCTATATCTGCATCTAATCGGTCATAAACTGGGCTCCCCAATCCAGGAGGAACATTACTGGCTACAATTTGTACCATGGCGCCAACTGAGGTGCCTGCTTTACGAAGTTCTTCTAAGTATTTTGACCAAATTGGGACAATATTTCTATCAGGACACCAAAATTCGTTATTATTTAGTTCTGCCCAGTTCCAGTGAGAGTGATCAATCTTTTTTGTACCAATTTGGATTAGTGCTCCTTTGACTTCAATATTTTCACCCAATATTTTTCTTGCAACAGCTCCTGCAGCTACTCTGCATGCTGTCTCTCTGGCGCTAGCTCTTCCACTGCCTCGATAATCCCTATTACCATATTTGATATGGTAGGTATAATCAGCATGTCCGGGTCGATAAAGGTCCTTGATGTCGTCATAATCTTTTGATCTTGCATCAACATTTCTTATCAATAGTGCTATGGGGGCCCCTGTCGTTTTACCATCAAAGACCCCTGATAATATCTCTACTTTGTCTGTTTCCTTTCGTTGAGATGTGTACTTACTATTTCCAGGTTTACGCCTATCAAGCCAGTACTGTATATCTTTGACTTGAAGAGGAATATTTGGAGGAGAGCCATCTATAATGCAGCCAATTGCTACTCCATGGCTCTCACCAAAGGTCGTAAATTTAAATAAATGTCCAAAAGAATTACCAGACATAAAAGCTATTTCTCTTCAATATTATTACTTTTAGTAACCGATATATCAGGTGCATCTACAGCTTTCATACCAACAATATTATAGCCACAGTCTATATGGTGTATTTCACCCGTTACCCCAGTTGAAAGGTCGCTCAAAAAATATAGTCCTGCCCCTCCAACATCCTCATTTGTGACATTTCGTCGCAACGGCGAATTATATTGATTCCATTTTAAAATATAGCGGAAGTCTCCCACACCAGAAGCTGCTAGAGTTTTCATCGGTCCTGGTGATAGCGCATTAACTCTTATGTTTTTAGGCCCCAAGTCCTCTGCAAGATATTTAACACTAGCTTCTAGCCCCGCTTTTGCTACCCCCATAACATTGTAGTGGGGCATAACTCTCTCTGAACCCGCATAGGTCAGGGTAATTAAGCTACCACCATTAGTCATGAGCTTTTGGGCTCTGTTACAAACTGCTGTGAAAGAATAACAGGAAATCAACATAGTTTGGGAAAAGTTATCCTTTGAAGTATCAACATATTTACCCTTTAGTTCATCACGGTCTGAATAGGCTATAGCATGTACAACAAAATCTATTGTGCCCCAAGCTTCTGAAAGTTCTGAAAAAACGTTATCTATACTAGCGTCTTTGTTGACGTCGCACGGCAAAAGAATTTTGGAGCCAATAGAATCGGCTAGTGGGGCTACACGTTTTAATAAAGCATCTCCTTGGTAGGTGAAAGCTAGTTCAGCCCCGTGTTCATGTGCAGTCTTTGCGATGCTCCATGCTATTGAACGCTCGTTTGCGACTCCCATGATTAGACCTTTTTTTTTGTTCAT
>PTLG01000229.1 GCA_002937995.1 Alphaproteobacteria bacterium MarineAlpha3_Bin7 | reverse complement strand
TGAACCTTTTTGCAATATATCCATCCAGCCCATCAGTTAAACAGCAAAATATAAATATAAAAAAAGTGAAATCATAAAGTTCCTCTAGCAGTAACCATACAGTAATTGGCACAAATATTAATCGGATTAAGCTCAAAATATTTGGTAAATTTAGTATTTTTGAAAGAGAGCTCAACTTTTCACCTCATTAGGTACCAGAATAATTTTTTACCTTAGCCTCAGAACTTTGCGACCACCAGATAGCACTATTTCCATATCTTCCTGCGCTAACGCAAGTTCAAGCTGCTCCTGGTTACCTAGATAAAAGATATTTGCTACAGCTTGATTTCTTGAAATTAATATTAACTCTATCCTCTCAATAATTGCTACAGATAATAACTTTTTTCTTTTTTGCACCCAATCTCTGAGACTATCCAACGGAAGCATTAGAGAAAGGACTGACTCTCTCTCAAATTGTATAAGATTATTATTTTTCCATTTGTCCTCTATTAGTTTCAATATCTGCTGTACAACTGGTAATAGTTCTTTTTCTGAGGGTTTTGCATCGTCAAGAAAAAAAGAGCCAACAATTGCACTATCCCGCTTATCTGAGCTATAGGATGTTACATCAAACTCCAGTTTCGTCTGACCATTTTGAGTAGTAACCAACTTAGCAAAAGCTACCATTACGGTTTCAACTTTATAACGATTTGCCATCTCTCTAATTCTTTGAATATCACCCTCAACTGCTTGTTCTGCCCCTATAATCCCTACATCCTTCAAGTCCCCTTTTGGCAAAACAATGGGTATCAAACTTTCTCTAAGGTTAATACTCTTAAAAGTTTTTCTCCAGGTATTTGGTTCATCCCACAGAGATTTTGCCGCCGCAATTTCAAACACAGTTAGAAGCAAAACAGGTTTACTTTTTGTCTCAGCAAATCGGATTTTATTAGCCTTTAAAAACTGTCTCACTTTTTTTGGTTTAAACCTAAAGGTAAGGTTTGCTATATATCTAATAGGCGAGTTTCTCTCATTATTAACAGCAATATCACTTAGAAATTCATTTGTTTTAACAACTGGCATATCGGGCAAATAATCTAGGTCTTCTGAGAGCACTAACCTTTTCATTAATTTACTAAATGCTTGAAGCTGCCCCTCCTTCAATGCCTTATCTCGAGCATCCATGGACGAGGTGGATGTTATGTCTACAGATAAATTTTTTATTGTAAAAACATCTGTTCTTTGCGCTGAGGCTTGATCACAAAAATATAGAATAAGTGTTATTAAAAAAAATTGGATTAGAGTCGTCTTGTAATTTAGTTTCTTTAAACTCACGAATAAACGTGAGAGATTTGTAGTAAAACAACCAAAAGACCGTGTTGAAACAATTTGTCTTTCTATTGTAGACTGATTAAAAATATGTGAGATAATTCGCATAAACATAGGTGAGCATAATTTCTAAACAAACTCAACAAAGCAAAAGTAATATCCTTACGTACAAGGACTCGGGCGTTGATATAGATGCCGGGAACGAGGTTGTTGAAGTTATTAAACCCCTAGCCAATGCAACTAGAAGACCTGGAGCTATGGACGAAATTGGAGGCTTTGGTGGTTTATTTGACCTAAAGGCTAGTGGGTATATTGACCCAATATTGGTATCTTGCACGGACGGGGTTGGAACAAAATTAACACTAGCAGTTGAAGCAAAATATCATGATAATATTGGAATAGACCTTGTCGCGATGTGTGTTAATGATTTGATTGTTCAAGGCGCGGAGCCACTATTTTTTTTAGATTATCTTGCCATGAATAAATTAGATAAGTTGATTGCAACATCAATTATTAGTGGTGTGGCCGAAGGCTGTAAAATAGCTAATTGTAGTTTAGTTGGCGGAGAAACCGCTGAAATGGGCAGCTTATATTCTACGGGTGAATATGATATCGCTGGCTTTGCAGTAGGAGCCGTGGAAAGAGACCTATTACTACCCAGAGATAATTTTATACCAGGGGATGTAATTATTGGTCTAAGTTCTAGCGGTATACACTCAAATGGTTTTTCTCTGGTTAGGAGGATAATTGAAAGATCACAAGTCGATATCAATGGTGTCTCGCCCTTTGACGGCCAACAAATTTTTCGGGATATTTTGCTAGAACCTACGAGGATATATGTCGCACCTTGTTTAGCCATTTCGAAGATTGATGGAGTAAGAGGACTAGCACATATTACTGGAGGTGGCCTAATAGAGAACATCCCAAGAATCCTTCCAAATACGATGAACGCTTTTATAGATTCTAGCTCTTGGGAAATACCTGAAATATTTACTTGGATTGCTCGAGAGGGAAAAGTGCCCACAGACGAGATGCTCCGAACCTTTAATTGTGGTATCGGGATGGTGGTAGTAGTGTCACAAGACTCTGCTAATATTGTGGTAAATGAATTGAGTAAACACGGACAAAATGCTCGGATTATTGGAGAGGTTATTCCAAGCACTGATGAAAAATCTAGTGTAGTCATTGATAATCTTATGAGATTATTTGAATGAAAATAGGGGTTTTAATCTCTGGCAGAGGAAGCAATCTTAAGGCACTTATTGAATCTCAGGAAAATGGTACGTTAGGGGCTGAGATATGCACCGTAATCTCCAACGTGCCTCAAGTTATGGGACTGAAAATAGCTGATGACAGGCAGATAGAAAATCACGTTGTGGACCACAAAAATTATCGTAGTCGGGAGCTTTTTGAAGATGAATTAAACTCAATTCTTCAGGCCTCAGATATTAATCTAATTTGTTTAGCTGGTTTTATGCGCATACTGACAAACAATTTTATTAAAAAGTGGGAAAACAAAATAATTAATATTCATCCCTCTCTTTTACCTGCTTTTAAAGGTCTAAATACTCATGAAAGAGCTATAAAATCAGGAGCAAAATTTACTGGTTGTACTACTCACTTTGTTTACCCCGATCTTGACGAGGGACCTATTATTGCACAATCGGTAGTTCCAATTAGTCAAAATGATACAGTGAAAACTTTATCCGCCAAAGTTCTTGCGGAGGAACACAAGTTGTATCCTGC
>PTLG01000228.1 GCA_002937995.1 Alphaproteobacteria bacterium MarineAlpha3_Bin7 | reverse complement strand
TTTGACGATCTGGCGTTAACGACCTACAAGTGCCGGGGTAGGTAGGTCCATCCGGACCCAAAATGCTATTATGTGGCGCTCCAAATGAATTTTCTATCTCTCTTAGAATCTCACCACGAGAACAGAAACAGGGATATAGAACACCTATTTCCTGCAATTTTTGTAGAGCGGTTTTGTAATCTTTAATATGGTCAGATTGCCGCCTAATCTCTCCATTCCAATCAAATCCCAACCAGCGCAAGTCTTCTCTGATATGAGCCTCATACTCCGTTTTACACCGAGATTTATCTATATTTTCCATTCTCAATAAAACTCTCCCGGAACGCTTTTCTGCCTCTTTCTGAGCGAAAAGGGCTGAAAATGCGTGGCCTAAATGAAGCCGCCCTGTGGGGGATGGGGCAAACCGTGTTATTTCTTTTTCAAATTGCATTTTTTGTTGGTAAAAAATTTGTCAATGAGTAATGTGCTCATATTATTCTACAGGATAAAGTTTTGACACCTAAAAATCCGACTATTTATGGACCAGAACTTCTACCAAAAACAGGAAATGCTCCTGAGCATCTGGTTATTTTTTGTCATGGCTTAGGTGCGGACGGTAACGACCTGATAGGGCTTTCCGCATTCTTTTCTGAAATTCTGCCTGAAGCAGCCTTTGTATCTCCGAATGCTCCCTTCCCATGCGATATGGCTCCAATGGGATATCAGTGGTTTAGCCTGCAAAATAGGGATGATAGTTCAATGCTAAACGGTGTACAAACAGCCGCACCCATCTTAAATCAATTTATAGACCAACAACTCGAAAAATTTAAACTTACAGAAGACAAGACTTTTCTAGTTGGGTTCTCCCAAGGTACCATGATGTCGCTCTATGTTGCACCTAGAAGACAAAAACCCCTAGCAGGTATAATTGGTTACTCTGGTCGATTAATTGGAGGAAACGATCTTAAAAACAATATCAGAAGCTACCCGCCAGTTTTATTGGTTAATGGAGATATGGATGATTTGGTTCCCAGTGAGCTCCAAAAAGAAGCTATTGATTGCCTAAACAATCTGGGTGTTAGTGTTCAAGGCTATGTTTGCTCAGGTTTAGGACACTCTATTGATCAGAGAGGCCTCAATTTTTCAAGGGATTTTATAAGATCTATAATTGATTTATAGGTAAAAAGCCTTGTTGCAATTATAGTTCTAAAACCAATTTTAATAAAAAATTCTTGTAAACTTTGATTAAGTACCCTTCTATTAAGATGCTTTTTTGACTATAGACTATTTTTATTTATCTATTCTGACAATAAGGTTTAAGTTGCAAAATTTTAATAATGGCTGCCCAGCGCTGGTTTTAAATGCGGATTTTAGACCGCTTAATTATTTTCCCTTATCGTTGTGGTCATGGCAAGATTCGGTAAAGGCTGTCTTTCTTAATAGGGTTAATGTTATATCCGAATATGAACAAGTGATAAGGTCACCAAACTGGAGAATAAATCTCCCCAGTGTCATTTCTCTTAAACAATACGTTTATCTCTCTCGAAAACCAGCATTCACTCGTTTCAACGTATTTTTAAGGGACAAGTTCACGTGCCAATATTGTAATAAAGTGTTTACATCTAAAGATTTAACATTTGATCACCTTCTGCCTCGCTCTAGAGGCGGAAAAACAGAGTGGAACAATGTGGTTGCTGCCTGCTCCAACTGCAACATAAAGAAAGGTAACAAGCTTCTAAAAGACGCCGGAATGGAAATCGTTAGAAAACCAGAAGAGCCATCAAATTATGAACTGCAAAAAATAGGACAGGCTTTTCCTCCTAGTCACCTTCATGAAAGTTGGATAGACTTCCTCTATTGGGACTCAGAACTGGAAGCTGAATAGCTTACAATTAAATTAGCTTGCTATTGACAGTTTCACCTGACCACTTATATTGCCCACACATTTTTACCGAGAACGTGGATGCAAATTTTTAGCTTTCCCTTCCCTAGTGGAAATATCGGAACAATAACAACCGGAAAACGAGTGAGATAAGTGCAATGAGTAATAGAATCCAGACTAAATATAAAATTGACCGTCGCCTGAGAGTTAATCTTTGGGGAAGACCCAAGTCTCCATTTAATAGCAGGGATTATGGACCTGGTCTTCATGGCCAACGTAGAAAAAAACCCTCTGATTATGGACAACAGTTACATGCAAAACAGAAGCTTAAGGGCTACTATGGCAATATTAGCGAAAAACAATTTAGAAAATACTATCAAAAAGCTGACCTTCGAAAAGGTGATACCTCGGAAAACCTAATCGGACTATTAGAAAGAAGGTTAGATGCCGTAGTTTATAGGATGAAATTTGTACCGACGGTTTTTTCCTCCAGACAGTTTATAAATCACGGACACATACGGGTAAATGGAAAACGTGTTAATATACCGTCTTATATGGTTAAAGATGGAGACATAATTGAGGTAAAGGAAAAATCTAGAGATTTGCCGCTCGTTCTCGAAGCAGCAGGCTCACCAGAACGCGATACACCAGAGTATATGGAGGTAGATCACGGGAAGATGCGGGGTACATTTCTTCGACAACCGGGCCTAGCTGATGTACCCTATCCTACCCAGATGGAACCTAATCTAGTAATTGAGTATTACTCTAGATAATAAAGATATGACTAAACCTAAAAGACCTAATTTTCTATTTATTATTACCGATCAACATAGAGCTGATCACCTTGGTTGTTATGGACACCCAGTTTTGAAGACGCCAAATATTGATCAAATTGCAGATCGAGGTCGTTTATTTGAAAAATTTTATGTTGCTTGCGCGGTATGCCAACCGAATCGTTCAACCCTAATGACCGGACGCATGCCATCTCTTCATGGGGTAAGATCTAATGGGATCCCACTAGATAAAAAACAGAACACTTTTGTTGATCTGATGAGAGTCCAAGGATATAGGACCGGGTTAATAGGAAAAAGCCATCTTATGAATATGGAATCCCGGGAACCATTTTATGAGAGACCAGAATCAACTGGCAATAAAACGCCTGTTCCCGACAAATTTAAGACTGCTGTGCCTGTTGACCATGATGATGATTTTTACCAAC
>PTLG01000227.1 GCA_002937995.1 Alphaproteobacteria bacterium MarineAlpha3_Bin7 | reverse complement strand
TATTTCTAACATCTTTTTTACTCTTTAATTTTGCCGTCTGCTAAGGTGATTGTTCGACCACACCGGTCAGCAAGTTCGTTATCATGACTGATTAGAACCATCGTTGTCTCATTATCCTTATGTAACTCAAATAGGAGGTCCATAATTTTCATGCCTGTTTCTCCATCTAAGTTCCCTGTGGGTTCGTCCGCAAGAAGTATCCCTGGTTTTGAGGCATAGGCTCTAGCTATTGCCACCCTTTGCTGCTCACCACCAGACAACTGCGAAGGATAGTGATCAAATCGATGGCCAAGTCCAACAGATTTCAACTGGTTCCTAGAAACAGAGAAAGCGACATCACTTGATGCCCCTGCCAACTCTAATGGAATGGCAACATTTTCCAGAGCTGTCATCGTGGGAATTAAGTGAAAGTCTTGAAAGACAATGCCAAAATTTTTTCTCCGTAACATAGCTAAATCATCTTCCCCTAGTTCGCTGGTTTCCACACCTGCCACCCTCAAACTCCCACTTGAAATTTTTTCCAAACCAGCAATTGCCATTATTAACGTGGTTTTTCCTCCGCCAGATGGACCTATTACAGCAACCGACTCTCCCGATTTGATTTTGAGACTGATTCCCCTTAGTATATTGATTCTTCCAGCGGACGTATTTAGGTTCAGATGGACATTTTCTAAAACTATATTATTATCTGGTTTTTTTTCTGCCATATATTTGTTTCCATTCAACAACTAGAAAACTATTTTAAAAAGTGATTTGCTATTGGTCTAGAACCCCCATGTTAACAGCCAGAAATCTCAAACTTCTTGCTTTTTATCCGCTATTATCAATTTCCGTCCTGCTATTATTACCAATAAATAGTAAGGCAAGTCAGAATACTCAAATAAAAATATTAGTATTAGGAGATAGTTTAGCCGCGGGATACGGTTTGGATAAAAGCGATTCATTCCCCGCTGTTCTGGAAAAACACCTGCTAGCCTCAGGTTGGAACGCAAGTATCGCTAATGGAGGTGTCTCGGGTGACACATCAGCTGGCGGTAAAAATAGGTTAAAATGGGCTTTAACAAAAAAACCCGACATGGTAATTGTTGAGTTGGGAGCCAATGACGGATTAAGAGGCTTAAACCCCAACAACACTAAAGAAAATTTAGCGTCTATCCTAACAGAGCTTCAAAAACGTCAGATTTTAATACTTCTAACGGGTATGATAGCGCCACCTAATCTTGGTAAAACTTATGGACGGGAGTTTGAAAAAATATATCTAGATTTAGCTAATCGGTTCAATGTTCCACTTTATAAATTCTTTCTAGAAGGCGTAGCTGGAAACCCAGACCTTAATCAAAGTGACGGGATACACCCGAACAGGAAAGGTGTGAATGTAATTGTAGAGAGAATCTCACCTAGTGTGATTTCTGTCCTAAAGAACCTAAGCAAGGGACATTTAAGAGAATAGCTTTAATGAGACACAAAAACATTGTGATATTAACGGGCGCTGGTATTTCTAAAGAGTCAGGAATAGACACTTTCCGAGACAGGGGAGGAATCTGGTCGAAAGTTAAGGTTGAAAACGTAGCTACACCGCAAGCTTATGAAAGAGACCCCTCGACAGTACAAAATTTTTATAATGAGAGGAGAAACAACCTTTTGGATACCTCTATAAAACCAAATGCTGCTCACTTTGCGTTAGCTAAACTGGAGAGAGAATGGCCAGGAAATGTTGCAGTTGTTACCCAAAACATAGATAACTTGCACGAGGCAGCGGGTACAAAAAATTTAATACACATGCATGGAGAACTCCTAAAAGCTAGGTGTGCCAATTGCGGCTTGGTTCTGGGTTGGGAGAAGCCACTTGGTGAAGGAGAAAAATGCCCTGATTGCCATCAGAAAACTCTTAGGCCACATGTTGTCTGGTTTGGTGAAATGCCCTTAATGATGGACACTATAGACCAACTGCTAAGTGACTGTAATTTGTTTTTGTCTATTGGGACTTCAGGAAATGTATATCCAGCCTCTGGATTTGTTCAGGTGGCTAATTCCTGTGGGTCCCATACAGTAGAAATCAACTTGGAACCGTCTGAGGGAGCTTCGCTATTTAAGGAGTCAAAATATGGCGTTGCTACTAAGTTAGTTCCTGATTTTGTTGATACTCTTATTTCGAATCAACAAGCTTCCTTATCAATATAGGCATGTCAATTTAGACTATTGCAAAGCTTTTGAGACAATAAAGTCTGCCTCGGTTTTTTCTTTAACCTCTTCTAAAGAAACATCAGTTGCTAGTTCAATAAGTGTAGCGGCACCTTTTTTTCTATCTATTTGGTAAACAGCTAAATCAGTAATCAACATATCTACAACTTGGGTTCCTGTCAGGGGAAGATTACATTTATGCAAAAATTTTGAACTGCCATCTTTGGCGTTTTGATCCATTATGACCACAACCTTTTTTACGCCTGCAACCAGATCCATTGCTCCACCCATTCCCTTTACTAATTTGCCGGGTATCATCCAATTGGCCAAATCACCATTTTCAGCCACCTGCATCGCCCCCAGAATCGCTATATCTATATGTCCTCCCCTGATCATTCCAAAACTAACGGCACTATCAAAATAAGAGCTTTTATCAAGCTCCGTAATGGTCTGTTTTCCAGCATTTATTAAGTCTGGGTCTTCTTCTCCCTCAAAAGGAAATGGGCCCAATCCCAGCATGCCATTCTCACTTTGAAGTGCCACATCCATTCCATCTGGAATGTGGTTTGAAACTAATGTTGGTATCCCAATTCCAAGGTTAACATAAAATCCATCCTCTAATTCCTTAGCTGCCCGAGCTGCCATCTCATCACGTGACCAAGCCATAAATACCCCTCTCGATTATTTTCTTTCTCTAGTAGTTAATTGCTCAATTCTCTTCTCAAAACTGTCACCCTTCAATATTCTCTGTACAAAAATACCTGGCGTATGAATCATGTCGGGATCAAGTTCTCCTGGTTTAACAAGCTCTTCGACCTCCGCTACCGTAACCCTTCCTGCAGTAGCCATGATAGAATTAAAATTGCGGGCAGTCTTTCGGAATATGAGGTTGCCCTCTGT
>PTLG01000226.1 GCA_002937995.1 Alphaproteobacteria bacterium MarineAlpha3_Bin7 | reverse complement strand
CAATATATTATTTCCTGATCACCAAATATTAACCCGTGATGATTTATCTAGTAAGCTTAGTATAGAAGTGCCTTTTGTAATTAAGCCTATAACAGAAGGATCAAGTGTAGGGGTTAAGATAATTAGAGATGAAAAAGAAATTAATTTTAAAACCCTAGATTGGCCCTCAAATAATCTGTTGATGGTTGAAAAATATATTCCTGGTAGGGAACTAACGGTAGCTGTATTGGGGGGGAAGGGATTGGCTGTAACCGAAATTATTCCTGCATCTGACTTTTATGATTATTACTCAAAATATGAAGTAGGTGGTTCAAACCATATTATCCCTGCTGAGTTGTCGGAGAACACATATGGTGAGGCTCTCAAAATTGCAAGTCTTGTTCATAAGAATTTGGGTTGTAGGGGTGTTTCGAGGGCAGATTTTAGGTTCGATGGGGAAAAATTGTATTTCCTTGAATTAAACACCCAACCGGGAATGACCCCTACTTCACTAGTTCCTGAGCAAGCTGCCTTTGTTGATATTCCTTTTTCAAACTTAGTTAAAAGATTAGTTGAGGAAGCAAAATGCGACCCCTAGTTAATCAACATATAGGCTCTTATAGGAATTTAGGAAAAAGGAGGCGCAGAGTTGCACCCATTTGGCGAAAAATATTTTCAACCAGGACTTTTGGACCTTTTATCGCTGGGTTAATTGTATTTGGTGCTATTTATCTTTGCTATGTTTTTCCCTTAAATGGGTGGCTCGCAATTATAGAAAAAAAATTTATGGATACCAGTGTTTCGCTAGGTTTTTCATTGCAAAATGTTTTTGTTGAAGGTCGAAAAAATACACGAGTAGAGGAGATTTTGCACAATATGAAGGTCAAAAAGGGTATGCCTATACTCAATTTGGACACCGATGCGATCTTAAAAAATATTAAAAATCTGCCATGGGTTAAAGAGGGTTTGATCAAGAGAAAGCTTCCAAGTTCGATATTTGTTTATCTTGAAGAGAAGCGGCCAATAGCTTTATGGAAAAGTGCAGACGAATTTTGGTTAATTGACGAGTGGGGGGATGTCATAAATACAAAAGAAATAGATGGATACAATGGTCTTATCTTAATATCTGGAATTGACGCTCCAAGATTCGTAACAAATTTAATACAAATTATTAATTTGGTCCCAAACCTGGCCAAAAATGTCAAAGCCGCTACACGCGTTGGTGCTAGACGCTGGGACGTATTTCTAAAAGACGGCACGAAAATTATGTTACCGGAGTCAGGGACATTAACAGCTTGGGTTAGACTAGGGGAAATATTTAATAAGAATATAATATTTAGAGAAACAAATTTAGTTGATTTAAGAATTAGGGATCGAATTATCCTCAGAAAACCCAATGATATTGAAATAAATGAGAATAAGACAGGTTTTAGTAAGCAATTGTTAAGAGGTAGTTCGCATAAAGATATCTAACATGGGTGTATTATGAATAAATCTCAGCGAATTAACGGCTCCAAGAGTAGCTGTATAGCAGTCCTTGATGTTGGTTCAACTAAGGTCGCGTGTTTTATTGCCCAAATAATAGATAATAAAGAAGCAAATGTTATCGGAATTGGACACCAAGTTTCATCTGGAGTTAAAAATGGAAATATAGTCGATATGGATGCTGTAGAGGCATCTGTAAGAGCAACCGTTGAGTCAGCAGAATTAATGGCTGGTGAAAATGTTAGTCACGTCTCGGTCTCTTTGGCTGGTATAGAGCCTAAATCAGAACTAATATCTTTTGATGTTTCTGTTGCGGGAAATCAAATTAACGACTCGGATCTCAAAAGGGCGCTAGACCCAGCTTGGATTTATTCCCAACAATCACTTGATCGAGAAGTGGTGCATACACTACCCGTGAGTTATTCCATTGATGGAAAGAAGGGTATAAAGGACCCGAGGGGCATGCATGGGGATAAATTGGGGGTAAATATGCATGTGATTACCACCTCTTCTAGTTCTGTTCGTAATCTAGAAACTTGTATTAATAGGTGTCACCTCGAAATTAGCGAATTGGTTATAACACCCTACGCTTCATCTCTGGCATGCCTGGTAAAAGATGAAATGGAGTTGGGTTCTTTATGTATCGATATGGGCGGCGGTAGCACCACGATATCAGTCTTCTTTGATAACCAAATGATCTATGTAGATAGCATACCAATAGGGGGACTCCACGTTACAAATGATATCGCAAAAGGTTTATCTGCGCCATTATCGCATTCTGAGAGAATGAAAAGTTTATACGGAAGTGCCATTTCATCACCTTCCGACGATATGGAGCAGATAAAAATACCTCTGGTAGGTGAAGATGAAAATGAGACAACTCAAGTACCACGTTCTCTTTTGATAGGAATAATCAAACCACGATTGGAGGAAATATTTGAGTTGGTAAAAAAGAAAATAATAGATAGTGGTTTTGAAAAAGTTCTTGGTCGTCGTGCGGTTCTTACTGGCGGCGCTAGTCAACTTACTGGCATAACTAATTTAGCAGCGACCATACTTGATAAACAAGTCAGGCTTGGTCGACCCTCAAATATTGAAGGTTTGGCTGAATCGGCAAACGGACCGGGATTTTCCGTGTGTGCTGGATTAATTCAACATCATTTGAATGAAAGGCAAAGTATCTTATCTACAGCTTCGAACAAAGTGGGATTGACTGAAAGTAAAATAGCACGATTTGGACAGTGGCTTCGTGACTATGTTTGAATTTGTGGCCCAAGTTATATGGGGTCCTATTATTTAATCCTCAGATTTTGAGGGTTTAACGTTCGTTTCCGGGAGAAACCGGAGTTTTAAGCGGGCACATTATAAAGGCGTATTTGGAGGCTAATATGACTATTAATTTAAGTGTTCCTAACAATGACACCGAACCAGAACTTAAACCGAAAATTTCAGTTATTGGTGTAGGTGGTGCTGGAGGAAATGCAGTAAACAATATGATACAAATGGGATTAGAAGGGGTGGACTTTATTGTAGCAAATGCCGATTCCCAAGCACTTTCACATTCAGCTTCCGATAGAAGAATTCAAATTGGTGCAGAAGTAACAAAGGGCCTTGGTGCGGGTT